>CAYYHA010000202.1:0-7917 GCA_964471535.1 uncultured Myxococcia bacterium | reverse complement strand
CCGAGATCGCCTGGTTCTTCCGCCAGAGCGAGGTCTTCCACCGCGGCTGACCCCGCGGATCGACGCGGCGCCTGGGGCAGGTGCACCGCCGGTGAGGGCGGCGAGGGGTGCAGCCCGCGCGGGCCCGTGGTGGGATGGGGACGGCTGCGGCCGGATCGCGCCCTCGAGCGGCGGGTGCGTTGAAGCGCCCGCGACCGGTTGTTAGATTCTACTCCGTTGGACCCTCCTGAACCTGCGACTGCCTGGGAACTCTGGGCACTTGTTGCCCTCTTCATCGGATCGTTCTTCTTCTCGGGGACCGAGACGGCGCTGACCGCACTCGGCGATGCGAAGGCACGGCAGCTGCGGGAGCGGCTCGGCGACCGGGGGCGGATCCTCGATTTGTGGATCGAACACCCCCGGCAGGTCCTGACCACACTCCTCATCGGCAACAACCTGGTCAACATCGCGGCCACCGCCATCGCCACGAGTGCTGCGACGCGTCTCTTCGGCAGTGCGGGGGTGGGCATCGCCACCGGCGTGATGACCCTGCTGGTCCTCGTCTTCGGCGAGATCACCCCGAAGACCCTGGCGCGAGAGCACGCCGAGGCCGTGGCGCCCTTCGTGCTCAGGGTCCTTTGGCCCTTCTATGTGGTCTCCTATCCGGTGGCCTGGGCCTTCGTGAAGGTCACCGGCGGGGTCGCCCGGTTGCTTGGAGCCAAATCCGCCCGCGCGCCGGTCACCAGCGAGGACATCGACTTCATCATCGGCCTCGGCAGCGAGGTGGGCGCGCTCGAAGGGGTGAAGAAGGAGCTGCTCACCAGCGTGCTGGAGTTCACCGATCTGCGGGTGAAGGAGATCATGGTTCCGCGGACCTCCGTGGTCGCGCTCGACGTGGACACGCCCTACGACGGTGTGCTCCAGCTCATCGAGGAGAGCGAACACAGCCGCATTCCGGTTTTCGATGGAACCATCGACAACATCATCGGGGTGCTCTACGTGAAGGATCTCCTGGGGGCGCTCCGGCGCCAGACCCTCGATGCCGAGCACTTCGACGTGCGCGAGTACCTGCGCAGCCCCTTCTTCGTGCCCGAGGTGATGAAGGTTTCCCGGCTGCTCACCGAGATGCAGGCGCGGCGCACGCACCTGGCCATCGTCGTGGACGAGTTCGGCGGCACCAGCGGCATCGTGACGCTGGAGGACGTGGTGGAAGAGATCGTGGGCGAGATCCACGATGAGTACGATGTGGCGCAGCGTCTGATTCGCGTGCTTCCCGATGGGAAGCTCCTGGTCGACGCGGGCCTTCCGCTGCGCGAACTCGAGGACGTGCTCGAGATCGAGTTTCCCAAGGACGGCGACTACGAGACGGTGGGGGGCTTTCTCACGGCGACGGCGGGGCAGGTGCCCCCGCCCGGCTCGGTGGTGGCCTATGCCGGGTGGACCTTCACCGTGCGTGCCGCCGACGAGAAGCGCGTCTCCGCGGTGGAGATCGAGCGAGGAACGCCCACCGGCGATGCGGGCGCGGCCCCGGGGGGAGAGGCGCCGCCGGGGAAGGGCACCGAGGGCGGTGCTTCGGTCGCCGCGCGTTCGGGCCACGGTGCGTCCGGGGTGGCGAGCGACGCGGCGGCGTACTACTCCGTCGAGGCATGACGCCGCCGGCACGTGAAGCACCCGACCTGCGGGGATCGACCTTGCCCGAACTCGAGCGCTTCGTCGCCGGACTCGGTGAGCCGGCCTACCGTGCGCGGCAGATCTACCGGTGGCTGCACCACCGCTACGCCGAGCGCTTCGAGGAGATGAGCGACCTCCCCAAGGCGCTGCGCGCCCGCCTCGAGACGTGCGCCTCCGTCACGCCGCTCTCGCTCGACGAGGTGCAGGCCTCGCGCGATGGGACGGTGAAGTTCCGCTTCCTCACCCGCGATGGGCACGCCATCGAGAGCGTGTACCTCCCCGAGTGGCGGGATCGTGACGACGATGAGGTGGCGCCCGGCCGGCCGCCCGATCGCCAGACCCTGTGCATCTCGACGCAGGTCGGCTGCGCCATGGGCTGTGCGTTTTGTATGACCGCGACGATGGGCCTCGTGCGCAACCTCGCGGCGGGGGAGATCGTGGATCAGGTCTACCGGGTCAACCGGTGGCTCATCGAGACCCGCGGCCTGCCCGGTCCGCGTCCGGTGACCAACCTCGTCTACATGGGCATGGGCGAGCCCCTGCACAACTACGCCGAGGTGAAGCGTTCCCTGGAACTTCTGCAGAGCGAAGCGGGCGCCAACTTCTCCCACCGCCACATCACCGTGAGCACCAGTGGACTCGTCCCGGCGATGGAGCGGCTCGGACGCGAGACCGAGGTGAAGCTCGCCGTGTCTCTGACCGGCACCACCGACGAGGTGCGCTCGCGCCTGATGCCGGTGAACCGCCGCTGGAGCCTCGCCGAGCTGCTCGACGCGTGCCGGCGCTTCCCCATGCGGCGGGGGCGCCGCATCACCTTCGAGTACGTGCTCCTCGATGGCGTGACCGATGCCATGGAGGATGCGGACCGGCTGGCAAGACTGCTCCGGGGCATTCCCGCCAAGGTGAACCTCATCGCCTACAACGAAAGCCCGCTGCTCGGTTTCCACCGGCCCCCGGAGGCGGTGGTGGAGGCGTTTCGTGCGCGCCTGGCGCGGCGCGGGCTGACAGCGGTCGTGCGCCGCTCCCGGGGGCGGGACATCGCGGCGGCCTGCGGGCAGCTCGCCACAGCCGGGGCCGGCGGCGCGGCCGCCGCGGGCCAGCCCGGTGTTGCCGGCCCGGCGGGCGGCTGATATCACCCCAGCCGCCATGGCGGAAGCGAAGACCCTGGGCGTCATCGGCGGCAGCGGCCTCTACGATCTCCCGGACCTCAGCGGTGTGGAGCGGGTGGAGGTCGACACGCCCTTCGGGCCGCCGTCGGACGCCTACGTTCGGGGCCGCCTCGGGGAGGTCACCCTGGTCTTTCTGCCCCGCCACGGCGTGGGGCACCGAATCCTGCCGAGCGAGCTCAACGCGCGCGCCAATATCTATGGCTTCAAGGTGCTGGGCGTCGAGCGCATCCTCTCCATCAGCGCCGTGGGCTCCCTGCGCGAGGAGATCGCACCGGGCGACGTGGTGTGCGTGGATCAGTTCCTCGATCGCACCCGCGGGCGCCCGTCCACCTTCTTCGGCGAGGGCATCGCGGCGCACGTCGCCTTCGGCGATCCCGTGTGCGGGCAGCTCCACCCCGTGTTGGTGGAGGCGGCGCGCGCTGCCTGCGAGCGGGTGCATCCCCGAGGGACCTACGTGTGCATGGAGGGGCCGGCCTTCTCCACGCGCGCCGAGTCTCTCTTCCATCGCAGCCTCGGTGCCGACGTGATCGGGATGACCAACCTCCCCGAGGCGAAGCTCGCCCGCGAGGCGGAGATCTGCTACGTGACGCTGGCACTCTCCACCGACTACGACGCCTGGCGCGAGGACGAGGCGGCGGTGAGCGTGGACGCCGTGCTCGAGATCCTCCGCGCCAACGTGGAGCGGGCGCGGGAGACCATCCGCCAGCTCGCCCGCCGGCTTCCGGCAGAGCGGTGCTGCGCGTGCAAGGATGCACTGGCCCATGCGATCATGACGCCGGCCCACCTCGTCCCCGAGGCCACCCGCGCCCGCCTCGAACCCATCATCGGGCGCTATCTCGGGCCCGAGGAGCACGAGACGCCGCCCGGCTGATGCGGCGCCGCCTGCCGCCCATCGACTCAGGCAAAGCGCCCAAGACCTAGGATCCCTTCATGCCGTAGCCTTCCACGTTGGAGCCCTTCCATGTCCCTACTCGTCGTTGGCTCGATGGCGCTCGACGACATCGAGACCCCATTTGGCGTTCGTGAGTCCCTCTGGGGCGGGTCTGCCACCTACTTTTCCACTGCGGCCTCCTACTTCACCGAGGTCTGTGTGGTCGCCGTGGTGGGAGAGGACTTCCCCGAGGCGTGCCTGCGCTTCCTCTCGGAGCGGGGGGTCGATCTCTCGGGCCTCGCCCGCATCGCGGGCCCGACCTTCCGGTGGAAAGGAAAGTACGACTGGGATCTGGCCGATCCACAGACGCTGGACACGCGGCTGGGCGTCTTCGCGGACTTCCGTCCCACGCTCTCGGAGGCGCAGCGTCGCAGCGAGTACGTCTTCCTCGCCAACATCGACCCCGACCTGCAGCGCGAGGTCGTGGAGCAGGTGGAGGGGCCGCGGCTGGTCGCCTGCGACACGATGAACTTTTGGATCGACGGGAAGCGAGACGCGCTGCTTCGCACGCTGGAGCGCGTCGATCTCCTGGTCATCAACGACAGCGAGGCGCGCCAGCTCTCCGGTGAGCACAACATCGTGAAGGCCGCAGAGGCCATCCGCGCGATGGGGCCTGCGCGGCTCATCGTGAAGCGGGGCGAGTACGGTGCGATGCTCTTCGACGAGGGGCACGTCTTCTACGCGCCGGCCTTCCCCCTCTTCGACGTGGTGGACCCCACCGGAGCTGGGGACAGCTTCGCGGGCGGACTGATGGGGTACCTGGCCCAAGCGGGCGATCTCGCCCGAGATACGGTGCGGCAGGCGATGGTGGCCGGCAGCGTGATGGCCTCGTTTGCGGTGCAGGGCTTCTCCCTCGAACGCATGCAGACCCTGGGGCCGAGAGAGATTGCCGCCCGCATGAAGGACTTCCGAGCCCTCACGCACTTCGACGATATCTCCCCCGAGGTCCTGCGCGACTTCGAGCCTGCGGACCCCCCGTGAGGGGGGCGGCGCTCGTCGCGCCGGGCACCGGGCGCCGCCCGGTGGAGCGCCCGCTCGCCACGTTGCTCCCAGCGGAGCAGGCAGGGGAAGTCAGAGTGATCCAGGGCTGCCGTTGACGCCGCGTCGGACACAGCCCTACAATGGCTGGGGTCTGGGCGGTACATCCTCGAGACCACAACCGAAAACGGGTGGAATCGAGCCAGCGGCTAGGCGCTGGCTTGCGGGGGGCCCCGAACAGGGACCCAAAGCGTGACTCGACCGAAGCGGCTCCACCGGCGTATCCCCGTCCATCAGCGGTGTTGGTGCGAAAGCGGCAGCATCACCATCTATGCGCAGCTGGCCAACCTCTCGGAGGGGGGCCTCTTCGTGAAGACCTTCGCCCCCCTGGCCGAGGGCGCACGCGCCAAGGTGCGCTGGGCCCTCGGTGAGGAGGAGCTCGAGGCCGAGGCGGTGGTGGTGTGGCGCCGCGATGGGCAGGCGGCGACGGGTGGGCCCCCGGGCATGGGCCTGAAGTTCGAGGCCCTAGACCCTGCGGCGCAGGCGTGCATCCGCAGCTTCGTCGACCGCATCCTCGCCGAGCCGTCGGAGGGCTGATTCGCCCCCGGTGGTCTGGGGCGACCCAGCCCGAGGCGCTGTGGCACCAGGCTGGGTCGCGTCGTTGCTGCCCCTCGCACGCGTGTGTTAGCGTCCGGACGCTGGAGCTTGGGTACACGTGCGCATCGGCATTTTCTCGGACGTCCATGGGAACCTTGATGCGTTGACGAAGGTCTTCGAGGCCTACGACGCGCAGTCGATCGACCGATACGTGTGCCTCGGCGACATCGTTGGCTACGGTGCCCAGCCCGACGAGTGCTGCACCCTGATCCGGGAGCGGGCGGACGTGACCATCCTGGGCAACCACGACGCGGCGGTCGCCGGCCGGATGGACTACAGCTACTACTACGACGCCGCTCGCCACGCTCTCGACTGGTGCAAGGAGCGCCTCTCGCCGGAGAACCTCGCCTGGCTCGAGTCGCTTCCCTACCGCGTCGACGACGAGGCGCACGACATCGTCTACTGCCACGGCAACCCGCTGAACCCCGAGGCCTACGAGTACATCTTCGCCCTCGAGCAGGTGCAGGAGATGCTGGAGGAGGCGCCGAAGCTGGCCCGTGCCAACTTCATCGGGCACAGCCATCTGACCAAGTGCTTCGCCCTCAACACGCACGAGGCCATCGACGTGGTGGGGCAGAAGTTCCGCCTGAAGGACGGCTACCGCTACATCATCACCGTCGGATCGGTGGGACAGCCCCGCGACTACGACAACCGTGCCTGCGCGGGCATCTACGACACCGAGGCGGAGACCTTCGAGTACCTGCGCGTGGAGTACGACATCGAGGCGGCGGCGCGGAAGATCTTCGACGCCGAGCTGGCGCTCAACTTTGGCAAGCGGCTCTTCCTGGGCATCTAGGAGCGGGGTGGCACCGCGCGGGCGGTGGCCGTTTGGCTGAGGCGCTACGGCGGTGGCACCGCGCGCCGGGCGACCTCATGCGGGCCGGACCCGGCGCCCGTCGGGCCTAGGTGTCGGTCACCACGCTCAGGTGGGTGGCGAGGCGACAGGCGTGGACCACCCCTTCCTCGTCGGCGACCACGAAGGAGAGGTCGTCCGAGACGCGCAGCAGGTGGGCCGCGAGGAGCCCGGGCAGCGCGAGGCGGCCCCACACCTCGCCGCATTCGGGAGAGAGGGCGAAGAGGGCATCGCGGGCGGCGAGCAGGACACCTCGGGAGAGGGCGAGGCGAGGGGCGGTGCCGAGCTCGCACGGGGGCAGGGTGTGGAACCAGCGCCGCCGGCCCAAGCCATCGAGTGCCGCCACCCGCCCACCGGCATCGGAGACGAAGAAGCGGCCCCGCGCAGGCCACACCACCGGCACTCCGAAGAGACCCTCGGGCAGCAAGCGGGTGTAAGTGCCCGACGGCCGGAGCAGCAGGAGCGCCGCCTCTCCGGAGACGGTGGCCGGCAGGTGCAGGCGTCCCCCCCAGACCACCACCTCTCGCCCCAAGCGGTCCACGGGCAGGGGGACGATGCGCCCCGACCGCCCGGTGGCTGCATCGACCAGAAACGCTGCGGGTCCTTCGTCGCTGCGCCCGAGGAGGACGATGCGCGGGCCGACGGCGAGCGGCGGATGGGTGGCCTCGAGGTCGCTGTGGATGCGCCAGCGCACCTCGCCCGTTCGGGGGTCGAGCCCATAGAGCACACCGCCAGCGGTGGCGGCGACCAGGTGCCCCGTCTCGCCGCACAGGTCGCTTCGTCCCCGGCCGGGGGGCTCGAAGGCCCACACCCGGGCGCCGTCCGCCGCGCGTCGCGCCTCCACCCGCGATCCGTCGAAGGCGGCGATGACGAGCCCCCGGCCGAGCACGTAGTGCCCGCCCCCGTACGCGCCGCGGGGGGCGGGGACCGACCAGGCGGTCGCGCCGGCCGGCGTGACGAGGTCCAGGTTGCTCCCCGTTGCGACGAGGATGCCGTCGCTCGGCCGCGGTCCGAGCCAGACCGCGCGGGTGTCGCCGATCTGCCAGGCGCAGCGGCCCTGACGCCGCGAGAGGGCGAAGAGACCGTCCTCGCCATGAACGAGCCAGCGCGTGCCCAGGCGGCAGAGGCCGGGCGCCTCGAGGGGGCCGGCGTCGAAGTGCCACAGGGGTCGGAAGGCGACGCGCCGTAGGCGGTGGGGGCCGAGGGGCCGCTGCGACGCAGGCCGGCGGCCGGGTCTCGGCTCGAGGGTGGGGGAAAGCGGCGCCGTCGCCGGGCGGTCCCCCTCCAGCCACTCCTCCACCTGTGCCAGGTCCGCCTGGGCGCTCTCTACCACTTCGGCCAGGCAGGGGTTGCCTGCCTGCGCCGGCCATCGCGCCACCCACGCGGCGCAGAAGTCGAGGGCGGCGCGGAGCACCGCCTGGAAGAGGTGCCAGGGCGCGGCGGCGCAGGTGCTGCCGCGCCCGATCGTGCGCCCCGCTGGTGCCTCGGAGCACGGCCGCTCGCTACGAACGCGCTCGGTTCCGAAGGAGAGGGTGACCGCGGGTGCGCCGGCGCGCAGGGCGATGAGCCCCGCCTGGATCTCACAGAGGAGGGAGCGGAAGGCGAGAAAGGGGGGGGTCTCCCATTCGGCGAGGTCGTGGCCCCCGGTCACGTGGAGGTGGACCCGGCCGGGGACGAGG
>CAYYHA010000201.1:0-7967 GCA_964471535.1 uncultured Myxococcia bacterium | reverse complement strand
TGGTTGCGGCCGGCCTCGACGAGCTGAAGGCGCTGGGCGTGGAAGACGACGCGCAGCTGGTGACCTTCATGGTCAGTGCGCGGATCGGACCTCTTGCGGCGGAGGCCCTCGCCCACCGCGCGGGTGCGCTGAAGAGCTATCCCATGCGGCTGCCCGACTATGTCTACGAGGGAGCACGAGATGGAAGCTGATCTCGAGGTGCCTCGCCTGCCGACGCGTGTGGCGCACGCCGGCTGGGATCGGCAGGACTTCCATGGTTGGTCGGTGTTCGAGGAGCTGAAGGGTGCCACCTTCACGGAGCTGGTCGTTCTTGCGATCAGCGGCAGGCGCCCAACGCCCAGAGAGGTCGAGCTCATCGACGCCCTCATCGTGTCCGCCACGGTGGCCGATCCCCGAATTTGGCCCCTGAAGATTGCGCGCCTCGTCAGTGCCTATGGGAGCGCGTGGCCTGGCGTCGCTGCGAGTTATGCCTGGCAGGCAGACGCCGCCGTGGGCGCGGCGACAGGCGCAAGCGCGGCGCGGCTGCTCCAAGAACTCGTTGCACAGGTCCCCGAAGGGGACGACGAAGGGCTCCGGGCCTTCCTGAAACGCCGTCCCCGCGGACGTGGTCTTCCCGGCTTTGGCGTGCCCTTCCGGCCGAGAGACGAGCGTCTGGATGCGCTGGCCGAGCGCCTGCGTGAGCTGGGCCATGAGGGGCCCTACTGGTCGCGGGTGCTCGAGGTGCGCACGATCTCGGAGGAGATCGGGCTCGAGCCAAACCTCGCCCTCGGGACCGCCGCCCTCTTCCTCGACTTGGGCTTCGACGTCACTGCGATCGGGCACCTGGGGATGGTTGCCTTGCACGCCGCCTATCTCGCCAACGCCGTCGAGGGCGCCGTGCAGGCGCCGGAGTTGTTGCAGCACCTGCCCGACGCGTACGTTCGCTACGTGGGGCCAGCCCCGCGGCAGAGCCCCCGCGCCCACGCGGCGGCCGCAGGCAGCGTGGCGCCGCCTGCGCCCCCGGCGTTGGAACCGGAGCGGTCGCGCAACGAATGAGGGCCGGCTGCGACGCAGCGCCGCCAGCAGACGCAGCACGGCGGCCCCTCGGGGGCCGCCGTGCGGATGGGCTCGCCGTCCGCCCAACGAGTCCCGCCGCCGCCTACTTCGCGGCCGAGGGCTTGCCCTCCTCCGGCGCCACCCCCAGAGGCGGGCGCTCGACGAGGGCACCCAGCTTCAGCGGAGGCACCTGAGTCTTCACCACCTCCGGGTCGCCCACGAGGACCAGCTGCATCGTATCGAGCACGAAGTACTTCTTGGCCGTCTCGCGCACCGTGTCCAAGGAGAGGCCGCGGTAGGCTTTGATCATGCGCTCGATGCGGTCGAGGGGCAGCCCCTTCTGAAAGAGGGCGCTTCCCGTGGCCGCGAGGGCGTCGACCGTCTCGAACTTCCCCGGAATCCCGCGCAGTTCGCCCTCGCGCGCCGCCTCCATCTCGGCCTCGGTGATGGGCTTCTCGACGATGCCCTTCGTCTCCTGGACGAACTCGGCCACCGAGGGCCCGGTGACGTCGGCGCGAACGGCGCTGTAGGCCGCGAGGACCCCGGCACCCCGCCGGCCGTCGTACCAGCCGTAGGCACCATAGGTGTAGCCCTTCTCCTCCCGCAGGTTCATGTTCAGGCGGGAGCTGAACTGACCGCCGAAGACGTCGTTGGCGATCCGCAGCGCGAACTCGTCCGGGTGGCCGATCGGTACGGCGGGCCGGCCCCAGACCACGATGGTCTGATTGAGGGCCGCCTTCGGCACGAGTACCACCTGCTCCCGCTTCCGAACCGGCGGCTCGGAGGGTGCCTTGGGGGGACGCGCCTTGCCCCGCCACCGGCCAAAGTGCTTCTTCGCCCACTTCACGGCCTCGGCGAGGGTGACGTCTCCGGTCACGACGAGCGCCGCGTTCCTGGGGCCGAAGTGCTTCTTGTAGAAGCCCTTCACATCCCGGAGGGAGATGCCCTCCACCGACTTCGGCGTCCCGGAGCTGGGATGGCCATAGGGGTGGGTCTCGCCGAAGATGGTGGCGGCGAAGGCCTCCTGCGCGAGGAACTGCGGACTGCCCGAGAGGCGCGCCAGGTCGGCCAGGGCCTTCTTCTTCTTGCGGTCGAAGGCCTCTTTGTCGAAGCGCGGCCGGCGGACCACCGTCGAGAGGAGGGAGAGCGCGGAATCCGCATTGCGCTTGAGGACCCGCACCCCGACCCCACCGCCGTCGGGGCCGACGCCCGCCTGCGGTGAGGTGCCCAGGTCGCCAAAGGCCTCGTCGAGGGCGAAGGCATCGAGCTTGCCCGCGCCCTCGAGGAGCATCTCGTAGGTGAGCTCCGCAAGCCCGGCCTTCCCCTGCGGGTCCTGCGCGCTTCCGCTGCGCAGCGCGACACTGATGTTCACGAGGGGGAGGTCGTGGCGCTCGCTGACGATCACCGTCAGCCCGTTGGGAAGGCGCTTCTGGGCGAAAGCGGGTGCCTTCAGGGTGGGGGCCTCGCCCGGCGCGGGCCGCTTCTCCCGCCAGGGCTCCGGCGGCATGTAGCGCTCAGGCTTGGGCTCGGCAGCCTCGGCCGGCCGAGGCGTCTTCCCGGTGGCTTCGGCTCGAGCCGGGGCGCTGTCCTGTGCTTGGCCTGCGTCTTGGGCGGAGGCCTGGGCGCCGGCGGCTTGGGGCGCGTTTCCTTCCTGGCTGATCTTCTTTGCGCTCTCGTCGGGGCGCTCGGGGGAGGCCCCGCAGCTGGCGAGCAGTCCAAGGAAGAGCAAGAGCGAACCGACGATGGCTCCCTGCCGGCGCATCACTTCGCCTCCTTCTTCGCAGCCTCGCTGGGTGCCGAGGCCGTGCCCACCTGGGCGCTGGCCTGGGCGTCTTTCGGCGTGGCCTGGGTCTTGGGGATGGCATGCAGGACGACCCGCTTGTCGGTGAGCCACTCACGCACGAAGTCCTGCACGTCCTTGGGGGTGACGGCATGGTACCGGGCGATGTCCTGTGCGAGGTAGCCCGGATCGCCGAGGAAATGGTTGTAGCGCTGCAGCTGCTCGGCGCGTCCGCCGAAGCCTCCGAGCTGTTGCAGCCCGCTGACGAATTGGGTCTCGTACTTGTTGACCGCCCGGCGCACCTCTTCTTCGGTGACGCCCTTCTCCCGGATCTCGTTCAGGACCTTGTCGATCTCCTCGAGGAGCCGGTCCGTGCTCACGCCCGGTCGGGCCACCGCCTCGATGATGAACGCCGACTGCAACCCCATGGAGTACTGAAGGGCGCTGACGCTCTGGGCGATCTCCAGCTCGTGGACCAGGCGACGCTCGAGACGGCTCGACTTCCCTCCCGCGAGGATCGAGGCGAGCACGTCGGCCGCGGCGTCTCCCTCCTCGAAGGCCGCCGGGCTGTGCCAGAGGATCTCCACCTTCGGCAGCGGTGCCACCGGCTCGTCGAAGTGGATCACGACCTCCTTGTCGAGCTTTGCCTTCTTTACGTTCGGTGGGGTCGGTTTCGGGCGCTTGGGCAGGGTTCCAAAGTACTTGTCGATGAGCTTCTTGGCCTGTGCCGGGTCGAAGTCACCTGCGACGACCAGGGTCGCATTCGAGGGCGCGTACCACTTCTTGAAGAATTCCCGCACGTCCTTCAGCGTGGCGGCGTCGAGATCTTTCATCGAGCCGATCACCATGCCGTGGTAGGGGTGGGGCTTGGGGAAGAGCGCCTTCCATGCCGCTTCGTCGGCCAGTCCGTAAGGCGCCGTCTCCGTGCGCTGGCGCCGCTCGTTCTTCACCACCTCGCGCTGGTTCTCCAGCATCTCCGGCGTCATCGCCTCGAGAAGGAAGCCCATGCGGTCGCTCTCCAGCCACAGCGCCGTTTCGAGCTGGTTGGAGGGCACCGTCTCGAAGTAGTTGGTTCGGTTGAAGTTGGTGGTGCCGTTCATCCCCGTGCCGCCGATCTCCTCCAGGATCTTGAAGTGCTGGTCAGGGCCGACGTGCTCCGAGCCCTGGAACATCATGTGCTCGAAGAGATGGGCGAAGCCGCTGCGCCCCGGGGGCTCGTGGAAGGCGCCGACGTGATACCAGACGCTCACCGCCACGAGGGGCAGCCGGTGGTCCTCGTGGAGGATCACCTCGAGCCCGTTGGGCAGGGTGTACTTCTCGAAGGGGATCTCGAGCGCCGGTGTCTCCGCCGAAGAGGCCTTCTTCGGCGCGGGGGCCTTCTTCTTGGCCGCGGTGGCGGCGAGAGGAACGAGCGCGACCGCCGTGAGGAGCATGGCCGTTCGCAGCGTGAGCATGGGGACCTCCTTCTGCTCGGGAGCGTGGGGGGCCATCGTTAGCCCCTCCCTCGCGCCGGGGCAAGGTGCCGTGGCCGCCGCCGTCCGCGCTTCAGGCGACGCGTTCGGTTCCGCCCGCCGCCGGCGCCTCCTCGCCCAGCTCGCGGGCGAAGCGCTGCCGGACGCGGGCCGTGAGAGACTCCACCGTCTCGCCCTGGAACGCCTCCGGCTCGATGGGATCGAGGATGCGCACGCGGATCGGATGGCGACCGCGCAGGATGTAGCCCGCCTTGGGGAGTGCATCGCCGGTGCCCTCGATGACGATGGGCAGGATGGGCACCTTGCACTGAAGGGCCAGGCGAAAGGCGCCGGACTTGAAGGGCCGGAGCCGGCCATCCTTCGAGCGCGTCCCCTCGGGGAAGATCATCACGCTGCTGCCTTCCGCGAGCGCCTCCTTGCACGCTTCCAGCATCTTACGCGCGCTCGCCGCATCGCCCCGCACCAGCGGGATGTATCGGTTCAGCCACATGTTCCAGCCAATGAAGGGCACGCGGAAGTTCTCGATCTTGCTCACCCACTTGAAGTGCTTGAAGAGGCGGAAGAGCACCAGGATGTCGACGAGCGAGAGGTGGTTTGCGACGACGACGTAGGCACGGCGGTCGTCCCACTTCTCGCGGCCCTCAAGGGTGATGGGCCAGGCGGGGTTCAGCCAGGTGTAGAGGCTGGCCCACAGCGAGGTGAAGCGGTGGAGCAGCCACCGGCGCCGGTCGAAGGGGGCCGTCAGCGCCCAGATCACGAGGGCAATCGGAAAGAGGAGCACCGAGGAGAGGAGCATGAAGAGCCAGAAGAGGGTGCTCGCCAGACGCAGGTGGAGGTCCATCGCCGCGCGAATCTAGGGGGTCGCGCGCACGGCGTCGAGGGGGGCTCTCTGCGCCCCGACCGCCGGCGCCGTGCTCCCGCGAGGTCGGGCTCCTGCGAGGCCGACCGGTAGCGCCCCGGCCTAGCGGGGCGGGCCGAGGACGGGGGCCTGACAGGGCGCGGGGGCCCTGGTAGGCAAGGGCCATGGTCGTCGAGGTCGAGGTCGTCCGGGTCGGGGGGCGCGGCGAGCCCCTGCCGCTGCCTGCCTATGAGACCGAGCTTTCGGCGGGGATGGACCTGCGGGCCGACGTGGCGCTCACCCTCGACGCAGGGGAGCGCGCCCTCGTGCCCACCGGCATCGCCATCGCCCTGCCGCCTGGCTACGAGGCGCAGGTGCGCCCCCGCAGCGGCCTCGCCCTGCGCCACGGCATCGTGCTCCCCAACGCCCCGGGGACCATCGATGCCGACTACCGGGGCGAGATCCAGGTCATCCTCATGAACCTGGGCTCGGCGCCCTTCGCGATCGCCCGGGGGGATCGCATCGCGCAGCTGGTGGTGGCGCCGGTGGCGAAGGTCGCCTGGCGGACGCGGGTGCGCCTCGACGAGACGGCCCGAGGGAGCGGGGGCTTCGGGTCCACGGGACGCTAGGCGGCGCCCGGCTCCGCCCGTGCTCCGGTCGCCGGCGGCCCCGAGGTCGGCGCCGAGTCGCGTCGCCTCCCGAGCGGTAAGGGGGCTAACTCGTTGTAAGATCAAGGCTTCCTTGCTACCTTCCCGCCGCTCCCACGGCCGGCCAAAGGGGAAGAACGAGACCTTGCTCTGTTATCGCTGCGGCAGCCACGTCCCCGACGGGTCCCCCAAGTGCGGGACCTGCGGGCAGGCGTTCACCGGCACCTACCGCCGCTCCGGGGGACCGCCACCGGTCCCCAAGCGCATCAAGTCGATCGATGTCCCCGGGGCCTACAAGGTGGGCCAGCGCATCGCTGGGCGCTACGAGGTGAAGCAGGTCCTCGGACAGGGCCCCATCGGCATCGTCTACCGCGCCCTCGACCGCGAGGTGGACGTGCAGGTGGTGGTGAAGGTGGTCACCAGCAAGCTGATGCAGTCCGAGGAGGAGCGCGAGGTGTTCCGGCGCGAGGCGCGCCTCGCCCGGGATCTCTCCCACCCCAACATCGTGCGCATCTACGAGGAGGGATTCGACGGCGACCGGCCCTACCTGGTCATGCAGCACCTCGAGGGGCTCACCCTGCGCAAGATCATCGACCTGCGCCACGGGAAGGGGCAGCGCTTCGAGGTGCGGGAGCTCGAGCCCATCTTTGCGCAGCTCTGCCTCGCCCTGACCTACGCCCACGAGCAGGGCGTCGCCCACGGCAACCTGAAGCCGGGCAACGTCATCGTCCTGCCCGACCTGCTGAAGGTGACCGACTTCCGGGAGGCCTGCTTCGTCCCCCGGGTCCCCTTCATCGCCGCACAGAAGGTGCGGGGAGGGACGGAGCGCTACCTGGCGCCGGAGGTGATTGCCGGACAGGATGTGAGCCCCGCCGCCGATCTTTACTCCCTGGGCGTCCTCTTAGGCGAGATGCTCACCGGTGAGGTCTACGATCCGGCGAAGGGGCTCGACCTCCACGTCGCGCGCGACGATCTGCCCCGGGCGATGGACAGCATCTTCAAAAAGCTCACCGCGTCCCGGCCCAAGGACCGCTATGCGTCGGCGGAGCAGTTCATGGAGGACTTCACCGCCGTCCTGGCCGGCGGTCTCCCCCGTCACGCGGGGGCGCTGCGCGAGGCGGGAGCAGGCGCCCGGGCGCGGCGCGCCCCTGTCGAGGAGGAGGGGCCCGAACTCCTCCATACCGGTGAGTTCGAGATCCTTCCCCTCGACGAGGACGCGGAGGCGACGCCGAGCGTGGCGCCGCCGCGGCGGGAGCGGATCTCCTTCGGTGTCGACGGCCCCGCGCCTCCGCCGGTCCCCGAGGAGGCGCTCGCCGATGTGGAGGAGACCGACGCGGGCGACGAGGACGAGATTCCCACCGTGCTCGGTCGCCTGCCGCCGGAGCAGGCGCCGTTGGAGGAGCCGCCCACAGAACTCGCGGCCCGAAGCCCCCTCGACGAGGAAGAGCCGCCGACCCTCCTCGACGCGCGGGCGCTCGAGGGCCCGGAGACGGCGCCGGGACTCGAGCCCGAGCCCCTTCTCGAGGGCGGCGAGATCATCGACGACGAGATCCTCGAGGAGGACGAGATCCTCGACGCGCCCTCGGTGCTGGGGGCGTCGGACCGGGAGTGGACCGACCCCGGTGGCACGGCAGCGCCTCCGCCGCCCCCCACCCCGGCCCTGGTCGGCGATCTCATCGAAGAGTCGCTGGCCGACGACGAGGCGCTGCACACCGACGACGGGCTGACCCTGCCGGGAGAGCGCGGCCCCGAAGAGGTCGAGTCCCTGACCACCCTCGACGGCTCGGAGCACCTAGAGGCGCTCACCCGCGCCCCCACCTTCACCGGCGAGCGGGGCCGCGGCGCGCCGCCTCCCGTCTCTCCTGCGCCCGCGCCGCCGCGCCGCAACGGCGCCGCCGGGATCGAGGTGCCTGCCGCGGCGCCCCGAGCGGCCGGGGAGGGGGGCAGCGGATGGCTCCTGTGGGTGGGCGGCGGCCTCTTGGGGCTGCTTGGCGCCCTCGTCGTCTTCTTCTTCTTCACACCGGTGGGGGGCGCCTATTGGACCCGGTGGACGGGGCGCTCGGTGCCCGGTGCCTCGACCCGGGGCGAGCCGGCCACAAAGCGCCCCCCGGGTGAATCGCTGGCCGACATGGGCCAGCGCCCCGTCGCTGCCGCGGGTCGGGCACCGGATGGCGGCGAAGGGGGTGGCCCCCCAC
>CAYYHA010000200.1:0-8009 GCA_964471535.1 uncultured Myxococcia bacterium | reverse complement strand
GTGCAGGGGAGGTGGTGCGGGGGGTCATCGGGTGCAACCCGAAGGTCATCGGGTGCGACTCGTCGCCCCGTTCGCCCCGCATCTGGGGGTGCATTTACAGCAGCAGGCGCGTGTGGGAGCTAGGGAGCATGGTCAAGAAGCTACTGTGGCTCCTCGGGGCGCTGCTGGTCGGGCTCTCGGGGGCGGTGCTCGCCCTGTGGCTCATCTACTTCGCCCCCCTTCTCCCCCTGGACCCGTCGGCGAAGCTGCCCCATGCGTCCATCGTGGTGGAGTCCTTCACGTCGAGCTGGCTGGTGGATACGGGGGAGGGCACCTTCTTCCTCATCGACGCGGGGATGGACCCCGATGCGAAGCCCATCCTCGAGGCGCTGCGCCGCCGGGGCAAGACCGCAGACGATGTGGTCGCCATCCTCCTCACCCACGGACATGGGGATCACGTCGGTGGAGCCGGGGCATTCCCGAATGCCACCGTCTACCTGCATCCCGCCGATTGGGACCTCGCGGCAGGCCGGGTGCGATCGAAGGCGCTGCTCTCGGGGCTGCGGCGGGTGAAGCCCGGCGTGCAGGCCACGGCGCCGCTCGAGGACGGGCAGATCCTGCGCTTCGGTGAGCGACGCGTCCGCGTCTTCCACACCCCAGGGCACACCCCGGGCCACTGTGTCTTCCTGCTCGACGGGGTGCTCTTTCTTGGTGACTCCGGCTTCCTGACACGGGACGGGGCCCTGGTGCCGCCGCCGGATCTCATCACCGACGATCCCGCACAGGCGATCGCATCGCTGAAGCGCCTCGCCAAACGTCTCTCCAGCGGTGGCTCGGAGACGAACGGAACCGAGGTGAAGGCGTTGGTTCCGGCGCACACCGGGCTGAAAGAGGATCCGGAACCACTGTTTCGATGGGCGGAAGAGCCGTGACGCACCGGGGCGGGTGCCCTCATTCGTCGCGTGTGCTTGCCACGTTCAAGGCGGAGAGCATCTCGTACTTCTCGAGGACTCGGGCAGCGTAGCCGTTGTGGGGGTCGCGGCCCTTCATCAACGCAGCGTCCACTGGGCCCGGTCCGCGGTTGTAGGCGGTGAGCGCCATCTGCCGGTCTTTGTACATCTGCTGGTAGAAGCCCAGGATCTGCAGCCCATACTTGATGTTGGTCTCTGGGTCCTCGAGGCTGCCCTCGATCCCCAGCACCTTCTTCCACTGGGGCATCACCTGCATCAAGCCCACGGCACCGACCCGGGACCGCGCCTTCGGATCGAAGTTCGACTCCACTGCCATGATGGCGAGGACCAAGTCCGGATCCGTGCCGTAGAGCTGGGCGTAGTGGTGCACGTGTCGGGCAATCTCGCGTGCGAGCCTCCGGTCCACGTCGGGGCGTGCGATGAGGATCTTCAGGAAGAGCACGTCCACGCGGGTGTCGGTGTGGAGGAACGCTTCGAGCTTCTCGTGCCGCTGTGCGAGATCGCGAAGGTCCGCCTGCACCGCATCCACGCGGTCGCCAACGCCTTCGAGGGTGTGACTGTGTACTCGGAGGGCGTCCGCGATTGCAGACATCCGTCCGGAAAGGTCGGACGTCAGCCAGAGGATGGCGCCAGCGAGTGCGGCGAAGAGCACCCCCTGCACCAGTAGGAGTCCAGCGAGGGGCCGGCGTGAGGCCGACGTTGCGAGCGGCTCGGGCCGCTCGATGCGGTCCGAGCTGTCCTCCCCGCGCCCGAGCGGAGACAGCGTGTCGTCTGCGGTGGCCATGGTCGAAAACCTCCTTTGGCTGGCGCGGCTCCCTGCAAGAAATGGGGCCAGATCGGGGGGCGCCCCACCCCAAGCCCGTGGAACGCAGCGTGAAACGCGCCTCGCTGCTGTGTCTCCGGCGCGCACCGGCCCGGCGCCGGCCCCGCCGGGGCCGGGCGCGGTGTGCAGGGACGCGACACCGGCGGCGCCGGTGTCAGGGTCTGGACCCGGACCCTGGGGGCTCTGCCCCTCAGCTGCGACGGGGGCGGAAGCGGGCGCCGAGCCACCTTGATCTGGAGCATGCTCGCACCAGCCCAACAGTTGCTGGACGGAGAATGCCGACGAATACGCCCTGATTTCAGTAGCTTACGATTTGGTGCACGTCTTGCCTACATCGACGCACACCCCATGGAGCCGGTGCAGGTGCCGCCTGTGGCCTGCACCGAAGGAGGAGGCACCCGATGCACCGTGACCCGCGTTCCCGTCTCGTCGTTCTGACTGCGCTCCTGGCCGCCGCTTCGGCCCTCTCGGTCGCGTGCGGCGCCCCGCCTGCCGGGGGACCGGAGGGGCAACTCGAGATCGGTGCGGGCGACATCACGAAGCTCGACGGGAAGTATGACACCAGTGCGGAGGCGGTCTTCCTCGACTTCGAGTTCGATGGGTTCGTTCGACATGGTTCGACCTGGAACGTGCAGCGGGTCATCGAAGATCAGCTGCTCTATACGATCGGTCACCTCAACGGCGACCGCTCGGTGGGGCGCCTCGACCGCCTCGTGCTAAGCGGCATCGAGACCGAGCGCGACGGGGAGGCCTACCGCACCACCTACCACGCACGCCTGCCGGTGGCCTGGGGCGACAAGGAAGACGTGCCCGCCACCTACACCTTCACGCTGCCCATCGACATGCGCTACGAAGGGCAAAAGGCCTTCACCGACAACTACGGTCACAGCTGTGTCGAGTGGGGTGCGCACGATGTCACCCCTGGCAGCATGTGGTACTACTACCGGCCTCGGCGGAGCGGGTGCCGTATCTCGGAGGAGGACGCGTTCACCGCCCAAGCCACGGTGACCCTCTCCGAGGTCAACACCACCGGGAAGTACCCCGAGTACGATAAGGTCTGGGCGGATGGTGTCCTGAAAGTCGTCGCCATTTTCGGGAAATACGAGGATGGTGCCACCGATGCCTCGGACGCGGGCATCAGCGCCTACAACCGCTTCGTGCGGGAGATGAAGCAGGCCCTTGCTGGCCATGCGCTCCGCACGATCCCCGAATCGGTGCCCTCCTACCCAGGCATCGCGGTCCCCGATATCACCTTTGAGGCCACCCTCGAGGAGGGTAGGCAGGTTCAGGTCGTCGCGCTGCTGGTCGACAACGTACGCAGCGCCGGCCCGGACTTCGACCACCGCTACGAGTCGCTCACCCCCGAGGCGGATCTCATCGCCTACAACGGCCACGCGGGGCTTGGCGCCAACATCCGCGCACTCGCGCGGAAGGGGTCCTGGCAGCGAGGGCAGTATGCCATCGTCTTCATGAACGGCTGCGACACCTATGCCTATGTCGACACGGCGCTCTTCGATGCACACGCCGAGGTGAACCCCGACGATCCGACGGGGACGAAGTACCTGGACATCGTCACCAACGCCATGCCCAGCTTCTTCCGCTCGATGGCAAGTGCTACGAAGGTGCTCGTCGAAGGGCTGATGCAGTACGACGAGCCCCTGACCTACGAGCGCATCTTCGAGCGGGTCGACTCCAGTCAGGTAATCCTCGTCAGTGGCGAGGAGGACAACACCTTCGTCCCCGGCGGCAGCGACGGCCCGGGCACCCACAGCTGGCCGGGCCTCTACGCGGAGGGAACGCTGGCGAGGGGCGAGATGCAGCGCTACGAGACCCCGCCGCTCGCTCCTGGCGTCTACGTTTTCGAGATGGAGGGTGAAGGGGATGCCGACCTCTACGTCCGGGTCGGGGAAGCGCCCACCTTGAGTGCCTTCGACTGCCGTCCCTTCACCACGGGCAGCGACGAGGCGTGCCAGGTGGAACTCACCGCTGCGGCGCCCATCCACGTGATGGTTCGCGGCTGGACCGCATCGAGCTACCGGCTGCAGGGCAAGAGCGAGTAGCGGCGCGCGCCGAGCAAAGTTGCAGGCGCGTCGCCGATGGCGGTGATGCAGCCGGGCTCCGCCCAGCCTGCGGCATGGCAGCGGGCACGAGCGGAGCGGCAGACCCTGGTCAGGCGAGCTGCCCTAGATCCCCAGGGCCTTGCGGGCGTTCTTCTTGGTCACCCACATCCAGGTGGAGCGTCCGTCTTGCTGCCGTTCGATGGGGATCCCTGCGCGCTCCAGCGCATCGAGATCGCGGTACACCGTCCGCGTGCTGACACCGAGCTCCTCCGAGAGTTCCGTGACGTCGACGGGCCCCGATACGAGAAGCTCGATCAACCGGAAGATGCGCACGATCAACTCGCCCCGGTGCTCATGATCCGACCCCTTCGCCTTCTTCTTCCTTCGCTTACGCTGAGCCATTGTTTCTCCAGGTTCCGAGTTGCATGCCTCCATCGTAGACCTTGCCCCGTACCGAACAAGGATCCGTGAGCCTCCAGGCAAATAAACCAAAACACCTAAGAAATGCTACTGGTTGGGGCAAGAAAGTGGGTCATTTATAACCCACCTGCAGGAACGCCCAAAAAGAAAAAAAGAGGGGCACCACACACTCGGCGCGGCGCCCCTCTGGGCTGGGTCGGTTGCCCGGCTCTCTGCGTCGCAGAGGGCAGGGACGTGGTCGGCGCGTGACGCCCCGCTCGCCTGGCCGCGAGCCAGGGTGCATCGCCGTGCCCCTACCGATTAGCAAGGCCAGTACCAAGCCGTATCGTGCGTAACCCCGCGAAATCGTGTGCGCAGCCCGGCCCTGGAATTCAAACCTTGAACGCGCCAGACGTTCAACTCTTGGATTTGGACGCGGCGTGGGGCTGGCTGAAGCGCCAGAAGAGCCACAGGGCAACCGCCGCCGCCGCTGCGGTGAGGAGTTCCTTCGCCGGGAACTCGAAGGCGTGCACCGATACGCCCGCGCTGACGAGGATGGCGATGAGGACCCCCACGAGCGACTCGCCGGCGATGATCCCGGAGGCGAAGAGAACCCCCGGCTGCATGCGGTGCTCGCGCGCCTCCTGCGGGATACCCCGCTCTTGTAGATGGGCGATGAGCCCGCCGAGGAGAATCGGCACCGACAGCTCGAACGGCAGATAGATGCCGACCGCTACGGGCATGAGGTGGGCGCGAAAGGCGGCCCCGCGTCGCTCGAGGACCTTGTCGATGGCCAGGATCACGAGGCCCGCCGTGACCCCGATGCCGACCATCCCCCAAGGAAGCGTGCCCTTTCCGAAGAAGCCCTTTGCGAGGCTGGCGAAGAGCCCCGCTTGGGGTGCCGAGAGCTCGGGGCTGCCGATGGTGTAGGCCTCGTGCAGGACCTCGAGCACCGGTGCCATCACGATCGAGGCCACCGCCACTCCGGCGATCTGCATGATCTGCTGTCGCCGCGGCGAGGCGCCCACCAAGAGCCCCGTCTTCAAATCGTTGCAGACGTCGCCAGAGGTGCAGGCGGCGCAACAGACGATCGCAGCCACCCCCAAGGTGGCCAGCATCCCCTCCATGCCCGAGAAGCCGAAGAGGTAGACCATCCCCCCGGTGAAGAGGACGGCCGTGATGGTCATCCCGGAGACGGGTGAGTTGCTGTTGCCGACGAGGCCCACGATGTAGCTGGCGACCGCCACGAAGAAGAAGGCCATCACCACCATCACCACCGTGGTGAGCAAGGTGATGCTGATGTGGCCGGTGAAGTGGAAGTAGGTCGCGGCGATGAGCGCAATGGCGAGAAGCGAGAATCCCACGATGGCCTTGGACGAAATGTCCCGGTCCGTCTCTTCGATGGCCCCGGGGGCGCTCGAAAGCTGCGCGCGAAGCTCGGTGATGGCGCGCACGAGGCCACCACGGACGCGCACGATGGACTCGATGCCTCCCACCACCATCGCGCCCACACCGATGTAGCGGATGCGGCTCGACCAGATGGCCATCGCCTGGTCCACCGGCGCGCCCGAGGCATGGAAGGGAACGCCCAAGGAGGGGTGGAGGCTGCGCAGCAGTGCTTCGAGGTCGGGCAAGAGAGGGATGAAGACGAGCCAGCCGATGGCGCCCCCCAGGAAGATGAGCACCGCGACGTTCAGCCGGACGATGTAGCCGACCCCGACGAGGGCCGGGCTGACGTCGCCGCCGAAGTAGAAGATGCGGGAGGCGGCGGCGACGGCGCCGTGCAATGCACCCTTGATGACACCGAGGTAGCTGACGGCGAACTTGAAGAGGGCACCGATGGCTGCACCGATCACCACGTTTCGGGCGTCGCGCGCGTTCTCTCCGCCTTCGCCTTCCCCTGCCTTCAGCACCGCAGCGCAGGCGACGCCCTCGGGGTAGGGCAACTCGTCGTTGTCCTTCACGAAGACCCGCCGCATCGGGATCATGAAGAGGATGCCCAAGAGGCCGCCGGTGAAGGCGATCACGGTGGTGGTGAGCAGGTCGAAATCCTTCCAGGCGCCGATGAGGAGCAGGGCGGGCACCGTGAAGATGATCCCGGCGGCCAGTGATTCACCGGCGGAGGCCGCCGTCTGAATCTGGTTCGCCTCGAGGATGCTCCCCGACCGGAACACGCCCTTGAGGATGAGCATGCCTACCACCGCCGCCGGGATGGAGGCGGAGACGGTCATGCCCGCATAGAGGCCCAGGTACACGTTCGCCGCCGCCATGACCACGGAGAGCACGAGTCCTATCACCAAGGCGCGGACGGTCAGCTCGGGGAGCGCACCGGCCGCACGTTCCACCTGCGAGGGCTTCTGGTCGTTCATCGCAGCCCTGCGTATCCCCCGGCCGGATGGGTGTAAATGGCTCGCGCACCGCAGGCCGCCACCGCGGTGGCGGCGGGGTGAGGCGGATGGGCGCGGCACGGCCGGCTCTGCGAGTTACCGCGGCGATGCCTCACACTCGGACTACCGGCCGCCGTCGTCCCAGCCTGGAGCGCCGGGCGGGGCGAGGCACTGCGGGCTTCGGGCCGCGTGCGCTGCCGAGCGGCCGTCCCGCAGGGAAGCACCTTGGCGCATGGGAGGACCTCGCCGTCCGGCGGCGGGCGGGCGCGCCGGCACAGGGACGAGCATCACCTCGTGGCACTGGGGGCAGGTCAGACGGGCGAGCATCGCCTCGCCGGGTGGGCAGAAGAGCGTGAAGCGACTCTGGCAGCGGTCACACTCGATGGGCAAGGCGACCGAGTGGGGCGTGTTCGGTGAGGCGGGCAAGGGCGGGCTGGACATGGGGTCGTTCCTTTCTTCCCCTGCCCTTGCGAGCACGGTGCCAAGGCCAGTTCTGTGACAGAGATCGCAAGGTTGTGGCGTTAAGTTGCTGAAATTAGGATTTCATGGTCGAGCCGCTTGTGGCGGAGCGGGGCGCAGACCATGACACGGCGATCAGGGGTGGGCCCGAGATGCCCCAACCCCGTGGAGAATGGCACACTGGCGCCGTGGGAGCTCTGGTGCAGCGTCGCGCGCGGGTGGCGGCCCTGGTGTGGATCGCCTCCGCCGGGGCAGGCTTCGCCACGGGCCTCGCCCTCGCCCGCGCGGGGGAGACCGGTGCCGGGGCCCCGGCGGCGCGGCCGGCCACGGGGTATGCAGAGAGGGCACCGCTGCCCAACCCGGCGGGCCACGTGGCCCCGGGCGATGCCGCCGGTGAGGGGCCGAACGACGGTGGGGGCGAAGGCAGCAGCGAACACGCCGCCGCACCGCCGCCTCCCGAGGAGGATGCGGCCCACGGCCCGACCGCCCCGGCGGCTGCCGGGAGCAACGTGATCTACGACGCGCGCGTGCCCTTGACCCGCCTGGCCCTCGACCCGACCGAGCTGCGCGCCGCCGTCTTCAAATTCCGTGGGGGCACGCGGCGTCCCCTGCGCCTGCGCCGCGTGGGTCGCCTCGTTCTCGGCCAAGTGCCCTACGGGCGGGTGGTCTGGCTCGCCGAGATGCGCGATGGTCGGGCGAGACTCGGCGCCTTGTCTCTGAAGGACCCGGCCACGTGGATTCCCCGGGGCGTGCGGCGGGTCGCGGCGCTCACCGTGTTGGGGTGTATGAAGTGCGAGTGGCGCATGAGGGTGGAGCTTCGCCTGGGCCGCATGCGCCGCACCGTGGGGCCCGATGGCGGCGTGACCTATCTGCAGCCCTCGGGGTTCGTCCGGTACGACCTTCCCGACCCGGGTCGCTACCGGGTCCGCGT
>CAYYHA010000199.1:0-8037 GCA_964471535.1 uncultured Myxococcia bacterium | reverse complement strand
GGGCGGCGGAGCCCGTCTCACCGATCCGCGCCAAGAAGGTGAGGACGGCCGCTCCGGCTCCGAGTCGCTCCCGGGTCCTGCCGGTCCTGCTCGCTGGGGGCGTGCTCCTCGGCCTTGCCGCCGTGGTCGGGGTCTGGTCCGGCGCCCTGCCTCTTTCGCCCAGCGAGGCACCGGGGTCGCGGCTGGGCCGCGCTGATGCCCCGGCGCCGGGGGGCGCGGCGGCGCCCGCTGCCCGAGCGGAGGGTCCGACCCCAGCCCCGCCCGGCGCGCCGGGCGGGGGCGCTGCGGGCTCGGGGGAGGCCGCCCCCCCGAAGGCAGCGGGACCGCTTGCCGCACCCGCCTCGCCGGACGGCGAGGCGTCGCCACGTTCGCCGAGCGAGGCCGGCAGCGCCGAGGAGGTGAACACAGTGCCCCAGACCTCGTCCGGCTCCCGCGAGACCGCCCCAGCGGTCCCGAAGAGGTCAGCCGGGGAGGTCGCGAGGTCCGAGCAGAGGGACAGGGCGTCGGCGCCTCCGCCTGCGCCGGCCGTCCGCACCCGGCGGGACGCTGCACACCGTTCCGCCCACGGCGGCAGCCGGAGCGGAGGAAACGCATCCCCTGCGGGACGCGAGGCGCGGCCGGACAACCGGGCGGGGCCGCGGGCCGCCGACGCCTCGTCCGCCGGAGGCGCCAAGCCGGCGCACGCAGCGCCCGCAGGTTCCGCGGCGTCGAGTGCGCCGTCCGCGGCGCCGGGCCCGCCTGGCTCGAGTCCCCCCAAAACGAGCCAGCCTGAGCCGTCCGAACCGGGCACATCGCCCCGGGGCGCTGCGGCCTCCAGCCGCCCGGCCTCCGAAGGCGCCTCCCGAGAGGGCGCTGATAGGGGCTCGCGTGCCGCACCGGCGATGACCCGGGCCGCCCAGGCGCGCGCCCTCGTCAAGAAGGGCCGCGCCCTCTTCGCCGCCGGTCGCTACCAGGACGCGGCGCAGGTGCTCGAGGAGGCCATCGCCCTCGATCAGCGGAACGCCGCGGCGCACGCGGCCCTGGGCGCCGCCTACGCCAAGCTCCGGCGCGTCGCCGCAGCCGCGGCCGAGTACGAGATCTTCCTCGAACTTGCGCCCGACCACCCCCAGGCATCTCAGGTGCGCAGATACATCGAGGAGTACCGGGCGCGCCAGGGCAAGTAGGGGGGCAGACCCGGCCCGAGTCTGGCGCCAAGGCCGCAGCGCCGCAGACGCTCGCGGCTGGGGCCGGCGCATCCGCCCCGGCCCTCGAGCGGGCCGCCCGTGGAGGGGCGGGTCAGAAGCCGATCTGGTAGCCGACGGAGAGGGCGAGGGTCCACACCGTCCCGCGAACGCGCAGGCCCGGCCCTTCCACGTCGACCGTGGCGGCGGCGCCGCGCAGCCCCACCGCCACCCGCCCTGGCCCCGCGGCGAACGACGGTCCGCCGCCGAAGACGAAGGCCGGAGCCACGCCCGTGGCGCCGACGCGACGCCCGTCCTGGGCGAGGCCGGCGAGGGCGACGCCGGCGCCCAGGAAGGCGTCGAGGCGGAGCGCGCGGTCCCCCAAGGTGTAGCCGGCGGTGAAGGCGATGGGCGTGAGCGAGAGGGTGCCGCGATCCACCTCTCGGGCGCTGGCCGGATCCACATAGCGCTGCCGTGCCGGAACGAAGGCGAGGGCGAGGCCGGTGAAGAGCCGTCCCGCGAGCGGTCCCGGTCGCAGTGTCACCTCCAGGGCGCCGCCCGGCTGTGCGTTGGGCAGGCCAAACGACAGGTTCGTGCTCCCCAGCCCGTAGAGGCCAATCTCCAGCCGCGCCAGCCCGGGGGCCGGTCGGGGCGGCACGGCGGCGGGTGCTCTGGCGGCAGCGGGCTCGAGGATCTCGGTCTCCACCGGTGTCCCCGCTGCGGGGCCGCCAGCGGCCAGGGTCTCGCCCGCAGGAGGAGCCTCGCCGCCTTCACCACCGGTGGCGGGAGCGGTACGTGCCACCGCCCCCGGCTCGGACGGCGTGGCGGCGGCGCTGTCCTCTCCGGTAAGTGGGACCAGGGGAATCTCATCGATCTCACTCCCCTCGGACGCCGTCTCCCCCTCGGCCACCAAGGGGACCACCGGGATCTCGTCGACGTCGGCGTCCGCCGTCGCTGCGGCCCCCTCCTGCGCCTTCACCTCCGGGCTCGCATTGGTGCCGGCCAGGGGCACCAGCGGGATCTCGTCGAGGTCCTCCGTCTCGGCGGCGAAGCTCGCCTCCACCAGAACCTTTCGTCCGCTGCTCTGCACCGCCGCGATCACCTCGTGGGGACCTGCGGGAACGGCGACCACCAGCGTCCGCGGGCGGGTCACCTTCAGGCCCTTCAGGGTAGGACTGCGAAGCGCGCCCTTCAGGGCGAGCCGGGCCGTCGCCACCGAGCGCCCATCGAGGCGGACCTCGATCTTCGTGGGACGGCGCCGCCGGGCATAGGCCTGCCGCAGCGTCAGCGTCAGCGAGCCGGGCCCGGTGACCGCGAGGCGGAGCGGGGCCTTTCGCTCGACGAGCACGTACTGGCGTGCGTCTTTCGGCACCCGATGGGTCGGGGTCTGTCCACTCTCGATCTTGGGCCACTCGGCCGAGGCCAGGGCCGGCACCCCCAGGCCCGGCAGCAGCCCGAGGAGGAGCACGCAGGTGGAAGGCCGCATCATCCGTCGATGCTAGCACCTCACCGGTCGACTTTCACACCCGGCCGTCCACCGAGCGCACCGTCTCGCGCAGCGAGAAAGCGGGTTCGAAGCCGCTGTCCCGCCGAAAGCGTGCTCCATCCACCACGCACAGGTACTTGATGTGGTCGAGTTCGGGGGGCGGGAAGCTCGAGAGGCGCAGCGTCCACAGCCGCTCGAGCATCGCCCGAGCCAGGAAGTGGGGGATGGGGACGGGACGCCGGCCCAGGATCCGCAGGATCGCCGAGAGCGGCGCCTCCCCCGGGCCCACCACGTTGTAGATGCCCTGCAGGCCGGGCTTCAGCGAGTGCTCGATGGCGCGGGCCACGTCCTCCTGGTGGATGAGCTGCACGATGGGATCGAAGCCAGCCATCACCCAGGGGCGTTTGAGCCGCAGGTAGTTGGAGGGCGCGTTGCGCACCGTGGGACCGACGATGTGCACCGGCCGCAGGATCACCGTCTCGATCTCCGGGTGTCGCCAGAAGAAGCTCTGCGCGTACATGTCGACCTCGACCAGGTCGCGGATGTCGCCGTGACGGACGGCGGCGCGCAGGGGTGCATCCTCGGAGAGGAAGTTGGAGTTGTTCGGGTCCGGCCCGTAGACGTTGGCGCTCGAGAGCGCCACCACCTTCTTCACGCCGTACTTCACGCAGTACTCGAGGATGCGCTGGGTGCCCACGACGTTGTGGGAGTGGTGTTCGCTGGGAGGCAGGCGGGGGTCGTGCACGATCCCCATGTGAATGAGCGCCTTGATGGGTTCGCGCCGAAAGATGTCGCCGGCCTTCTTGCGGCGGATGTCCACCCGGTGGAGTTCGATGTCCTTTGGTTTGCCGTGAAAGGGGCGCCGGTCGATGCCGATGACCCGCTCGTGGCGGTGGAGGCGTTGGGCGATGGTGCGGCCGAGGTTTCCGCTGATCCCGGTGATGACGATCGCCGGTCGATCGTCCTTCTTGTTCCGCGGCATCCCTGACCCCCAGTGTCGTAGTCTCGCAGACCTCGAAGACCTAGAAGAAGATCGACTTGCGCCGGCGCAGGCCGTCTCGGAGCATCGTCTGTATCGTGTTCTTCACCACCCGGACGTGCTTCTCGATCTCTGCATCCTCGTCGTCCGGGTTGCCCTCGAAGGTCATCGGTTTGCCGAAGTAGATGCGGTACTTCGTCGGCAGCGGGACCCAACCGAAGATGGGGACGAGAAGCTGCGGGATCACTGGGAAGGCAGGCATGCCGAGCAGCTTGCCCAGCTGCTTCAGGTTCGCGACCGAGATGATCTGCTCCTCCGCCCCCACCACGGCCACGGGCACGATGGGGGTGTGCGTCTCGAGGGCGAGGCGCATGAAGCCGAGGCCGAACTCCTCGAGTTGGTAGCGGCGGGAGAAGGGCTTGCTGATGCCGCGGGCGCCTTCGGGAAAGACCATCACCGCTTCCTCCTGCTCGAGGAGACGGCGGCAGTTCTCCGGGGTGCCCACCACCTGCCCCACCCGCGACATGAAGATGGAGACGTAGGGAAGGGTCGGCACCCACTTTTCGAACATCGCCCGAACCACCCGCGGCGGATCGGCTTCGAGGAAGGCGGCGATCCCGATCATCATGCCGTCGATGGGGATCTGCCCCGAGTGGTTGGCGATGAGGAAGACGCGGCCGGAGGGGATGTGCTCCGCCCCGTGCACCTCGCAGCGGAAGTAGTTCTTGTACAGCCACACGATGGGAGCGATGGCCGCGGTGGTGAACTCGGGGTCGAGGCCGTAGGGGTCGAGACCGAACTCGTTGAGGTGCTCCACCGGAAGGTGGCGCAGGCGTTCCTCGAGGTCCTCGCCCGCCTGCGCATAGGTCCACTCGATGAGCTGCTCCTTCAACTTCTCGCCGAGGCGGCCGAGGAGGCCCTGAGGCTTCAGGTCGTCGGGGCGTGCGAGGGCAAAGGCTCGCCGTTCCATCGGCCCTACTTTGCCCGAGCTTCCACCGCGCGGCCAGCCGCGGCGCCGCCTCCCTCCGGGCTCGCCCCCCCCCGTGGCGATCGGTCCACCCCGTCGCCGGGCGCGTACCGGCGCGCGAGGGCGGCCAAGGTGACCACCGGATACTCCCCCGAGAGCCATTCGAGCACGCGGCGAAGGCGCCGCAGCTTTGTCGCCGCTGGAATTGCAAGGTCGCGCTGCCGCCTCACCACCTCCGCCGGGAGGCCGTCACTCTCGTCCACCAGGTCGGCTCCGTGCAGCTCCAGGTTGAGGAACCGGCGCTGGCGGAAGAGCGTCAGGTGCGGCCGGAGCACCGCCCAGGGCAGGAGAGTGATCGCCGTTCCGATGAGCGGCAGGCCCGTCACTGGCGCCACGGAAATGGGCAGCTCCACCAGCCGGCTTTCTCCACGGGCGAAGATCTCCTCGGGGTGGGGCCGGTAGGGGCCGCGGGGCGCGAGGAGGACGGTGGCGGGGCCGGCCATCGAGTGGCTTTGGCGGCCGGCGAGGCGCATGCCGGCCAGGACCGCGGCGCGGGCGAGATAGTAGGGCGCCGAGGGGAAGACCGAGGAGTCGTAGAGGTAGCCCCGCGCCTCGAGGGCGCGGAAGAGGGCCGGAGAGACGTTGTAGCCGGGCGCGCGGAAGCCTACGGGGCGGGTCCCGGTGCGCGCCTCGATCGCAGCCGCGCCGCGATCGATCTCGTCGCCGATCTCGGGGAGGCTCCGGGCGCTCATACGGTAGTCGTGGCGGTGGCTGTGGTTTCCGATCTCGTGGCCTGCCGCCGCAAAGTCACGGACCGCACGCGCGACCGGTTCTGTCTCGAGGCACTCGCCGATGGCGAACGCCGTTCCGGGAATCGAGAGCCGGTCCAAGATCTCGGCCAGGCGCGGCAGCGCCGCAGGCGTGATTGCTGGTGCGACGTCGATCGTCGCAGGGTCGATGCCGTGGATGCGCGCGTAGTGGACGACCTCGTCGAGATCGATGTTGACGCAGGCGGCGCGCATCAGCCCTTCACCCGAATCTCCCAGATGAGCACGGCGAGGTTCTTCAGCACGTTGGGCACCCGCCGGGTGAGGCGGATGGACGGCGGGCGCTTCTCCTCGATGTCCACAGGGATCTCGAGGAAGAGGATTCCGGCGCGCTCGGCGCGGATCACGAACTCGCTGGCGAACATGTCCCGCGTCACGACGCACTGGTGAACGATGGGCAGGAGCGTCTGGCGCCGAAAGGCCTTCAGGCCATGGGTGTCGGTCCCTGTGAAGTCGAGCGTCGCCCGGAGGAGCCCGTTGATGACCCGGGTCGCCACCCGGCGGAAGGGCGGCCGGCGGTCCCGCGCCCCGGGGGCCGCCTTCGAACCAACCACCAGGTCCGCTGCCCCCGACTCCAGGATGCGCAGCGCTCGATCCTGGAAGCCGATGTGGCAGAGATCGATCTCCTCGCAGACCACGTACTCCCCCTGCGCCGCCAGGATGCCCCGTTTCAGCGCCGCGCCGTAGTCGGGGGCGTCGCTGCACAGGGCCCGAACCTCGTCGTGCACCTCCGCGAGGCGTTCGGCGATCTCCTTGGTCCGATCGGTGGATCCGTTCTCGGAGATGAGGATCTCGAAGCTGCGCCCCTTTGCCCGCATCCCCTCGATCAGCCCCTCGATCGCCGCCTCGAGGATCGACTCCTCGTTGTAGACGGGGATGACCACCGAGACCTGGGGGACCGACGCCGTCATGAGAGCAGAGCCTCCGCCGCGGTACGTCCGGCGATGAGCGCATCCTCCATCGACGAGTACTCCCATGCGCCGTACCGGCCGATGCTTCGGATGCCGAGCGCCTCTAGCCACGCGAAGACGGTGGCCCGACTCTCCTCGTAGGCGCGATCGAAGAGCACGTAGGCGGTGGGGATGGTGCGGGCAAAGGTGAAGAGCACCTCGTCCGCCTCCCGAAGTAGACCGCATCGCGCAAGCCCCTCGAGGGCCTGTACACAGTAGGTCTCCTCCGACAGCCCGGGACCGAGGTGCGAGAACTCGACGTAGAAGGTCCGGCACCCGGGAGGTGCCAGATCGGGAACGGCCGCCGAGGCGCATCCCGCCCGGTAGAACGGAAACTCGGGCTCCGGGAAGTAGACCCAGTGGTAGTCGAGGGGCGGTGTGCCCTCACCCACGCGCACCGCCACGTTCACGTAGGTGACGCTCACGGCCCGAAGTCGCCGCGCGGCCCGCCGCACCGTCTCGGGGACGCCCTCGCAGATCTCGATGAGAGCCGGAAGGGGCAGTGTGCTCACCAGCTGCGTGTAGGGGTGCTCGGTCCCGTCCTGGGTGCGGACGCACCGGCGCTTTGGATCCACGGCCACCACCGTCGCCCCCGTGTGGATCTCGCCTTGGAGCCGCGCGGCCAGGCGGCGCGACAGCGTCTCGATGCCGCCGCTGCGTGGATACACGAAGCGTGCGTTGTACCCCTGTGTCTCGGTCTTCGCGCCCACTGCACCGCGCACCACGTCCTCGACGCTGGGGTTGGGTACGAAGCGGCCGGTCCACGCGGCCGACAGTTCGGAGAGGTCCACCTGGTAGAGCTTCCGGTTGTACGGGAACATGAAGTGCCGGCCGATGCCTTCGCCGAGGTTGCGCAGGACGAAGTCCTCGAAGCTCGCCGGCTCCCGCTCGCGCAGGGCCCGTCCCTCCTCGCCGAAACGCGCCCGGATGAATCCCATCAGACACTCGTAGGTGACCTCGGGGGGCAGAGCGCCCGTGTGGGTCTGGAAGGGGTAGGGCACCATCATCCCGTGGGTGTGGATCCAGGCCGACCGCGAGACCCACAGCGCATCCTCTCCGAGGAGATCGAGCACGAGCGCCTTCACCTTCGGATCGCGCAGGTGGAGCCAGTGGCCGGTCGCGTCGAAGGTGAACCCGTCGCGCGTCTCCGAGCGTGCCAGCCCACCGACGCGTGCCTCACGCTCGAGGAGCCGCCATTTCGCCCCGGCGGCATCGAGCCGGTGGGCGCAGCCGAGGCCGGCGAGGCCCCCGCCTAGGATGAGGGTCTGCATCGCCACCGCCCCATATCACGAGGTCGCGGGGATGGGCATGCGCCGCTAGGCGCGAGGCCCTTCGGTTGCTCCGCCGCTCCGGCCGATGGTAGCGTTCGAGCAGCCTCTAGACCCCCGATGGAGAAGGGCTGAATGCGAGTCACCTGCCCTGGGTGCGCCGCGGAGTACGACATCGACGCGTCGCGGATTCCGCCCACCGGACTGAACCTGAAGTGCCCCAAGTGCTCCACGACCTTCCCCGTGCAGGCGTCGGATCCGGGGGCGGTCCCCCTCCCAGATGCGGGTGGGCAGGACGGAGCGGTGCCGATGCCGGGTGCGCCGTCCTCCGGAGCGCCGCCGGGCGCGGTGCCGATGCCGGGTGCGCCGTCCTCCGGAGCGCCGCCGGGCGCGGTGCCGA
>CAYYHA010000198.1:0-8053 GCA_964471535.1 uncultured Myxococcia bacterium | reverse complement strand
AGGGTGGGTTCCCTGGGCCGGCGCAGATGGCTCGCTTTCCTGACTGCATCGCCGCTTTCACCACACCGCCGCCGCCGGTGACCACGAGCAGTCGGATGCCCGGATGCCGCATCAGCGCCTGGGCCGACTCGATGCTCGGCTCGCCCACCATGGTGAGCAGGTTCTCCGGGCCGCCCGCCGCGACGATGGCATCGTTGAGGGCCTCCACGAAGAAGCGGCAGGTGCGCTTTGCCGCGGGGTGCACGTTGAAGACCACCGCGTTCCCGCCGGCGACCATGCCGATGCCGTTACACAGGATCGTCTCAGTGGGGTTCGTGCACGGGGTGATGGCACCGATGACACCGTAGGGCGCACGTTCGGTGAGCATCAGGCCATCGTCGCCGGTGTAGGCGATGGGGCGGAGGATCTCCGTGCCCGGCGTCTTCTCGATGACCAGGAGGTTCTTCTTGATCTTGTCTTCCACCCGTCCGAGCCCGGTCTCCTCGACGGCCATCTGTGCGATGTCCTTGAGCACCCGCCGCGCCGCTTCACGCATCGAGGCGATGATCCGGTCACGGGTCTCGAGGGTGAGCTTCCAGTGGAGCTCTTCGTAGGCGGCCCGCGCCGCGCCCACCGCCTGATCGAGATCGTCGATGATGCCGCGCCGGCCTCGGATGTAGACCGGGGCGACGCTGCGGTCGCTGTCTCCGGTGACATAGAGGGGCGAGGCGGGGGAGTCGACGGCGACGGAGAGGGGGAGCGTCTCGCCCGGAGCCCGCGGTGTCCGCGCCGAAGCGGCGGCGCCGGCGGGAGGGGCCGCCGTCTCCCCCACGGTGACGCCTTCGGCGCCGAGGCGACGAACGACCGCTTCCACGATGGCAGCGATCTTGGCGTCGTCGATCTCGCTCATGGCTCCCTCCTCGGGCGCCGGGCCACCGGCCCGCTACTTCCGGTAGGTGGTCTCGCCGCCGATCTCCACCTCGTCCACGATCGCCATGATGGTTGCGTCCACCGGCCGGTCCTTGGTCTGCACCGTCTGCCGGGCCGAGGAGCCGCTGGCGTAGAGGACCACCTCCCCCACGCCCGCGCCCACGGCATCGGCCGCGACCACCGGCGATCCGGTTTCCCGGCCGCTCGGGTCGATGGGGCGCACCACCATGAAACGCAGGCTCTCCAGGGTCTCCTCCTTGCGGGTGGAGACCACGGTGCCCACGACCTTGCCGAGGTGCATGGCGGCAGCCGGTCCTACTCGGCCTCACCCCGGCCCAAGGGCAGGGCGAGGTCGATGTTGGTGTGGGGACGCGGAATCACGTGGACGCTCACCAGCTCACCGACACGCTCGGCCGCCCGGGCGCCGGCATCGGTGGCGGCCTTCACCGCCGCGACGTCACCACGGACGATTGCGGTCACGAAGCCGCCACCGATCTTCTCGTAGTGGACGAGCTCCACCTTCGCCGCCTTCACCATGGCGTCCGCCGCCTCGACCATGGCGACGAAACCCCGCGTCTCGATCATTCCCAGTGCGTCTGCCATCTCTGCTCTCTCGTACGTTGGGGGAGTATTTCAGGAATCAGCCTCGTCCGGGGAACGGCCTCCCGTCGAGCGACTCGATGGCCGCGGTCGCAGCTTCGGCGGCCGAATCGATCTCGGACTCGCTGCCCGACATGTAGAGGCGGCCGAAGGCGCCGAAGAAGCGCATCTCCACCAGCTTCACGTTGGCTGCCTTCTCCGCTTCGTTGGCGGCGAAGGCCGCGTAGCCGGCGGGCTCGCACTCGAAGATGAACAGCGACTCCCCGGGCAGGATCATGTCGCCGTAGCGGATGCGGTTGATGAGCTGCGCCTGGTAGGGCTCCACGGAGCGGATGATCTGGTTGGTGGCGACCCGGGGCTTGTAGCGGTCCTCCTCCTTCACCCCGAGGTGGCGCAGGATGCTCTGCCCGGCGCTACGCACCTCCCCCTGATCCGCGTGGTGCAACTCGAGCGCCCCATAGGCCCGCTCCACCACCATGGCCGCCGGCGCCACCGCCGTCTCCTTCAGGGCTGCATCGGTGACCGAGTTGATGGCGATGCCCGGAGCGATCTCGACGAAGAGCGAGGCCACGTACGGCACGGGAAGAAAGCCGCGCGAGGTGGTGCCGATGTAGGAGGCCAGCTGCGGCTGCATCGAGTCCAGGAAGACGTAGGTGCGTAGGTCGACGGCCATGGGGCGAGTGGAGGTAGCACGCGCTCCCCAAGTGGGTCAACGCGCGCACGGCTGGCCGCTGCACCGGCGCATCGGGCGCCGCCGCCGGTGATGGTGTTCCGCCGTGCTCCTATCCGTTGCCCCGCCGCTCGCCGCCACGCTATCGTGGCCGGGCAGTGCGAGGTCTGGCGACACTGGTTGCCGCGGGGGCGCTGCTCTGGGCCTCCACCGCGGCGGCCGATGGGGCGGAGGGCGCAGACGGATCGGCATGGACGCCGGTCTGGGTGGGGAACGGCTCCTTCGAGGTGCGCCTCGAGGTGGAGCCGGCCCACATCGTGCTCGGGCGGACGCGCGAGGTGGAGCTTCGGGTCGAGGCGCCCGAACCACCGGGACCCGAGCGGCCCCTGCGCGCCTCGGTGAACGTGGGTCGCCTCCACGGGGTCGAGCGCCTCGCCCCGGGGCGCTACCGCATTCGCTACCGTCCCCCGAAGAAGCGCTACCCCCAGCTCGCCGTCCTGGCGCTGTGGCGGGAGACGGGCCCTGACGCACCCATCGCCTTCTTCCGATTGCCCCTCTACGGGGTGGCGCGCGTGCCGGTGCGCACCGATCCCCGGGCGAGGGTCTTCGTGGAGGTGGAGGGACACCGCTTCGGCCCCTTTCGCGCCAACCGCCGGGGAAAGGTGAAGGTCGAGCTCGAGGTGCCCCCCGGGGTGCCCCAGGCGAAGGTCATCGCGCGGGCGAAGAACGGGAAGGAGACCTCGGCCTCGCTGCCGCTCCCCGTGCCCCCCTACAACCGGCTCACCCTCGCCCTGGTGCCCCATGCCATCATCGCCGACGGGGTGAGCTACGCCCGGCTCCACGTCTACTACGATGCGAAGGGGGGCCAGCCGCCGGCGCCCAGCGCCGTGCGCATCGCCGCCCCAGTGGGGCAGGTGGGCGCGGTCGCCTCCACCCGCCCCGGCATCTACACCGCGCGCTACACGGCGCCGCCGGGTACGCCCAATCAGAAGGTGCGCTTCCAGGTGCGGGTCGAGGGCGACGAGGCCTCGGCCGCGACGGCGGTGATCGAGCTGGGCCGGCAGGTCCCCGCCTCGGTCTCGGTGGCGGTGGAGCCCTCCCGCTTCCTTGCAGATGGCTCGGTGACGCTGGCGGTGCGCGCCTCGATCCTCGATCGCCTCGGGTTGGGGGTCCCCGGCCTGAAGCCCGAGGTGCGCCTCGAAGGCGCGCCGCCTGGGACCACGCACACTGAGGTGAAAGAGGTCGCTCAGGGGGTCTACGCGCTCTCCGTGAAGCCCGGCGCGGCAGGCCCGGAAGGCGAGGGCGGCACCCTGAAGATTCGCGTGAGTGCCGGAAAAGCCGCCGGGGAGGCGAGTGTGCCCTGGCAGCCGTGGACCCCTGTGTCCTTGAACGTCACGCCGGAGTCCCTGCGCCTGCCCGCGGACGGGAGCGCCGCCGCCGTCCTCGAGATCTCGGTGCTCGACGCCGAAGGTCGGCCCATGCCGCAGATCGAGCCCGAGCTTTCCGTGGAGCGGGGCCATGTGGAAGCGCTCGAGCCGAGCGAAGGCCCGCGGCGCTACCGCTACATCGCTCCGCTGATCCGGCGGCAGGTGGTCTCGCGGGAGGAGGCCAGTCCCGCGCCCGTCGAGGACCGCGTGCGCATCCGCGTGCCGAAGCTCTCGCGCGAGGTCCCCGTGGTGCTCACGCCCGAGGTCGAGGTGGTGGGCACGCAGTTCGGCTTCCTCGAGGTGAGCGGCGGCTATGGGAGCAACCTGGGCGCCCTCGGCGGCCCCTTCGCTGCGGTCTCGGCGGGACTGCGGGTCCTCGGGCACGAGCCGCTGTGGTTTTCCCTGGGACTCTCGACGGGATTCGGGGAGCGACAGGCGCACCTCGGCGCCGGGGAGACGGCCGATGCGCGGGTGCGGATCCTACCGCTCCCCCTGCTCGGTGAAGTGCGCGCGCATTACCGTCCGGTGCGGTCCGTGCTCCTCGGACTCGGTCTCGCCGGCGGCGCGCTCCTAGCGCCAGGAAACGTGCGACTTTCGGGGTCGGACGATGTCCCCGTCACCCACCTCGTACCCGCCTTCGGCGGGCGCCTCTTCGCGGGCTACCGCCTCGGCCCCGGCACGGCGCTCGTCGATCTCGGGTACCTCGAAGCACGGGCCTCGGGCGAACGCGGCGGAGCGGATGTCGTTGGACAGCTTGGCGGCCCCTGGGCAGGGGTGGGCTACAGGTTGGAGCTGTGATGCGGCGGGCGCTGTGGTCGCTTTTGGTCTTCTCCCTGGCGGCGTGCGGACGCGGACCGCTCCCGCAGCCGAGGCTCGTCGCCATCGAACCCGATTCGGGACGAAACTCGGCGAGTACCTTCGTGACGCTCACCGGCGAGAACCTCCTGCCCGGGATCACCTTCGACCTCGGCGAGGGCCGGGGCGAGGTCCCCGAGGGGTCCCTCTCTGGCCAGGTGGGCAACCTGCCCCTGGCCTCTGTCGCCTGGGTGGATGCGGCCACGGTGACCGCGGTGGTGCCGCCGGGGCTCGCGCCGGGCCGGCACGACGTGAGCCTGGTGCTCCCCACCGGGGAGACGGTGCACCTTGCCGCTGCCTTCGAGGCGACCGACGGAGTGCCGCCGGCGATCACCGTCGACGAGGCGGAGACCGACCGCTTTGCCGCCCCGGGTCTGCGCCTGCAACTGGTGGCCACGGTCGAAGACGACAGCGGGGCCCTGGGCTCCGTGGCCTTCGAGGCCTGCGTGGTGGTTGCCGGGGGCTGCGAGGTCTTCCACAGCGTTCCCGATGGGGGTGCGGGCCAAAGCCCGCGCACCGTCCGCTTCGACGCCGACGCCCCGATGGATCTCGTCGAAGGGGATCGCGTGCGCCTGACCGTTCGGGCCGCCGATCCCGAGGGCAACCAGACGACGGCGAGCTGGGAGCTCGTCACCCGGCTCGCCCCGAGCCTCGACGCCATCGCGCCGAGTGCCGGCGGTGAGGCCGGCGGGACGCGGGTGGTCGTCAGCGGTGCCGGCTTCGATGGCGACACGCGCTTCTTCCTTGGCGGCGCCCCGGCCGCGGCCACCGTGGTGGATGGGAGCACCGCCTGGCTGCTCACCCCGCCGGGGATGGGGAAGGTCGATCTCGTGGCCCGGCGGGGCCGCGCCGAGGCGACCCTGCCCAAGGCCTTCACCTACTTTCCCGGCCCGGCGATCTCCATGCTCTCGCCGCCCAGCGTGAGCGCCGAAGGAGGCCGGGCGCTGACGATCACCGGCACGGGGCTCAGCCCCGATCCCGTCGTGCACCTCGACGGACAGGCGCTGCCCCTCGTCTCCGCGGGGACCACGCGTCTTGTGGTCATGGTGCCTCCGGCGACGCCCGGCGACCACCTGCTCACGGTGGAGACCCGCTTCGGGGCGACCTCGCTCCCCCTGCCGGTCAACGGGCCGCCGCAGGTGGTTTCCATCGAACCACCCGGCGCGCCCGAGGCAGGGGGCACGCTGCTCGTACTCCACGGCAGCGGCTTCGTCGACGATCCCTCCACCCGCGTGTGGGTGGGGGATGCGCCGGCCCCCGCGACGACCGTTCTCGACACGGAGCGCATCGAGTTCACCGCGCCCCCAGGTGTGGGCACCGTCCCCGTGCAGGTGCGCAGCGACCGCCATCCCCCGAGCGCGATTCTGCCGCTTACCTACCGGCCGGCGCCTCACCTCTACGGCGTCACGCCCACGGACGGGCCCCTCTCCGGCGGAACGACGATCACCGTTCGTGGCGCCGGCTTCGTGCCCGGGGCGCAGACCGCCGTGCTGGTGGGCGGCGTCCCGGCGACGGCCGTCACCGTCCCAGACCCCTGGCACCTCACCGCGGTCACGCCGCAGGCGAGCACGCCGGGCGCCGTCCCCATCGAGGTGGCTGGCCCCCAGCTCGGCCAAAGCACCGGCGCGGTCACCTTCCGCTACAATCCGACGCCGCGGGTGACTGGCGTGCGGCCCCCCCGCATCCCCTCGGGCCGGAGCACCCGGGTGGAGGTGGTCGGCGTGGACCTCCTCGACGACGGTGGGACCACCGTCACCTTCAACGGGGTGCCAGGCACCGACCTTGCCTTCCTCGGCCCAGATCGGCTCGAGGTCCTCGCCCCGCCGCTCGGCGACGGCATCGTCTCCGTCGAGGTCCGCAACCCGCGCCACGATCCGTCCAATCCCGTCGGGACGCTCGAGTACACGAGCGGCTTGGTGCTCACCGCCGTCGAGCCGGGCGACGGGCCCCTCTCCGGGGGACAGAGCGTTCTGGTCCGCGGCGGTGGCTTCCCCGATGGGGCTACCTTCGACCTTCGCTTTGGCGGTGTGAGCGCCCCCTCGGTGGTGCGCCTCGACGAGGCGACCCTGCAGGCGCAGACGCCGCCGGGCGGCCTCGCGGGGCCGGTGGACGTGCAGCTGGTGGTCCCCGGCGTCGGCAGCGCCACCTCGAGCGCCGCCTACCGCTACAACGCGGTGCCCCGGGTCGATGCGGTGGTGCCACCGAGCGGGCTCGTCGCGGGCGGCGCCTGGGTGGAGGTGCGGGGCGCGAACTTCCTCACCGATGGCGCGACCTCGGTGTACTTCGGGAGCACCCCCGCGCCCTTCGTCGAGGTGCGAAGCGAGGACACCCTGCTCGCCGAGGTGCCGCCGGGTGCCGCGGGACCCGTCGCCGTGGAGGTCCGCCATCCGCGCCACGACCCCAGTGAGCCCGATGGCACCTTCACCTACGGCGATGGCTCGGTGGTCTTCCTCGCCCCCAGCACCGGCCGGACGGCGGCGCCGGGCGAGCCGGTGCCGGTCCACGTGCTCGCTCAAACGAGTGGTGCCGCCGTCGCGTCGGTCACGGTGACCATGACCCCACCGGCGGGCAGCCCCACGGTGCAGACGGCGGGCGGAGGCCCAAGCCCGGTGGGAGCGAGCTTCGACTTCGTCGTGCCCGCGGGCCTGCCTGACGGGGCACGGATCCGCTTCGCTGCGACCGCAGTGGATACGGGGGGCACCTCCTACGACGCCGAGCCGGTGGAGGTGGAGGTGCGCGCCGTGGCTCAGCCCGTGGCACTCGAGGTGGCGCCCGTCTCGGCCCGGCTCACCGTGGGCGAGGCCCGTGCGCTCCGAGTGCTCCGCCGCCTCTCCGATGGCACGGTGGAGGCGATCGCTCCACAGACGGACCTCGTCTACCAGAGCAGTGGCGCCGAGGTGCTCGTGACCGCCGATGGCGTGATCCGCGGTGAGGCAGCAGGGCACGCTCGGGTGACCGTCTCCGACGGCAGTGGCCTCACGGCTGCGTGCGAGGTGACCGTGGAGGCGGGGCCGCAGGCGCGCCTCCTCCCCGAGCGGGTGCTCCTCTCGGTGGGCGGGCAGCTGCCCCTGCGCTTCGAGCTGCGCGAGGGCGCCCAGGTGACCGACCTGACGGGGGATCCCGGGACGCTGTGGACGAGCAGCGACCCCACCGTGGTCGCCGTGGGTCCCACCGGGGTGCTCGATGCCACCGGGGTGGGGGAGGCGACGGTGACGGCGACGGCGCTGACCGGTGAGACGGCGAGCGCCACCGTCCGGGTCGTCGATGGGAGCGAGGCCCTCGTCCTCGACGGGGAGGCCTGGGCGGCATCCGGCGACCTCGCGCTCGCGGCGCTCACGCTGCGCCCGGGGACGACGCTCTGGGGCGTGGGCAGCGCCTGCTTTCGCCTCGAGGTGGGCAGTGGGGGGTTGACGCTCGAGCCGGGCGCGGTGCTCGACGCGAGCGGCGGCGCCGGCGGGCCTGGCGCCGCGGGTGGCGAAGGCTTCGGCCCCAGCCTCATCGACGCGGGCGCCGGTGGCGCAGGCGGGCCGGGCGCCGGCGGCGGTGGCGCGGGCTCCGAGGGCGGGGTGCCGGGCCCGGGGGCACCGCCGGG
>CAYYHA010000197.1:0-8098 GCA_964471535.1 uncultured Myxococcia bacterium | reverse complement strand
GGGTGAGGATCACCATGGCCTCGACGAGGGGCACCGCCCGGGGCAGCACGCAGGGGTCGTGACGCCCGCTCGCCGTCAGCGTCGTCGCCTCGCCCGTGGCCGTGATCGTCTGTTGCGGCTGGAAGATCGTCGCCACCGGCTTGAACGCCACCCGCAGGAGGATGGGCTCGCCGTTGCTGATGCCGCCCTGGATGCCCCCGCTCCGGTTCGGGTGGGCGCGCACGCGGCCGGCTTCCATCGTGAAGGGATCGTTGTGCTCCGAGCCGCGCATCCCGGCCGCGGCGAATCCGAGCCCCACCTCGAAGCCACGGGTGGCAGGCAGGCTCATGCACGCCTTGGCGAGGTCGGCGCTCAGCTTGTCGAAGACGGGATCGCCCCAGCCCGCCGGGACGCCGCGGGCCACGCAGCGCACCGTGCCCCCCACCGTATCGCGGTCCCGCCGGGCCGCCTCGATGCGTGCCTCCATCTCCCGCGCCGCCACCGGGTCGGGGCAGCGCACCGGCGTCGCATCGACCGCCGTCCGGTCCACCGTCTCCACGTCCACCTCGGGGCAGACCACGTCGGCGACCGAATCCACCCACGCCACCACCTCCACACCCAGGCGCGACAAAATCTGTCGCACGAGGCCGGCGGCCGCGACACGCCCCACGGTCTCGCGGGCACTGGCGCGGCCCCCACCCCGGTGATCCCGGATGCCGTACTTGGCATGCGTCGTGTAGTCGGCGTGGCTGGGGCGGTAGACCGACTCGAGGGCGTCGTAGGCGCCAGGGCGGGCATCCCGATTGCGGACGAGGAGGCCGATGGGCGTGCCCAGCGTCACCCCGTCCTTCACGCCCGAGAGGAGCTCGACCGCGTCGGGCTCACGGCGCGGGCTCGAGAGGGCGCTCTGCCCCGGCCGCCGGCGCGCGAGGTCGGCCTCGATGGCCCCGACGTCGATGGGTTCCCCAGGCGGGCAGCCGTCGAGCACCACGCCCACCGCCGGCCCGTGGCTCTCCCCGAAGGTGGTCACGGTGAGGATCCGGCCGAAGGTGCTCCCGCCCATGGCCATTCAGTCTACCCGCGGCCGCTGCCGCGTCCATCCGACCGATGCCGCCGAGACGCGGCGAGGAAGAGGATTCCGAGCGGCCGCGGGAGAGGCTGCTCCGAAGGCGCCCCGTAGCAGACCGCTTTGACGAACGATGTGGCGGCGGCCCGCGCCGGAGCCCACCAGGCGGCGGGCCTCACCCGAGACCAACGACAGGAGGGGACGCGATGAAGACGGACACGATTCAGGGCGAGCCGGGTGCGGAGCGCCGCAACACGGCGAGGGTGCAGGCCTCGCCCCTCGCATCGGGCTCCCTTTGGGCGGCACGCCTCGCGCTCTGCGCGGTGCTGCTCCTCGCCGGGTGCGGCAGCACGCCGCCGGCCAAGGAGGACGGCGGCCCACCGGCAGACGCCGGTGCCGGCGACGCCGGGGCCCCAGACGGGGGAAGCGGCGACGGGGGCGGAACCCCGGACGGTGGCAGCGACGGTGGCGGCGCGGACGACGGCGGCATGTCGGTGCCCTGCGGCACCGAGAGCTGCGGGCCGGGGCAGTACTGCCGCTACGCGGACTGCAGCTTCGATCCCGCGACCGCGACCTGCGCGGCGCGGCCGACGAGCTGCCCCATCGCCGAAGCGCCGAAGTGTGCCTGCGACGGCACCACCTACAAGAACGCCTGTGAGGCGGCGAAGGCCGGCGCGACCGTGCTCTACGACGGCGCCTGCGGCGAGGCCGGCGCCCCCTGCGGCGGCATCGCCGGGCTCGGCTGCAACGACGGGCTCTACTGTCAGCTCGCCGACTGCACGCAGCCCGACGCCGAGGGGACCTGCAGTGTGCATCCTGCCATCTGCCCGACGCAGCCGGAGTGGGTGTGCGGCTGCGACGGTCAGAACTACCTCAACGCCTGCCAAGCGGCCGCTGCCGGCGTGAGCGTCCTCCACACAGGAAAGTGTGGCGAGACGGGCGCGCCCTGCGGGGGCCTGGCGGGGCTCGTCTGCGCGGACGGCTACTACTGCAACTACGCCACGGGCTGCGGCGCCGGGGACGTCACCGGGACGTGTCAGAAGAAGCCACAGGCGTGTCCGCCCAACTACGACCCCGTCTGTGGCTGCGATGGGAAGACCTACGGCAACGGCTGTGAAGCGGCAGCGGCCGGCGTCTCCCTCCGCGACACCGGGCCCTGCAATTGAGCGCGCCCTAGCTTCCGGCGAGGCGGGTCCCGGTCAGCCCATACTCGAAGCCGCACGGGAGTGTGCACTGCGTCTTCTCGAGGTCGCAGGCACCGATGTCCTTCACCGCGTAGACGATCTCACCGCCGATCCCGATGACACGGCTCGGATCGGGTAGGGAGGACGCCGGGCCCGCCCCGCCCGTGCCCCCGTCGCCTGCAGCGCCGGTGCCGGCGTCGCTTCCCCCATCGGCCATCCCGCCGTCGGCGCCGCTGCCCCCGTCGCCGCCAGGCGTACCTCCGTCCCCACCGGCCTCTGCCACCCGCAGGGTGATGCGGATGGTCTCCGTGACCTCGACGATGCAGTCGCACTGCCGCAGGTCCTGCTGCGCCGTCGCCTCGAAGACGAGGGCTCCGTCCTCCACCCGCCCGCGTCGGGGCGCCTGTTCGATGCCCCCCGTCGGCGGCTGCCGGAGGGTGAGATAGGCGCGCTGCTCCGAGCCGTCACTCGGCGGCTCGTCCACGGCGAGGCGGGCCCAGAACTCGAAGGTGTCGCCCGTGGTGTCCTCGGAGAAGTGGCAGGTGTCGTCCATGCGTTTGCGCGCCGTCACCAGGTACTCGCCGTAGGCCACGTCACCCGGAGGCGTCGGAGTGCCGGGACAGGCAGCGAGTACGACCGCGGCCAGGCCGGCCACTCCCCATCGCAGTGGACCTCTCATCCGAATCCTCCATCTCCGGAGTCCGTCCCCATTTGACACAGGCCGCCCCGACACAGCGCCCCGGCACCGCAGTCGGCATCCTCCTGGCACTCGGGCGCGGTACAGGCGCCGCCGTAGCACCCCTCGTCGGGATCGGCACAGTCCGCATCGGAGGCGCAGGCATCACCGGGTCCCTCGTGCCAACACAGACCCGCCTCACAGCGCTGTCCAAGGGGACACGCGCCGGCGCAGGGTGCCGGTGCCTCCCGGGTCACCTCCACCTCGTGGCGCGCCCGGTGGCGGGCGCCTCGATCGTCCACGACCTCGAGCGTCACCGGATAGGTGCCCGCCGCAGCGAACGCGTGCCCCACCTTCGGCGTGCCTCGGACCTCGACCGGCGATCCGTCGGCGAAGTTCCAGCGAAAGGCCACGAGGGTCCCGTCGGGATCGAAGCTCGCCGAGGCATCGAAGGCGGCGGCGGCCCCCACGCCGATCCGTGCCGGCGCCTGGAAGCGTGCCCACGGGGCCGCGTTCGGCGGTGGTCCCGCATCGGGCGGCGGCGCACCTGCGGGCCCGCAGGCCGCCACGAGTGTCGAGACCAGGATCGGTGCCGCCCCTCGCATGCGCCGCGGAGCATACCCCGCCGGGATCCGCGGGCAAATGCCGCTGCCCTCCTGCGCCGGCGGCGCGCTGCACCGCGCAGCGGGACAGCGGGCCCCGCCAAAGCGCGAGGCGATCTTGACCGGTGCCGGTGCCCGGTGCTACGCAAGCGGCCCCCTCGAGCCGGCGCACCCCGGTACGCCACGATTTTTCACCTGTATTTTCAACGAGTTGAACGTGGTACTGGTCAGCATCGCCCGACGCTATGCCCGCGCCCTCCTCGACGTGGCCCGCGAGAGTGGGCAGGTCGATGGGGTGCTCGCCGAAATCGAGCGCATCGAAACGGCCCTCGAGGGGACACCCGAGCTCTCGCAGGTGCTCGAATCCCCCCTCTTCTCCCGCGATCAGCGGCGCGCGCTCCTCGAGAAGCTCGCGGGGCCGCTCGCGCTGTCGGAGACGACGCTCAACCTGCTCCGACTCCTCTCCGACCGCGATCGGACCGCCCACCTGCCGCTGATCCTGCGCGAGTACCGGCGCATGGCCGACGAGCTGGCGGGGCGGGTGCGCGCGGTGGCCATCACCCCGCTTCCGCTTCCCAAGGAGACCACCGCCCGCCTCTCCGAGGCGCTCTCGCGGGTCACCGGCAAGACGGTGGTGCTCGAGGAGAGAACGGACCCCACGCTCATCGGCGGGCTGGTTGCCAAGGTGGGTGACACCACCTTCGACGGCTCGCTGCGTACCCAGCTACGACGACTCCGGCAGGCCGCCCTCGCCTGATCCCGGGCCGGCCCACCGGGGACAGCCGATCTCGGGGCGGACCGCCGCCCCGAAAGAGAACCCAGGAAGGAACGACGACATGGACATCCGCGCCGACGAGATCAGCCGAATCATCAAGGAGCAGATCAAGGACTACGGAAAGACCATCGAGGTGGCCGAGACGGGAACCGTGCTCTCCATCGGTGACGGCATCGCCCGGGTCTACGGTCTGGCGAACGCGGAGGCAGGCGAGCTGGTGGAGTTCGCCAACGGCTCGAAGGGACTGGTCCTCAACCTCGAGGAGGACAACGTCGGCATCGCGGTGATGGGCGAGTACCACGAGATCCGTGAGGGCGACACGGTCAAGCGCCTGGGTGAGATCGCTGCGGTGCCGGTGGGGAAGGCGCTGTGTGGGCGCGTGGTCAACGCCCTGGGGCAGCCCATCGACGGCAAGGGCCCGATCGAGGCCGAGGAGACGCGCCGCATCGAGGTGAAGGCGCCGGGTATCGTCGCCCGCAAGAGCGTCCACGAGCCGATGCAGACCGGTCTGAAGGCCATCGACGCGATGGTGCCCATCGGCCGGGGACAGCGGGAGCTCATCATCGGCGACCGCCAGACCGGGAAGACCGCCGTCGCGGTGGACGCCATCATCAACCAGCGGGACACCGACGTGTACTGCGTCTACGTGGCGGTGGGGCAGAAGCAGAGCACCGTCGCCCAGGTGGTGAGCCGCCTCGAGAAGTACGGGGCCATGGACTACACCATCGTCGTCGCGGCCAACGCCTCCGACCCGGCGCCCCTGCAGTTCCTCGCGCCCTACTCGGGCTGTGCGATGGGGGAGTACTTCCGCGACAACGGGATGCACTGCCTCATCATCTACGACGACCTCTCCAAGCAGGCGGTCGCCTACCGCGAACTCTCCCTGCTCCTTCGCCGCCCCCCGGGGCGTGAGGCCTACCCGGGCGACGTCTTCTATCTGCACAGCCGCCTCCTCGAGCGGGCCGCGAAGCTCTCCGACAAGGAGGGCGCGGGTTCGCTGACCGCGCTGCCGATCATCGAGACCCAGGCCGGAGACGTCTCGGCGTACATCCCCACCAACGTGATCTCGATTACCGACGGGCAGATCTTCCTCGAGTCCGACCTCTTCTACGCCGGCGTCCGGCCAGCCATCAACGTGGGTCTGTCGGTCTCCCGCGTGGGTGGCTCGGCCCAGATCAAGGCGATGAAGGAGGTCGCCGGCACGCTGCGCCTCGACCTGGCGCAGTACCGCGAGCTGCAGGCCTTCGCCCAGTTCGGCTCGGACCTCGACAAGGCGACTCAGGAGACGCTGGCTCGAGGTGAGCGTCTGGTGGAGGTGCTCAAGCAGGGGCAGTACCAGCCCATGCCGGTGGGCTACCAGGTCATCCAGATCTACGCCGCCACCCAGCGCAGCGCCGAGGGGGTGGGCTGGATCCGCCGGATCCCGGTGGACCAGGTGCAGCGCTACATGAAGGAGCTCATCGAGTTCGTCGACGCCCGTTATAGCGACCTCCCCGACGAGATCGTGAAGGTCGGCAAGCTCACCGACGAGATCCGCAAGAAGCTGGACGAGGCGCTCTCCGAGTTCAGCAGCGTCTTCCAGGTGGAGGGCGAGGAGCAGGGCGGCGGCGACGCCGAGGAGGCGGCCTAAGCCCATGGCTTCTCTCAAAGACATTCGGAAGCGCATCGCTTCCGTGAAGAACACGCAGCAGATCACCAAGGCGATGAAGATGGTCGCCGCGGCGAAGCTGCGCCGCGCACAGGATGCGGTGACCAGCGCCAGGCCCTATGCGAACGAGCTGAAGAAGCTGCTCTCGGACATCCTCGACCGGATCGAGATCGAGTCCGACGCAGACGCGCCGCCCGCCCATCCTCTCCTGGCCTCCCGGAAGGAGATCCGCCGCTGCGAGCTGGTCATCCTCACCAGCGACCGCGGCCTGTGTGGCGGCTTCAACTCGAACATCATCCGCGCGGCCAACCGCTTCCTGCTCGACCACTCGGAGATCGGCGAGCTCGAGACCTACGAGGAGATCTACGTCTCCACCATCGGGCGCCGAGGCCGCGACTTCTTCGCCCGCCGCCGCGACGTGAAGAAGGGCATCCACCACGAGGGCGTCTTCGACGACCTCCGCTACGCCCGTGCCGAGGAGATTGCCTCGGATCTCGCGCGCCGCTTCGTCGAGCACGAGCTCGATGCGGTCTTCCTCCTGTACAACACCTTCCGCTCGGCCATCTCGCAGGAGGTCACCCTCGAGCGCCTCCTGCCCATTCCCGACCCGCGAGGCAACGGGCGACGGCCCACCCCCGATGCACCTCGCCCCTTCGTGGACTTCGAGTACGGCCCCGCGCGACCCGAGGTGCTCGAGAAGCTCGTGCCCCAGACCCTCTCGACGCGCGTCTGGCAAGCCCTCCTCGAAAGCAACGCCTCGGAGCACGGCGCGCGGATGAGCGCCATGGACAACGCGACCCGGAACGCCGGCGAGATGATCGAGTCGCTGACCCTCTTGGCCAACCGCACCCGCCAGGCGGCGATCACCACCGAGCTGGTGGAGATCGTCTCGGGCGCCGAGGCCCTGTGATCCCCTTCCAGTTTCCCGTCTTTCACGCAAGCGCAGGACTGCCATGAGCAACGAGAAGAACTACGGTCGAATCACCCAGGTCATGGGCCCCGTCGTCGACGTGGAGTTTCCCCCCGGCGAGCTGCCCGAGCTGCTCACCGCCCTGAAGGTCTCGAACAAGGCGATCTCCGACCAGGAATGGAACCTGGTCCTCGAAGTGGCGCAGGAGCTGGGCGAGAACACGGTGCGGACCATCGCCATGGACTCCACCGAGGGCCTGAGCCGGGGGCAGCAGGTGCTCAACACCGGCGAGCCGATCAAGGCTCCGGTGGGCAACGAGGTGCTCGGCCGCATCCTCAACGTGGTCGGCGAGCCGGTAGATGAGCTGGGCCCGGTGGAGGCGAAGCAGCACTGGCCCATCCACCGCCCCGCGCCGGCCTTCGTGGATCAGTCCACCGAGGTCGAGGCCTTCGAGACCGGCATCAAGGTGATCGACCTGCTCTGCCCCTACGCGCGCGGCGGTAAGATCGGCCTCTTCGGCGGCGCGGGCGTGGGCAAGACCGTGCTCATCATGGAGCTCATCAACAACGTGGCGCTGAAGCACGGTGGCTTCTCGGTCTTCGCCGGCGTGGGTGAGCGCACCCGCGAGGGCAACGACCTGTGGCACGAGATGACCGAGTCCAACGTGATCAAGCCTGGCGACTGGAAGAACTCCAAGGCGGCGCTGGTCTACGGTCAGATGAACGAGCCGCCGGGGGCACGCGCCCGGGTGGCGCTCACCGCGCTGACCATCGCCGAGTACTTCCGCGACGAGCAGAACCAGGACGTGCTCCTCTTCATCGACAACATCTTCCGCTTCACGCAGGCGGGATCGGAGGTCTCGGCACTGCTCGGCCGCATCCCCTCGGCGGTGGGTTACCAGCCGACCCTCGCCACCGAGATGGGTGAGCTGCAGGAGCGCATCACCACGACCAAGAAGGGCTCTATCACCTCGGTGCAGGCCATCTACGTGCCCGCCGACGACCTCACCGACCCGGCGCCAGCCACCGCATTCTCCCACCTCGATGCGACGACGGTGCTCTCGCGCTCCATCGCCGAGCTCGGCATCTACCCGGCGGTCGATCCCCTCGACTCCACCTCCCGGATCCTCGAGCCGGGTGTCCTCGGTGAGGAACACTACAACGTGGCGCGGCAGGTGCAGCGCATCCTGCAGCGCTACAAGGAGCTGCAGGACATCATCGCCATCCTCGGCATGGACGAGCTCTCCGAGGAGGACAAG
>CAYYHA010000196.1:0-8149 GCA_964471535.1 uncultured Myxococcia bacterium | reverse complement strand
TCCGGACGCAGTGCTCAGTGGTAGTGCTGTACCACGAAGGCCCAGGTCCCCGCCGGAGCACCGGCCGCAGGCACGGCGTAGAGGCCGAAGAGCACCCCCGCCACCAGGAAAGCCACAACGAGCATCGTCCCACGCTCGCGCCAGCGTAGCTGCGCCGCCGCCCCGGCCGTGGGAACCCCGGCAGCGGCGGCCAACCACGCACTTCCTCCGGCCAGGAACACAGGCAGCTGCGCGACCGGCCCCAGCGGCGCACCGATCTCAGTCGCCAGCGTCCCGACCACATGCCCGCTTCGGAACAACGGCCAGGCGAGATCGAAGACCGGATGGGCCACGTTGGGCGGCCAGTGGGGGTAGGTGACCACGGTCAAAAGGTGCATCCCCACCGACAGCCCGACGAGGCCCAGCGCGGCGCCGGCGAGCACCGCGCCGCGCCGCAGCGCCACGCCACCTGCCAGTCGCCATTCCCCTCCCCGGCTCCACAGCCACGCGAGGGTTTCTCCGAACGGCGCCACGAGAAAGGGGAGCATGGGGACGAGGTGCCTCGGTCCCGCCACCCAGCCCCACACCCCGGGATCCCAGCTTGCGGCAAAGAGCACGTACAGCCCCGCAACTGCGAGCTCCACCCAAGACCCGCTCGGCCGGGCCGAGCCCACCGGGGCAGAGGGGGAGGCGCCGAGCGCACCCCGCACCCGGCCCCGGAGCACCCAGCAGAGCCCACCAACGAGCGCGACCCCGACCCACGGCATCAGCGTCAACAGGCCGCGACCAGAGAAGAGGGATTGCGCGAGCCACCCGATGCGCGGCAGGTGCACGCCCAGCCATCCCTGTTTGTGGATGGCGCGGAGCGCCGGCGACTCGACGAAGTCGTAGCCCGTCGCGAACGGGCTCCCGAAGGCCGCCTGGTGGTAGAGGAGGAGTGCGCCCACGGGAATGAGAGCGCCCGCGAGCCCTGCTCCTGCCCGCGCTGCCGCGCGGCGGAGGCCCGGTCGACCCGAGAGCACCGCATAGAGCGCGGTCAGGAGGACCGCGGGCGCGACCGTGTACTCGACAAGGAGCGCGACCCCTTGTGACAGGCCTCCCAGCGCGATGAAGCCAGCCGCATCTCCTTCCACGCCGCGCCGGTAGGCGACGAAGCCAGAGAAGAGCAGCGCCGCCGCGAGCTGGTGTCCATAGAGGAGGAGTGCATAGGGCAGGGCCGTCGATCCGAAGGTGTAGGCGACGAGCGCGGCGAAGCGCGCCCAAGGAGAAGGGACGGCGCGTCGGCAGCTGCGCCACAGCAGGCCGAGGAGGAGAAGGGTCGGCACGCCGAGCAGCACCTTCTCGAGCACCAGGACCGTCTCCTTCAGGCTCGGCTCCCGCCCGACGAGCGCCCGGTACGCGGCGTAGACCGGCACCCCCAAGAGACTCACCCCGGGGGCCTTGTTGGGGTAGTGGTGTCCGCCGGCGTAGGCGAGGTCGAAGAGGGGGCCGAAACGACGGATCTGCCCATCGACGTAGAGCACCCCGTCGTCGACGATGGCGCGCGTCTGGTAGACGCGCGTCAGCTCGTTGGGCGGGTGGATCGCCCCGATGTAGGGCAGCGGCCAGAAGAGGACCACGCCCGCTGCAACGAGGAGCAGCATGAGGCCATGCCGCTCGGCCGCATCCCGCGACGCCATCACCCGATCAGCCACGTCAGATCGGGTCACTGCCGGTAGGAAAGCCCCAGAGCCACGCTGAATCCAGAGGCGGAGTTCTTGGCCCACACCACCGGGCTCGCCGATGCCTCGACCGCAAAGTGTTCGTCGACCGCGAAGAACAGGGCCGGCCCGACGGTCAGATACCCCTTCGTCACCGAATCGTCGACGAAGGGAACGATCCCGCCTGCGGTGACGGAGACGAGGAGCCGGCCGAAGAGCATCCACCCCGCCTGCGCAAAGAGCGCCAGGCCGTCTCCCGGCGAGGTCCCCGGATTCGTTCCGAAGAAGATCTCGGTGCGGTGTCGATAGCCCAGCTCCACGTAACCGAACACAGGCGGATCCGCTGCACTGCCCCCGGCTGAGAGCCAAAGCGTCAGGTCCACCTGCCCGTCGCCCAGACTCGGATCCTCGACCGTGTTCGAGACCGAGTAGAAGGGGAGCTTCACCTCCAAGCGTCCGGCTAGGGGGAAGGGCAGCGAGGGTGGACTGTACTGCAGTGCGAGCAGCGTGTCCGAGAGCCCCACCGCCGCACCCTCCCGCCCGTCGTCGAAGCGCTGAGTGGCGAACTGGAAGGGCACGTACCCCTGCGCGTGGAGGCCTTTGGCGAGACCCCATTCGAAGTAGGTCGCAGCATCGAAAGCCAAGTAGTGCGCGTTCTCTACGGGGTTGCCGCGCGCATCCACGTAGCGATCGGAGGCAAAGGTGTTGACGCCCACCTTCACGTAGCCACTGCGCGGCCCTTTGGTCCACGGACCGGCACTTGCGAGCCCCGGGACCAAGATGACGGCGAGGAGAGGAAGCAGAGCGGGTACCGCGCCCAGACGCATGCGGAGGAAACGAAGCCCGGGATCGTCACGCCGGCCAGCACGAAGCGTTCGTGGGAATGAGCTCATCGTTCCCCGGAGCATAGAAGAGGCGTAGGCTGCATGGCCATGCGCACGGTCACCCTCGATGGTCCGGGAAAGAATGCGCTCTCGACGCGGATGATGCACTTCATCCTCGAGACGCTCGACGAGGCCGGGGACGAGCCCCTGCTCTTCACCGGCGCGGGGGACAGCTTCTCCGCCGGCCTCGACCTGAAGGAACTCCTCGACCTCGACGCAGCCGGCATCGAGCGCTTCCTCCAGACCCTCGAGGAGATGGTGGCAGCCCTCTTCCACTATCCCGGCCCCACCGTGGCCGCCGTCAATGGACATGCGATCGCCGGCGGCTGCGTGGTCGCACTGTGCTGCGACCTTCGGGTGGGCGTCGCCGACCCCAGGGTCAAGATCGGCCTCAACGAGGTCGCTCTCGGGCTGCGCTTTCCCCCGGTGACGCTCCGGATGGTCAGGCACCGGGTGCCCGAGCGCTTCCATCGCGAGGTGATTCTCGGCGCTCAGCTGGTCGATGCCGGAGAGGCGGCCCGCCAGGGACTCCTGGACGAGGTGTCCGAGGATTGCGTCGGCCGGGGTCGCGAGTGGCTCGAGCGCCTTGCTGCCCATCCCCGCGACGTCTATGCGGCGGCCAAGAGAGACCTCCTCCGCGGCGTGCTCGACGTGAGCGAGGCGGAGCGCCGGCGCTTTGTGCAGGAGGTGCTGCCGGTGTGGGCGAGCGATGCGACGCGATCACGTATCGCCCGAGCCCTCCGCAGATGAACCCGGGCGCACGGAGGACGGCCGATCGGGACCCTTCGAACGGCAGGTGACTGCGCTATTCTTGGGTCCATGAGAACGCTCTTTTGGTGCGCCGCTGTCGCCACCCTCGGACTCTTTGGCGCCTGCACCTGCGGGGGGGTGGGAAGTGGACGACCGTGCAGCGGGCCGGGGGAGTGCCCGCCGGGAGAGCAATGCATCGCCGGTCGCTGTGAGGCGCCGGATGGTGGCGCCGGTGACGGGGGTGAGGGCATGCCCGATGGCTCGGTGCCCGACGGCGGCCCCGGAGACGGTGGCCCCGCAGGCTGCGTCCGCGACGCCGACTGTGGCGGCGGGCGCTGCCTGGGTGGCAGCTGCTGTGCGGCAGCTGCGGTGTGCGGTGACCTCTGCTGCGATCTCGACGGCGGAGCGCAGTGCTTCGCCGGCGCCTGCGTGGTTCCGGGCGAGGACTGCACCACCCACGCCGACTGCGGTGAGAACGCCTACTGCGAGCGTGGACTCGCAGATACCGGGAAGGCCGACGGCGGCGCGATGGGTGGCGACGGCGGCGTTTGTCTCGGAGAGACGCCCTCGCCAGGGCGCTGTCTCGCCTATCCGCCCGACTGCAGCGATCCCGAAGCGGATCCCAACACCTGCATCCTCAGCGAGTGCGAGTACGTTCCCAACTTCGATCGCCTGAACGCCACGGTGCAGTGGCGCTGGGGGGCGGCGCACGATCCCCCGGAGCCGGAGGAGGTGCCCGCCGTCGCTTTCCCCGACAAAGTAGACGTGTGGAGCACGCCGGCGGTGGGCAGGATTTACGACACCAACTGTGACGGCGTCGTCGATCGCCATGATCCGCCCGCGGTGGTCTTCGTCTCGGGGGATGCCAAGAGCTCCTACTGCTCCGACAGCGCCGTCGATTCCTGCCGGAGCGGGGTGCTGCGTGCCCTCGACGGTGCGAGCGGTACCGAGCTGTGGAGCGTCGATGCGGCCGAGCCAGGGTCGTCCGGCTTCGCTGGCGTCTCGGTGGCACTCGCCGATGTCGATGGAGTGCCGGGCATGGAGGTGATTGCGCTGACCGGCGAGGGGAAGGTCGCCGTCTACGGCGGCGACGGACGCCTGCTCGGACTCTCCGCCGAGACGGTGGATTTGCAGGTGGCCCGTGCCCGGAGCTTCGGCTGGGGCGGCGCGCTCGCCGTCGCAGACATGGAAGGCGACGGCGTGCTCGACGTGGCCTATGGGTACGAGGTCTTCCGCATCGTCGATGGCGTTCCCGAGCGACGCTTCACCGGCAGCGGCGGACGCGGGAAGCGGATTTCGACCTTCGCCGACCTAGACGGGGATGGCACCCTCGAGCTCGTGGCAGGGCGCACGGCCTACGAGCCCGACGGGACGGTGCTGTGGCAGCAGGACGGGATCGCGGATGGCTTCCCCGCGGTGGCCGACTTCGATGGGGATGGCGCCCCCGAAGTCGTCGTGGTGCAAAATGGCATGCTGTGGATCCTCGCGGGAGCCGATGGGAGCATTCGGTGGGGACCTCTGACGCTTGGGGGCACGGGATCGGGTGGCCCGCCCACGGTGGCCGACTTCGACGGCGACGGCCGGCCGGAAATCGGCGTTGCGCAAGCCGATTACTACTCCTTGGTCGACGTGGAGGTCGGCGGCTCGCCGGTGCTCTCCATCAAGTGGACCGCACCGACCCACGACTACTCCTCCTCGGTCACCGGCTCGACCGTCTTCGACTTCGAGGGGGACGGGCGCGCCGAGGTGGTCTACAACGATGAGTGCTTCCTCTGGGTCTACGATGGCACCGACGGATCGGTGCGCTTCATCGGCTCCACCACGTCGTTCACGGCGAACGAGGCCTCCCTCGTCGCCGACGTGGACGGTGATGGGCATGCAGAGATCGTGATGATCTCCAATGGCGCCAACCCCGGCCCTCTCACGGGCAGCGACAAGTGGCACTGCCGCCATCACCAGCCCGGCGGTATGCCAGGCCCAGGTCATGGACCCTTGCCCCCTGAGGCGGTGTGGGAGCCCGGGCCGGCGCTGCTCGAGACCTACCGCGGGATCACCGTCTGGCGCGATCGTGAGAACACCTGGGTCGGAACCCGTGCGCTGTGGAACCAGCACACTTACCACGTGACGAACATCTGCTCCGAGCGCGACAGCGCCTGCGAGCCGCCCGGGGTCGAAGGGGCGGTCCCTCGGGCGGAACGGCCCAACTGGTCGGTCCCCTGGCTCAACAACTTCCGCCAGAACGTGCAGGAGGCGGGTCTCTTCGATGCGCCCGATGCAGTGCTCACCCTGGCGGCCGTCTGCGAGGCTCCCCTGAAGCTGATCGCAAACGTTCGCAATCGGGGCCGGGCCCCGCTGCCCGACGGCGTGCGCATCGGTTTCTACGTGCGCGAAGCGGGCGGCGAGCGAAAGCTCGGCGAGGCGACGACCACTCGCCCCATCTACCCCGGTCAGGTGGAGGCGGTGGAGTTTCGCGTTCCGCCCATGCCCATCGACGCCGCCTTCTTCGCGCGGATCGAGATCGATCCCAACGCCCGCACCTTCCGGGAGTGCGACGAGAGCAACAACGAGTCCAACGACGTCTGGCCCACCTGCATCGGCTAGGTCGCTGCCGGCTCCGCGCCTCGGGACCCGTTGTTTCAGTCCTTCCCGAAGAAGCGAAGCAGGAGGTTGAGAAGGAGGGTCAGGACGACGCTCAAGATGAGAAAGGACGTGAAGGGAACGTAGACCTCCACGCCATCGCGCTTCCACCGAAGGTCGCCGGGCAGGTGGAAGAGCCAGCCCGGAAGCTTCGGCGCGAAGATGAGCAGGAGGCCGATGAGGCAGAGCACCGCCCCCAGCACGAGCAGCATCGCGCCCAGGCTCGACCCGTCCCGCATCGCTACCTCTCCCAATCCACCTGCCACGGAGGGTCGACGGTGCGCGCCTCCTCCGCGGTCAGCGCAGTGATCGCTGCCATCTCGTCCGAGGACAGCTCGAAGTCGAAGATCTCGAGATTGGCCTGCCGGTGCGCCCGGCGGCTCGCCTTGGGGATGGCGGACACGCCCGGCTGCTGAACGAGCCAGCGCAGCGCCACCTGTGCCGCAGTCTTTCCGTGCCGCGCGCCGATGCGCGCGAGCCGCCCGTCGCCGACGACGCGCCCTTGGGCGAGCGGGCTGTAGGCGGTGAACGCAAGATCGTGCGTGCGACAGAGGGAGAGGAGCGCGTCCTGATCGAGAAAGGGGTGGTACTCGCACTGCAGCACGGCGATGGGGGCCCGCTCCACGGCCCGCGTCAGCCACGAAGGTGGAAAGTTGCTCACCCCGATGTGCCGCGCAAGCCCCTCCTCGTGCACCTTCGTCATCGCCGAGAGCGTCTCATCGAGGTCGAACGCTGGGTTGGGCCAGTGCACCAGGTACAGATCGACGAAGTCGAGACCGAGACGCCGCAGGCTCGCCTCGACGGCGCGGCGGATTCCTCCCTCGTCGAGGTGGTCACGCCATACCTTCGTGGTCACGAAGATCGACTCCCGCGGCACCCCTCCGTGACGCAGCCCCTCCCCGACGCCCCGCTCGTTGCCATAGATCTCCGCCGTGTCGATGTGGCGGTAGCCGAGCGCGAGCGCATCGGCGACCGCTTCCGCCGCCTCCGCCTCCTCCATCTGCCAGGTGCCGAGGCCGAGCGCGGGCATCGTGAGCGCCTGTGTCCTCACCTCGAGGCCCATGGCGGCAAGCTACGACGGCCCGCGCATTTTGCAAGGCTCCTTCGTAGCCGCGCGGAACGAGGTTCGGAGAGGGCGCTCGTCCTGCACCCTCGCCCAGGGCACCGGACCCGAGGGGCCACTGCCCCCCGCCGGCCACCGGAATGGCCACCGGGCCCGTGCCGTTCTATCTTCCCTCCCGATGGCGAAGAAGAAGAAGGAGGCGGCGCCGCCCGAGCCCTCGACGCGTTCGCTGGTCGCAGTGACGGCAATTGGGATCGTGAGCGCGCTCTGGGCCCTCTTCCAGTGGGCCGAGCTGCTCGTGCTCCGCGCCGGCGGGACGCCGTTCTGCGCGGTGAGCGAGACCCTCGACTGCAACGCCGTGTGGAACTCGGACTTCGCGGGGCTGGTGCACCGCAGCACGGGTCTGCCCATCGCCGGCTGGGGCCTCGTCTGGTCGCTGGTGGTCATCGCGCTGGGGCTGTGGGCGCTCCTTCTCCGCGGCGAGGGCCGGCGCCTCGGCGCCGTGACGACGGCCATTCGTCTGTCCGCCTGGGTCGGCGTCGTGATCTCCCTCGGCCTCGCCGGCGTGTCGCTCGCGGCGGGGGCCCTGTGCCTCGGCTGTCTCGGCACCTACCTTTTGGTCGCGATCCTCGCGGGCATCACCCTCTTCGGCTGGCGCGGCCTCGGCTTTCCCGAGGTGGCAAAGGGGCTCGGCCGCGCAGCCCTCCTCACCGCAGCCGCCTACCTCGTCCTCCTGTGGCCGGGACTGTCCACGCCGGGTGATGCGGCGGCAGAGGCAGGACAGGCAGCGCTCGCCGCGATCCGCGCGAGCCGCACGGCGGCGGGCGAGGATTCCCCGAAGGCGAATGCGAATGCGACGCCGGGCCCGGCCGGCTCGGACGCCACTCCGGCGCCACCCCCGAAAGAAGAGATCCCGCCGCCTCCCTTCGCTACGGGTGAGCCCACGGGAGACGAGGCCCGCGACACCCGCATCGTCCACTTCCTCGACACCCTCCCGGCGCCGCTGCGGCAGATGCTCTCCGATGGGCTCCTCGCCTTCCACACCAGCCCGCAGCGGACCCTCCCGCCCCCGCGTGCCCCCATCGGTCCGAAGGACGCGCCGGTGCGCATCGTCGCCTTCACCGACCTTCGCTGCC
>CAYYHA010000195.1:0-8222 GCA_964471535.1 uncultured Myxococcia bacterium | reverse complement strand
TCGGCATGATCGACATCCAGAAGAACGCGCAGGGGGAGCCGCTCGCCCCCTACAACGGGACCCACCCGGCAATGACGAAGCTTGCGAAGTTCTTCCGCGACGAGGGGCTCTTCACCTTCGTGCGCTGGTCGAGTTTCATGAACAACCCACCCCTGTGCATTACCGAGGAGCAGCTCCTCGAAGGGTTCGAGATCGTGGACCGCGGCCTCGAGATCACCGACGAAGCCTTCGAAGGATGAAGTGCCTGCGCCGCCTCGCGTGCCCATTCGCGGCCCTGGCCCTGGCGACAACAGGCGCCGCGCATGCGGAGTCGGGCGGCATCGTGCGCGAGGGGGCCGCGCTGGAGGCGAGCGAGTCCGGCGCGGAGCCCCCCTCCTCGGGTCCCGCGCGCGCGGTGGAGCCGGCGCCCCTCGACGTGCCCTTGCCGCCTTCCGACGATGCGCAGGCTTCGGCCGACCAGGCGGACGACGCGGAGCAGGCCGGTAAGCGAAGTGCCGCGACGCCGGAGGCGGTGGAGACCTCCGAGGAGGAAGAGGCCACCCCTCGCGAGGCAGCGCGGCGCCTGTGGGTGGTGCACCTGAAGGACGGGCAGCTGCTGCGTGGCTACCTCGTGTCGGAGGAACCCGCCCGGGTGGTCCTGCAGCTTCCTGCCGGCGGTCGGGTCGTCGTGGAGCGACACGCCATCGCATCGATGGCCCCTTCCACCCGGGCAGAGGTCCGCCACGGGGAGGAGGTCTGGTTCAAGGACCCCCACGCGAGCCGCTTTTTCTACGCACCGTCGGCGCTCCGACCGAAGGCGGGCTACGGCTACTTCTCACAGAAGCAACTGCTCTTCTCGGAGTTCGCCTATGGGGTCACCGACAGCCTCTCGCTGATCGTCGGTGCCGTGGTGCCCGCCTGGTTCGTGGGCGTCGAGGGCATCAACGTCACTGGAGGCGGAAAGATCGGTTTCTCGTTGGCGGAGGAGCTGCACCTCGCGGCGGGCGCACAGGCGCTCGTGCTGCCTGGCTCACAGGATCTCGGAGCTTTCGGCTTCGTCTTCGGCACCGGCACCCTGGGCAACGCCGACCGGCAGATCACCGTCAACGTCGGGTGGCCCTTCTCCTTCACGGGCCGCCTCTCCCTCACGGGGCGCAGCGGGGAGATCGGAAGCCTGATCGTCGTGGCCTCGGGCGCCTACCGCTTCAGCAAGCACTTCGCGGTGATGACCGAGAACTGGGTCCTCCCCTTCGCGGACTGGGGAGACACCGTGCCGGCCATCTTCTCGCTGGGGCTTCGGGTCATGTGGGAGGCGCTGGCCGCCGACGTGGGCGCAGTGTGGCAGCCCGCTCTCAACTTCCCTATCCCGTGGCTCGGCTTCTCCTGGGCGTTCCAGGTCGTGCCGTAGAGGCCGGCCGGGCCGGCGCAGGGCCGACCCGGCCTGTCGCACCGCCGTTCGTCAGGGGAGCTGCTTGACGAGGTCCCCGTAGGTCTCGGGGCGGCGGTCCCGGTAGAACTGCCAGGTACGGCGCACCTCCTCGATCATCGAGAGGTCCATCTCCGCCACCACGAGCTCGTCGTCGTCCTCACTCCCCTCGGCGAGGAAGTTCCCCCGCGGATCCACGAAGTAGCTCGACCCATAGAACTTCCCGATGTTCCACGGCGGTTCGGTCCCCACACGGTTGCTGCAGCCCATGAAGTACCCGTTGGCGACTGCGTGGGCCGGCTGCTCGATTTTCCACAGGTACTGGGAGAGACCGGCGACCGTCGCCGAAGGGTTGAAGACGATCTCCGCGCCGTTCAGGCCGAGGATCCGCGCCCCTTCAGGGAAGTGCCGGTCGTAGCAGATGTACACACCGACCTTCGCATAGCGCGTCTGAAAGACGGGGTAACCGAGGTTGCCCGGCTTGAAGAAGTACTTCTCCCAGAAGCCGTGGGTCTGGGGGATGTGGTTCTTCCGATACTTGCCTAGGTAGGAACCGTCGGCATCGATGACCGCCGCGGTGTTGTAGTAGACGCCGGCCATCTCCCGCTCGTAGATGGGGACGATCATCACCATCTCGTACTTCTTCGCGTAGCCCTGCATCAGCTCCACGGTGGGGCCAGGGATGGGCTCGGCGATGTCACACCAGCGCTCGTCCTGGCTGGGACAGAAGTAGGGCCCGTTGAAGATCTCCTGGAGGCACAGGATCTGGACGCCTTGCTTCCCGGCCTCCTCGATCATGGGGATGTGCTTGTCCACCATCGCCTTGGCCACCTCGGCGACGGGCGCGTTCTCGTCGTTCAGGGGATTGGACATCTGAATGAGGCCACCTACGACCTTGCGTGCCATCTCTCACTCCTGTTCTGCGTACCTGTCTCGTCAGGCTGTCTTGGATGCGTTCTCGAGGATCCGTCTTGGCTGCCCACTCTGGCTGTCTCGCCGGTCCGCCCCGGGTGCCCGGCCTGCGGGAAACTCCCGAGTTTCCTTCGCCGGACGCCGTGCGGACGGGCTCCAGAACCTACCCCGTTCGAGCGGCCTCGTCACGGCCCGACCGGTCTCCGACGAGAATCCGGGCCGTGCGACTTCGCCACCACCCGGCCCTTCCTCGGCCCCGTCGTGCCAGGTAAAAGGAGCCCGTGGGCCAAAAGCTGCTCATGGTCGGCCTCTACCTCGCCGTCCTCCTGCTCATCGGCCTCCTGGCCTCCCGGCGCATGCGGGACGTGCGCGACTACTTCGCCGCCGGAAAGTCCCTGGGCTTCCTCGCGGTAGCCTTCAGTGCCCGCGCGACCGGGGAGTCGGCCTGGCTCCTCCTCGGCTTGACAGGGATGGGCGCCGCCGTCGGGGTGAAGGCCTTCTGGGTGGTGCTCGGTGAGACCCTGGGCGTCGCCGGGGCGTGGATTCTGATGAGTCGCCGCTTCCATCGGCTCACGCAGCGATACGACGCCATCACCATTCCCGACTACCTCGAGTCCCGCTTCGGCGACGAGCGGCACCTCCTGCGCATCGCTTCGGCCTTCGCGCTCACCGTCTTCGTCACCATCTACGTCAGTGCGCAGATCGATGCGACGGGGACTGCCTTCGAGAGCTTCCTCGGCTGGAACTATTACGCCGGCATCGCCGTCGGTTTCGCGGTGGTGCTGGCCTACATCGTGGCAGGGGGCTTCCTCGCCGTGGTCTGGTCCGACGTCTTCCAGGGCGCCCTGATGGTCCTCGGGCTCGTCCTGCTCCCCGTCGCCGCGCTCGTCGTCGCCGGCGGGTGGGACGAGGTGGTCCGGCGTCTCGAGGCGATCGATCCCGCACTCCTCTCGTTGACGGGCGGGGAGGGCCTGACGCTGGTCTCCCTCTTCTCCATTCTGGCCCTCGCGCTGATCGGTCTGGGCTTCCTCGGATCTCCGCAGATCTTCGTGCGCTTCCTCGCGCTGCGCGACGAGCGGGAGATTCCCGCAGGCACCTGGGTCGCCATCGTGTGGACCCTCCTCGCCGACGGTGGGGCGGTGCTGACGGGGATGATCGGACGCGCTCTGCTTACCACCCCCGGCAGCCCCATCGAGGCCGTGCTGGGCAATGGAGGCCAACAGGTGCTGCCGCGCCTCGTCGAAACCCTCTTCCCGCCCCTCGTGGTGGGGCTCTACATCGCCATCGTCCTTTCGGCGATCATGTCGACGGTCGATTCCCTCCTGGTCCTCGCTTCCTCGGCGGCAGTGCGCGATTGGTACCAGAAAGTCCGCCATCCCGATCTGCCCGACGACACGCTGGTGCCCATGAGCCGCCGCGTCACCTTTGCGCTGGCGGTCGCCGCCCTCCTCGTCGCGCTCGCCGTCTCGGTGCTCTCCCCCACGCGTACGATCTTCTGGTTCGTCATCTTCGGCTGGTCGGGGATCGCCGCCACCTTCTGTCCCACCCTCATCCTCTCCCTCTTCTGGCGGGGCCTCACCCGCAACGGCGCACTCGCGGCGATGGTGGCGGGCTTCGCCGCGGTGCCCCTCTTCAAGTTCCTCGCGCCCACCCTCCCCGTGGTCGGGCCGTACTTCGCCGCCCTCGAGGAGTTGCCCCCCGCCTTCGCCGTCTCCTTCCTGGTGGCCATCGCGGTGAGCCTTGCCGGGCGCGCCGAGCGCACACCCATCGAGGCGGTGCCCGAGGAGTGACCGCCCACGGCGGTCGAGGGGACCCGTTCCCACCGGCATGCGGCCCTGCCGCCCGCCGCGCTGCCATCCATCGCGCGGGCGCCCGCAGCGCCAGCTGGCTCGGCACCGCCTAGGTGCCCCGGCGCAGCTCGGCGAGGATCTCGGCGGCGCGCTCGGGCCGGAAGCAGCGCTCGGCCTGCAGCCGGGCGGAGACCTGGAGGATCTCGTCGCCTTCGGCGCCCGCTTCGATCGCCACCGTGCGCGCGTGCAGGGCCATGTGGCCCCGCTGAATGCCGTCGGTGGCCAGCGCCCGCAGCGCCGCCAGGTTGCTCGCAAGGCCCACGGATGCGGCGAGTCCGGCGAGGTCCTTCGCATCCCCGATGCGCCCCAGCTTCAGGGCCAGGCGGACCCCCGGGTGGGCGCGCACCGCTCCGCCCACCGTGCCCACGGCGAGCGGCAGCTCCGCCCGTCCCACGAGGAAGCCGTCGCCCTCCACCCGCCAGGTGGCGATGGGACCATAGGCGCCGTGCCGCGCCGCGTAGGCATGGACCGCTGCCTCCGCCTGCCGCCAATCCTGGCCGGTGGCGAGGAGCACCGCATCGAGCCCGTTCATGAAGCCCTTGTTGTGGGTGACCGCTCGATAGGGATCGACCTCGGCGAAGCGCGAGGCGGAGACGATGCGCCGGGCCACGACCTCTCCGTCGGGCCAGCGGTCGTTGGCGAGGGCCTCGGGGGCCACCCGGCAGCGCACCCTGACCAGCCGCTTGTCGGCGTAGTTGGTGAGGATGCGCAGCCCCGCCTCTCCGCCGGTGATCGCCTCGAGGCGTGGCGCGAGGCCCTCGGCCACCGTGTTCAGCAGGTTCGCTCCCATCGCATCGAGGCAGTCGACCAGGACGTGCACGCAGAGGGTGCGCTCGGTCTCGCCCGGGGCGGGCTCGAGGATGCGGGTCTCGATGTCCCGCGTGCCCCCGCCCCGGCGCACCATGTTGGGGATGAGGGCATTGGCCTCTTCGAGGAGGCGCGGCTTCTCCGCCTCGATGCGCCGCGCCGCCTCCCGGGCATCGGGAAGTCCCAAGATCTGCACCTGGGCGGCCATCACCGAGTCGGTGGTCTCCACCTGAAAGCCGCCGCCGGAGAGGGCCAGCTTCGCCGCGTTGGAGGCGGCCGCCACGACGCTCGGCTCCTCCACCACCATGGGCGCCACCCGTTCCTCGCCATTGACCTTCAGGTTGAGGCACAGGCCCATGGGCAGGCCGTGCACGCCGATGACGTTCTCGCTCATCCCGTCGGCGATGGTGGCGTCGAAGCCGCCGGCGGCGGGCTGCCGCAGCGCCTCCGCCTCCTCCTCGGTCAGCCAGCCCGCCTCGACGAGGCGCTTCAGGCGCGCTTCGAGGGGGAGCTTGTAGAAGCCGGGAAGCCGTGCGGTCTTGCTCATGGGGTCGAACCTCCGCGTGTCTCCACGCCCATCGAATCCATCTTCACGTCGAGTATCCGGAGCCCCGAGCCTCGGAGCGCCGCTTTTAGTTCAGCCCGCGCCTTTGGGTCCAGCCGGGGCAAGAAGACCAGGCAAAGCTCCCCTGCCGCCGCCCCCGACGGCTTCGCCGCGCCCCCGTAGCGGGCGGCGATGGCCTGGCACCGCTCGAGCACCGTCCGCCCGCCGTCGGCCCCCAGATCGAGCGCGTCGGCCACCGCCACCATCGCCTCCGCCGCCGCCGTGACGGCCCCCATCGCCGCCTCGTCCGGCGCCCCGCGCATCGCCTCGACCAGGCGCTCGCCGGCGGCGCGGGCTCGGGAGAGAAGGGCATCACGCGCCGGCGAGGCCTCGAGGCGGGCGAGGACCTCCCGGCTGCTCACCGCCCGGCCCCCTGCCACGACGACCGGCATCCACCCGGGGTCGAGGTCGAGTGCCTCCACCTCTGGGGGGGCCAGCGCGCCGTGGGTCCCCGAGGGGGCGGCCGGTGTGACCGCCACCGTGCCCCCGTACACTGCGGCGGCCACGTCGGCGCCGCTGCCGCCCCCCGCCGAGGTGTGGGCCCGCCAGGCGACTTCGAAGACGGCGTCGCGGTTCGGCTCCACGTCCAAGCCGGCAGCAGCGAAGCTCGCCGCCACCCACACCGCCGCCGAGGCAGCGGAGCTGCCGAGCCCCAGCTTCTGCCCCTGTGCCCGGTGGGCCGAGAGGTCCAGCGCCGGCAGGGTGGCGGGACCCATGCGCCCGTGGGCCGAGAGGTAGACGTAGGCCCCCGCGAGGCACTCGCTCGCCAGCGGATCCATGCGCGCCAGGGTCGCGGGTACGGTGCGCACGCGACGGTCCACCGCCAGCGTCACCGCCGGGCCACCGGCGAGGACCCCGTATTCGCCGGCGAGGAAGAGCTTTCCGGGGGCGCTGACGTTCACGGCGCCGACCCTCCCACCGGACGGCCCCAGGGCACCTCGGGATCCACCTGGTGGTCGACCACCGTGATCGGCCCGCCGACGACGGAGCTACGCACCGCCTGCACGCCGTGCACCGAGAGCAGCGCCGCCTTCACCGTCTCCTCGTCCGCCGCCTCGCAGAAGACCTTCACGTTGGGTCCCGCGTCGGCGGTGAAGCCGCAGGCGGTGCCGCTCGAGCGCAGGGCCCAGACCGCGTGCATCAGGTCCACCGAGGGACCGCGGAGGAACTGTACCGGCGGCCGGGAGGTCATGCACAGGCTGTGCAGCTTCAGCGCCGAGTGCTCGGCGATGCTCGCCAAGAGCTCGATGTCCCGGTGTTCCACCGCGGTGCGGCACTCGGCGAGATCCTTGCCCCAGGTCTCGAGCCAGGCGGCGTAGTAGGGGGAGGTGGCGGCGGTGCGGGCCATCGCCGGGGTGGAGCCGATGGGCTTGTAGGCAGCGTCGACGACGACGACGAGCACCCGCAGGTCCCAGTGCTTCTCCGAGGCGACCTGCGCGGTGCGCGCCTCCCACTGCCCCGCTTCGTCCCGGTAGGGGACGAGTTCCACGAAGCCCCCGTGGATGCTGCGGGCAGCACTCGCCGAGCCGAGGCGGGCCAGTGCCGCCAGCTCGTCGTGGCTCGCCTCGAGCCCTGCGGCGCGCACCGAGGCGGCGGCGAGTGCGGCGAAGCCGCTGGCACTGGAGGCGAGGCCCGCGGCGGTGGGGAAGTAGTTCACCGTGCGCACCGAGGCGGCCCCCAAAGCCCGCCCGTGCGCCCGCGCCAGCGCCCGCACCCGGTCGAGGAAGGCGGTGACCCGCGCGGCCTCCCGGCCGGTGGCAGGACGCCCGTCGAGCACGACGAGATCGTCGGCATCGCGCTCGGAGAAGGCCACGGTGGTCTCGGTGGTCAGCCCGCCCAGGGTCACCGAGAGCGAGCCGGTCGCGGGGACCCGGCGTACCTCGTCGAGCTTCCCCCAGTACTTGACCAGGGCGACGTTGGACGAGGACCGGGAGGTCGCGGCGGTGGGGCGATCGATGACCTTCACGATGACACGGCTCCAGAAAGGGGGGAGAAGCGATGGCACCAGCGGCCGTGGGCGAGGGCCTTCTCCACCGCGGCGCCGGTTCCCGGCTCGCAGAGGGCGATGAGGCAGCCGCCGCCGCCGGCACCGGTGAGCTTGGCCGACAGGGCGCCCGCCGCCCGGGCCTCCTCCGCCGCCGCCTCCAGCGCGGGGGTGGAGAGCCCCAGCGCACGAAGGTGGGCCTGCGCCTCGTTCATGCAGTCGGCGAGGTGGCGAAGGTCCCCGGTTCGCACCGCCTCGAGCCCCGCTTCGGCGCAGCGCTCGAGGGCGGCGTAGGCACGACGTCCGGCCGCCTCCACGCCGCGCCGCCGCTGCACCTCCGCCACCAGCTCGGCGGTGGGGGGCCGCGGGCCGGTGTCCACCACCACCAGCTCGAAGGGCGCCCCGGCGGGCCAGGGCTCGAAGCCATCCGCGCGGGAGAAGCGGCCCAGGCCGCCGCGCGCCGCCACCGCCGCGTCGGCCCCCGAGGGGCGGCCGTGGAACACCGCCTCGCTGGCGGCGACGACGGCTTCGAGAGCTTGGGGCTCGGCGAGGGGGCCGCGGGCGCCGTCCCCCGTGGCGCGGTCGGCGAGGTGGCGGGCAAGGGCGACCGCCAGGGCCGGCGAGCTGCCCAGCCCCCGCCGGCGCGGGATGGCCGCACGC
>CAYYHA010000194.1:8076-8291 GCA_964471535.1 uncultured Myxococcia bacterium | reverse complement strand
GGTCCCAGGTGAGCTCGAGGCCCACCTCCTCGGGCCCCTCGAGGCGGTCGATGCGCTGCAGGTAGGTCCCGGGCAGCACCTCGGTGAGAAGGCTCGTCTCGTATCCGGCGGCCGCCGCGGCCTGGGCCAGGGCCAGCGCCTCCTCGCGGGGCCGCACGATGGCGCGCAGACGCCGCCCCCCGACTGCCAGCACGAAGCCGTGCACGGCCGCCGAC
>CAYYHA010000194.1:0-8066 GCA_964471535.1 uncultured Myxococcia bacterium | reverse complement strand
CCGCCGACGGGGGCAGCCTGAAGGCCAGGAGGAGTTCGGCCGCCTCCCCGCGGTAACGCCACCGCTGCTGCAGGCGCATTCGCGCGACGAAGTCCTGCACCGCCGCGTGCGTCTGTAGGGAGAGGAGCGAGAGGGGCTCGGGCGCGCTGGCGGAGCGCTGCGCAAAGAGGCGGGGCGCCGCCAGGGTGCGCGGTCGTTCTGGCTCGGCGGCACGCTGCTCCGGCGCGACCAGGATCCACAGGGGGCCGCTCACCGGCCCCGGCAGCGGCTGCGAAAGCTCCCGGGCGTCTGCGGGCGGCTCCCTGTCGACACTGCGCCGGGCGGCCGCCTCACCCTGCGCCCGGGGGCCTGCTGCACAGCCTGCAGAGGCGCCAAGCGCCAGGACGAGGAGGCCGGCGAGGGCTTGGGACCTCGCCTGGATGGGCAGACACTGGCGTCGGCAGGGTCTCGGCATGGGCACGTTCCTCCTGACTCCACCCCGTGACAACGCGCGGGATGCGCGAATGGTTCACCCTGCCGGCGGCACCGTCTAGGGGCCGGCGGCAGTGGTGAAGCGGACCGAGACCTCCTCGCCGAGCACCTGCCCGGAGATGGCCTTCAGGCTGCCATCGACGTGCACCACGTACTCGGTCTCGGGATCGAGGGGCGTGCTCGGCCGCAGGACCACCGTGGGCGCGAGCGCCGCGTGGTCGACCGAGTAGGCCCGCCGCGAGAGTCCCTCGACCGTGAAATGGCGCTTGTCCACGAGAGGGGCGGCAGGCGGCTTGGAGAAGCGCAGTTCGATCGCCGTGTCAAGCGAGACCCCCGTCTCTCCATCTGCCGGGGTGGTCTCGAGCAGCTCGAAGGGCACAGGGTCCTCCGCCACCTCGAAGGAGAGGAGGAAGTCCTCGCCCATGGGATTGTGGTGGAGATCTTGGATCGCCCCCGAAACCCGCACCGTGTAGGCCAGGTTCGCGGCGAGCGGTTCGGTGGGGACGAGCGTGAGGCGGCGGGAGGCCTCCCCGCTCCGGTCGAGGGTGAAGTCCACCGGAAAGCCGCCGCTTCGCAGATCGAAGTGCTCCTCGGCGATGGCCTCCCAGAGCAGGGTCTCGCTGAAGAAGAGATCGATCGCCACGTCGGGGGGGACGTCCTCCGCGCCTTCGACGGGGATGGTCTCCGAGATGTGGGGCGGGACCGCGTCCACGGGCGCAAAGGGGGAGGCATCGCCGGGCACCACGCAGCCCCCGGCGCCCTGCACGAGGGGCGACAGCAGGAGCAGCAGCCCGAGGCGCAGCGAGCGTTCGCATCGCGCGCCGCGCGGCGCCACCGGCCCCCGTCCGGGCTCCGCGCCCGGGCCGCCCGGCCCGACCTCGGGGATCAAGGACACGGAGGTACCTCCTCGTGGTGGCACTTCACGCAGCTCCGCGGGTTCTTGGCGAACATGGTGGCACAGGCGAAGCCGGGCAGGTGCGGGTTCCTCGCCTTGATGCCCGTCGAATGGCAGACGGCACAGCTCTCCTCGCGGTGGCACGAGACGCAGGCGGTGATGTTCCTTCGCGCCTGGTGGGCGTGATGGTTGGGGCCGACCACATCGTCCTTCCACCCCGGCGGGTGGAAGTGGAGATTCGTCTCCCGCGGTGGCAGCCGGAAGGTCGGCCCGCTCCCCGGATCCCCGGCGACACGGCCGACGGGTGCCTGCGAGCCGACGCCGAGGCGCTCGTGGCAGGTCACACAGAACGACTGCTCCCAGTGGCAGCCCATACACTGCATGGCCCCCTGCCGCGCCGCGACCTGGTGGGTGTTCACGAAGTCCGCCGGATGGATGGAGAAGGGCTTGAAGGTGCCGTCGTGACAGTCCACGCACCACTGGGGCGTGTGGCACGTGTTGCAGGTCGCCTGCGCCATCCGCCCGGCGCGTGCATGGGACCGGATCCACCCGGGATGGTGATCGATGCCCAAGGGGCTGGGGCCCGGCTGGAGCACCCCGGTGGGAAAGCGCTGCTGCAGCCGGCCGTCCCGCTGCGTCAGGTGACAGGTCGTGCAGCCTCCCTGCTCGCCCACGACGGCGTTGTGGCAGGTGAGGCACACCGCCATCTTCGGCAGGTTCTGCCTCGTCGCGAGGTCCGCATCGTCGAGGACGCCATGGCAGGTAGCGCAGCCGATGCCCTCGTCGAGGTGGGTCTTGTGGGGGAAGTTCAGGTGCGCCGCGGGCAGGAGGATGGGTTCGATCTCCTCGTCGTGGCCTTCCGTCCATGCGGGATGGCAGAGGCTGCAGTCGTTCTCCGGCTCCGCAGCGGCTGCTTCCTCCTCGTCCGGTGGCGCGCCGTAGAAGTCGTACATCGCCTCGACCGCGTCACTCGATGCCTCCGACTCGGCTTCCGGTGCAGCCGGGGCGGGGTGCTCGACGAGGTGACACTTCTCACAGGTCTCGTGGCCAGGGATGTGACGGTCGCTGGCCCGGTAGCTCTTGGCCACCCGGTGGCAATCGAGGCAGGTGAGCGATCCTGTCTCGAGGTGGACGCCATGGAAGAAACGCAGGGGGATCCGCTGCGGCGGATAGATGGCCGGTGAACGGCGGGCCCGGGTCTCCGCCGGCGGGATCTCTTTGGGGATCTTCGGACGGGCGGGTAGCCCGGTCGACCACGCGGCCGCGACGAGGGCCACGAGCAGAGCGCCTCGTAGGCCCGCAAGTCGCCTCATGGGAGCACCTCCAACTCCGCGAAGAGGTAGGCGCGCAGATCGTGGCGGAGGTAGCGGCTTCTACTGTCCTCGAGAAAGAACGACAGGGAAGAGCCCTCTCCGAAGGCGTAGCGAAGCCCGAGCCGCGCCCCCAGCGTGTCCGTCTTCAGGTCGGGAAGGAGGGGATCGTGGGCGTAGCCCGCTGCGAGCGACGCCGTTCCAGAGAGACCGCCCCAGAGGGGATGCGCCCCTTCGAGCAAGGCATGGACCTGCGTGCCGCCGTAGCCCTCGAGGAGGGAGAAGGAGAAGCTGAGCTGCCGGCCCTGTCCGGGGCGAAGGCGTGCGGCCACCTCTCCACCGCTTGCCGAATCGACGCTGCCGGTGACCACGTCGCTGTAGCGCCGAAGACGCAGGCGGCCCCACACGGCCAGGCTCTCCAGCGGCCGCCACCGCCCCACCAAGGCCAGCTCCCGCATGGGTGAGAAGTTGAAGTGGTTGAAGATGCTGTCCGCGTCGAAGGTCGGCGCGTAGCTCATCGCTTCACCGCCCAGATAGAGCCGATCCCCGAAGTTCCAGCCCACCGCCGCATCGGCACGGGCGAGCCGCATCATGTACAGGTCGTACTGTCCCGTGCTCCGAAGCTCGAGACCCCGCCACGCATACGCGACCGATGCGGTCACACGCTCCATATCGACGTAGCCGGCGCTCATCGCGCGGTGGTACGCGAGGCGCGCATCGAAGCCATCGAGGTCATAGGCTTCGAAGCCGCCACCGAACTCGATGCTGGGTGCAGCGTGGAAACGATAGGCGACGCCATCTCCGTACAGCCCCACGCAGGCATCACGCGTCCGGCCCTCCACCGTGCTCACCCAGCACAGGTTGCCCCGTTCGGCCAGCGCCGTATCGTCGCTGCGCACTCCGTCGAGCTCGAAGGTGGGCGACCCGAGGGGCGAGGTGTCCTTCACCTGCATCCCGCCGTAGGCGAAGACGCGGACCGGTCCGAACAGGTAGCCTGCCTCCAGCCCATCGAGGTAGCGGAAGTCGAGTCCATCGACCTTCATCAATCGGCCGGCGCTCAAATCGAGGCGGTCCTCGAGCGTGCGCCAGCGCACGTTCGCCACCAAGACCTCCGCCACGTCCCGGCTCACGCCGTCGAGCGCTTCCGGCTCGCCGGGGCGCCAGCCGAGGTCGGTGCCCACGCGCAGCAGCACCGTCAGATCGAGGTCCTCGCCCGCGACCAGATCGTTGCCGAACAGGTGCAGGCGCTCGTAGAGCCGCTGCCGCCGGACCCGCTCCTGATCGTCCCAGCGAATGCGCCAGGCACGGTAGCCGTAGAAGGACAGCTCGGTGCGCGCCCCCATCGAATAGGTGCCCGCACGGGCCGTGGACGGCAAGCCACACCAGAGCATGCCCACAAGGGCCGACGCCAACCACACCCTCCGCACGGTTGCGCCATCTTCCCCGTTCCTGCGAGGCAGTGCAACGGCGGGGAAGCTGCGGTCGGCGGACGACGGAGCAGCCGCTTTCGAGAAGCCGGCACGCGGGCGGCGCTGCACCCCGCCCCGCCCTCCCCGCTTCGGCGGCGGGATGCGCGTCGCCCCGTGCCTTTCACGCGCGGGGGCACGCCCGCCGGGGACTTCGTCGAGCGCGATGATCGAGTATGCTTTGCCGCCCGATGGCACGGCTCTTCACCTGGGAGACGGCGGTGGTGACCTTCGGCGGCCTCGCCGTCGTCGTCGCCCTCTCCCTCGACGAAGGGGCGGGAGGGTACACGGTGCTCTTCGGCCTCGCCTGGCTCGTGGCCGCCCTACCCCTTTCGTTGCTGCTTCAGAACGCGCTCATCCCCCTCTACGTGCAGCTCGGTTGGCACGAGCGCGCCCTGAAGCTGGCGACCCTGGTGCGGGAAGGCGCCCCGAACCGGAAGCTTCGGGACGTCGCCTCCATCGACGTGGCGATGGTGCAGGTGGCCATGGGTCGTTTCGGCGATGCGCTGCGCAATCTGGAGAACGTCCACCTCTCCAGCTTCAAGAGGCCCGTCCGCGCACTCATCCTGGCCAACCGTGCCTACTGTCGCGCCCACCTAGGCCGCGATCTCGACCGGGCGGGCGAAGAGATCGCCCAGGCCCTCGAGTTGGATCCGGAGACAGGGATCCTGGCCTACGTGGACGGCCTGGTCCGATACAAGCAAGGCGATCCGAGCGGCGCCCGCGAGCGCATCGAGCTCTCCTTGCAGCAGGAACCCGACCCAAGCCTTCCAGTGCCCGGCGAACGGCCGTGGATCCTCTTCCAGGTGCTCGAAGCGCTCGGTGATCCTGCTGCCGCCGAATGGCTCGAACGCGCCCGGCGCGAGGGGGGCCGCGGTCCCTTCGCCCGCGCCATCGCCGAGGCGCGGGCTACGGCTTGATCTTGGCGTTGGTCGCTCGCAGGCGACGGGAGAGGGTGGTCGCCATCGCCTGATAGAACTTCAGGGCGAGGGCGGGACGCGAACCCAGTAGCTCCTTGAAGCGTTCGGTGGGCAGGGCCAGGGCCCGGGTCGGCTCCGCCGCGACGACTCGGGCGCTGGTGGGCGCCTCGTCGATGAGGCTCATCTCTCCCACGTGGGCGCCTGCGGGCAAGGTGGCGAAGCGCGTCTCGGTGCTCCCGTCGACGCGCTTGACCTCGACCGTCCCCTCCGTGAGGACGAAGAAGGCCTCGCTCGGTGCCCCCTGCTCGATCAGGACCTCGCCGGGCTGGTAGCTCCGCGCCTCGGCGACGCTGGCCAGCGCCCGGAGATCGTCGAGACTCATGTCCTCGAAGAGATCGAGCTCCTTCAAGAAGGCAAGGCCGGGATCCATCCCCACCACCTCGGCGGAGGCCGTCTCGCCCACGGCGACATCCCCCACCCCTTCGGCCTGCGCATCGGCGGCGAGATCGGAGCGCGGCAGGTGTTCCTCCTCTCCCCCGGCGTTCAGCCGGTCCAGCCGCGCCTTTGCGTCGGCATAGTTGAAGTCGTGGCCGAGCACCGCCTCGAAGGCCTCCTTCGCCTTCTCGGTGGCACCGAGGCGGGCATAGAGATCTCCGAGCGCGTAGTAGACACCCACGTTCGAATCATCGATCTCGCGCCCCGCGATCGCCGCGCGGAGCTTCTTCTCCGCCAGCTCCGCGTAGCCGTTGCGGGCGAGGAGCTGGGCGAGGAGCACCACGGCCTCGGGATAGTTCGGATCCTCCTCCTCCACCTTCTGCAGCAGCTCGACGGCCTGCTTGTCCTTGTGGCTCGCGAAGAAGAGCTTGCCCGCAGCGAAAGCGTCGGGCACCCGCTGGTAGCACCGCGCGGCACGCTCGGGCAGGCCGCAGTCCGCATAGAGGGAAGCCGCGACCGACAGATTGCCCCCACGCTCGTACATCTCGGCGCTCTTCAGCTTGTTGCCCGCCCGTGCGTACATCTCCGCTGCCATGGCGTAATCACCCGCCTTCTCGTAGAGCGCCGCGGCCTTCTCGTTCTCCTCGAGCGCCTCACACACCATTGCGGCCTTCGCGAAGTCCCGCGCCCGGTAGAGCATGTTGGCGACCAGGCGTTGCAACTCCGGGTCACCCGCGACCTTACTGATGAGCGGGTAGCCGATGTCCACGGCACAGCGCACGTAGATCGTCACCGCGTCGTCGACCCGTCCCTCTCCGAGTAGCTTGATGAGCCCGGCGAGGACCTGCTCTTGGGGGAGGAAGCGGTCGCCCTCTCCCGTCCTTCCCTTGATGCGAACCTGTTCACTCATCTCATGCCTCCCCGAAGGGCCTGCGCAGGATGATGGTGGCCTCCCGCTCCGCCCCGACGCTCGCGAGTATCACGGGCACTCCCACCCACGCCTCGATGCGTTCGAGGTAGCGCCGCGCCGCCTCCGGCAAAGCTTCGAAGTCGCGTGCACCCTCGAGGGACTCGGTCCACCCGGGCAGCTCCTCATAGACCGGCTCCACCGTCTCGAGGACGGCGCGTTCGGTGCTGATCTCTTCGAGCACCTCACCGCCCACCCGGTAGGCGGTGCACACCTTCAGACGCTCGAAGCCGGTCAACACGTCGAGCTTCGTCACCGCGAGCCCCGTGAGCCCATTGACCCGAGCGGCGTACCGGAGCGCGGGGATGTCGAGCCAGCCGCAGCGGCGCGGACGGCCGGTGGTCGCGCCATACTCGCTGCCCGCCTCCCGGAGCCGATCCCCCACAGCGTGGTGCAGCTCGGTGGGGAAGGGGCCGGCGCCCACCCGCGTCGTATATGCCTTCGTGATCCCCACGATCTCGTGCAGGCACCCGGGCCCAATGCCCGAGCCGGTCGCGGCGTTGGCGGCAACTGTGTTCGACGAGGTGACGAAGGGATAGGTCCCGTGATCGAGGTCCAGCAGCGTACCCTGTGCACCCTCGAAGAGGATGCGATCCCCCGCCGCCATCCGCTCGTGCAGGAAGCGGCCCGTATCGGCCACGTGGGGCGCGATGCGCTCTGCCGCCTCGAGGTAGGGATCGAGCACCTCGTCCACCGTGAACGGTTCGCCGCCGAGCCCGCGCAGCGTATCGTTCATCTCGTCGAGGCGCGCCTCCACCCGCTGCCGGAGCAGATCGGGACGGACGAACTCTTCGATCCGAATCCCCTGCCGCGAGGCCTTGTCCTCGTAGGTGGGGCCGATACCCCGTCCGGTGGTCCCAATGGCGGCCTTCCCGCGGCGGCGCTCGCGGAGGCGGTCGAGCCGCTTGTGCCACGGCATGATCACGTGCGCCGCACCGCTGACGAGGAGGCGTGCATGGCCTCCCGCGCCGGCGGACACCTCGAGACCGCGCCCGGCCAGGAGGTCGAGTTCCTCGACGAGGACCAAGGGATCCACCACGACGCCGTTGGCGACGACGATGGTCTTGCCCTGGTGGAGCACGCCGGAGGGGATGAGGTGCAAGACGGTCTTCTCACCACCGACGACCAGGGTGTGGCCGGCGTTGTTGCCCCCCTGGAAGCGCACGATGACGTCGGCGTCCCGGGCGTAGAGATCCACCACCTTGCCCTTGCCTTCGTCCCCCCACTGGGCACCGACGACGACGACGTTTCGCGCCATGGGCGACCTGTACCACGACGCCTGGGCCCCTCCAACCGCGTGTCCTCGTGCAGGACCCGGGAGGCAGGGGGCGCGCCGCAGTCGTGGCGCGCACCCTCCGTGCGCCGCCTGCTGCACCGCCCGTCTTGGGCGCGGGTGGGGGTTGACCGGTACGTGCCGGATGCTATGCGAAGGGCCCGAAGCCTCGAGGTCACCGTTCGACGAACCCGCGCCCGGAGGAAACCATGCCTCGCGCCATCTGCCGACTCCTGCCGATCCTCTCTTGCCTGGCCGTTGCCTTGCCGCAGGTCGCATCCGCCCAGTTCGTCCCCCCGGAAGACGAGGGCTTCACCCCGCCTCCACCC
>CAYYHA010000193.1:7830-8349 GCA_964471535.1 uncultured Myxococcia bacterium | reverse complement strand
GTCTACCGCCGTCTCGTCCTGATTCTGGATTCCGTCGCTGCAAGTGCCTTCCGGCACCACGCAGGCGGCGGCACCGCTCGCATCGTCGCAGATGCGATCGCTCTCGCTGCAGTCGATCCCCGGCGTCCACACGAGGCAGCCGGAGGCATCGATGGCGCAGCCCTCGATCACCGATCCGGTGCACCGGGTCGCACCCACTTCGGTGCAGGTCGGCGTGCACGAGGTTCCGCCGTCCCCGCCACCACCGCCCCCGTCGCCGCCGCCGCCCGTGCCGGGGCCGGGACAGGCGACGAGGAGCAGCGAAAGCGCGAAGGGGATCGACCGTGAAAGCGTGTGCCCGAACATGGAACCTCCAAAGCAAAGGAAGCCGCGGTGCGCGCCCCCCCCCGGGCGCGCGCTCCCTACCTCGGCGCGGCGCGATCTCGGAACGCCCGCGCGGGCGAGGCGCCGCCGACTGCCACAGCGGCCCCCACCCCGGACCGCGGCAGCAGGCCCCATCGCCGGTGTCCGAGGGGGGTG
>CAYYHA010000193.1:0-7820 GCA_964471535.1 uncultured Myxococcia bacterium | reverse complement strand
GTGCTAGGGTCGCGCCATGGGCCGAAAGCCCCGCATCGTCTACGGCTGCATCGAGTGCGGCCACCAGGCCCCCAAGTGGCTGGGGCGCTGCCCCGAGTGCGGGAGCTGGGGCTCCCTGGTCGAGGAGACGGCGGCGCCCGGGCCGCCTTCGAGCCACGGCGCGCACCGCCTGGGAGGCGGCGGATCTCCGGTGCCCCTGCCGGAGGTGGACACCGAGGCGACGCCGCGCCGCCCCACCGGTCTGGCCGAACTCGACCGGGTCCTCGGTGGGGGGCTCGTGCCTGGCTCGGTGGTCCTCATCGGGGGCGACCCGGGCATCGGTAAGTCCACGCTGCTGCTGATGGCCTGCCAGAGCCTCGCCGCCCAGGGCCCCGTGCTCTACGTGAGCGGTGAGGAGTCGCTCTCCCAGATCCGCCTGCGCGCCGAGCGGCTCGGGGTGGACCGCGCGCAGATCCTCCTCTTGGCGGAGACCGATGGGAGCCGGGTGCTCGCAGAGGCGGAGCGCCTCGCACCGGCGGCGCTGGTCGTCGATTCCATCCAGACGCTGCACCTGCCCGAGATCGGCAGCGCCCCGGGCTCGGTGAGCCAGGTGCGCGAGCTGACCGGGCGGCTGCTAGGCCTCGCCAAGCGCCGGGGCATTCCCACCTTTCTCGTCGGCCACGTCACCAAGGAGGGCGCCATCGCCGGGCCGCGGCTGCTCGAGCACATGGTGGACACGGTCCTCTACTTCGAGGGGGATCGGTCCCACGCCTACCGGATCCTCCGGGCCCACAAGAACCGCTTCGGGTCGGTCAGCGAGATCGGTGTCTTCGAGATGCGACGCGAGGGGCTCGCCGAGGTCCCCGATCCCTCGGCCCTCTTCTTGAGCGAGCGGCCCGCCGCCGCGCCGGGATCGGTGGTGGCGGCCACCGTGAGCGGCTCCCGGCCGGTGCTGGTGGAGGTGCAGGCGCTGGTCAGCCAGGCGCCGGCGGGCCAGGCGCGGCGTACGGCGCTCGGCATCGACCGCAACCGCCTCTCGCTCCTGGTGGCGGTGCTGGAGAAGCGCCTGGGCCTGACCCTCTTCGATCAGGACGCCTACGTGAACGTCGCCGGAGGGCTCACGGTCGACGAGCCGGCCCTGGACCTGGCGGTGGCCCTCGCCGTGCTCTCGAGCTTCCGCGGGCAGCCGGTGGATCCGCAGCTGGTCGTATTGGGGGAGGTGGGCCTCGCGGGAGAGATTCGCGCCGTCGCCCAGGTGGAGCAGCGGCTGGCCGAGGCGGCGAAGATGGGCTTCACCACCGCGCTCGTCCCCGAGGGCAACCGGAGTCGACTGAGCGAGGAGGCGCCCATCTTGGTTCGCGGGGTGCGCACCCTCGAGGAGGCGGTGGAGGCAGCGCTCTGAAGGCGGCCGCCCGGCGGGCGCCCGACGCCGCCGATGCGCTCCCCTTTGCACGGGGCGGCACGGCGCCGAGGGCGCTCGGCGGGGCGCGGCTCGCGGGCGGCGACGCCATGGAACCGCAGGCGCAGGGCGGCTGATGCCGCAGGCCTTGCGGCCTACGGCAGTCCGACCAGCGCGTAGACGCCACTGCCCGGTGGGGTGGCCGTCACGTAGCCCGCCATCGGGTCCACCGTGCTGTCGCCCAGTGAGACCCAGGCGCCCTGCGCCGCATCGTAGTAGAGGAGCGCCTGCGTGGCGGTGCGGACCCCTTCGTCCGTGCGCGTCGCGTCGGTGGGATCGGGCGCGAAGTAGGCGCGGAGGCTTGCCCCGCCGCCCAGGCTCATCGGCTGCACCTGGTCGTTCGCGTCGATGCTGGAGATCTCCACCACCCGCACGAAGTCGGCCCCGGCCAACCCAGCCGGCAACGTCTCGGTGGCAAACGGTGCCAACCCCGTCACGACCACCTGCGTGTCCTGCGCGAGGAGACCCGCCGGCACGACGAGCTCGAAGCCGCCGGCCCCCACGTTGCCCCCGCCGCTGCCGATGATCGCAGTCCCAAACTCGTCCCCATGGTCCGACGGCGCGAGTCCAGTGAGGACCAGGAGACGCACGGACACCGATCCGTCGGTGGGATCGGTGGGCCCGGTCTCGAGGATCCCGACCTCGAGTTCTCCCGGCGTCAGCCCGAGTGCCTGCCGATCCCCATCGGAGAAGAGGTCGCCGGCGGTCACGTGGTGGTCCCCCTCGGGCACCGCGGTCCCGGCGGGGAGCACGCTGCCCGCGTGGACCTGGCCTGTGAAGGAGACGAAGGTCACCCTGCGCCCACCGACCCCGCGGTAGCCGTGCACGCTGGTGCTGCCGAGCATGAGATCCGGGGGATCCGGCGTGAAGGGTGCGGGCGCACCGCCGCCCGAACAGGGATCGGGGCCGAGCTCGCTACGCCGCTGCACCTCGCGCAGGTAGGCCTGCAGCCACGCGCGCAGCTTCTGCTGCGTGGTGGGGTCCGCCCCGTAGACGAAGAGCTCGGGGCCGAGCGCGCCCTGGATCTCCTCCACGAGCTTCTTGGCGTCGGTCGGCCCGGTGAAGGTGGTGTTGGGCACGGCCTTGACCACCTCCACCACCGCCGGCGCAATCTCGTTCTGGAAGATCTCGGCGCGCTTCTTGGTGGCGCGATCGAAGTCGAAGCGGTCGTTCAGGTCGAAGTCCGCCGCGGCCTTCAGGATCTTCTCCTGCTGGGCCCGGAAGCGCTCGGCTGCGCGGGCGAGCTTGCCGAACTTCGCCGGGATGCCCAGCACGGGCAGCTTCTCCCAGCGCAGCCGCACGGAGAGGTCGTTGAAGTTCACGACCGGACAGAGGAGGGTGAAGGTCGCGGTGGCGAAGTTCCCGTGGGAGTTGCCGAGGCTGACGCTTGCCTCCACGGAGTTTCCGGCGCTGCAGAGGTGGGTGGCCGCCTCGAAACGGGCGACGGCAACGCGACCACTCTGGCCCTCGTCCCGCACCTCGACCACGTCGGGGCTTGGCCCTTCCACCCGGGTGGCGCTGGCGTAGCCCCTGGTCGCCGTGACTTTGAACAGCGCACCCGCGGGGATGGGGTTGCCGCCCGAGTCGACGGGGTCGCGGAAGGACACGGTGTTGCGGGTCATGAAGGGGAGGAGTACCGCGCGGCGGGCGGTGGCCGTCGCCGAGGCGGGAACGGTGAACTCGAGCGCCGGAGCGGAGCCCAGATACGGCATGGGCGCTGCGTTGTAGGCACTCCAGACCACCTTGCACCCCTGCCCCCCTTCGATACAGAAGAAGGTGTCCACCGGCAGGGGACTCGAATAGGCGGAAGGCGGACGCAGATCGACGGTGGAGGGCATCGGCTTCACGGCGAGTTCCACCGACGAGGCCGCATCCACCCGGAAGGCGACCGCCATCAGGTCCGGCGGCTGGCTGTCGGTGAAGGTACGCTCCACGATGGGGCCGCAGGCATCGGACCAGGGCGCGGGCGCGCTGTACCAGAGCTGTGCCCCCTCCGGCAGCGGGCGGTCACGGCCGTCGAGGAAGGTGGCCTGCACCGTGTAGGGAGGGATGTCGCCGGGCCCCCAGTAGTACTGCTCCGGCGCCAGCGGCGGCACCACGGCGACCGCCGCCACCTTCGCCGGCCCAACGAGGCGCGGGAAGGAGGTGTCGGGATGGTCCGCATAGGGACCGAGGCGCTGTGCTTCCGAGCCCACGGCAGGCTCGCCCGCACCGGGGAAGGGCGTTGCCGCGTCCCCGTCGTAGAACTCCCAGCGGAAGGGATGGGGGTAGTCCTTCGGATCGGCGGTCGCGGCGGAGAGCGAATCCTCGAGTTGGATCGGCCGGTGCGGCCCGACCATCTGCGCATCGACCTGCCCGCCATCGCCGAGGCGGACCAGATAGCCGCGGTCGGGCCAGGTGTAGTGACCGGGGAACCCTTCGGCCAGGAGCACCTCGGGCGCAAACTCGAGCGAGGCACGGGGGGGATCGTCCGCGGGGAAGTGGAAGCGCGCGTCGACATCACTGACGTAGACCAGGCTCCCTGCAGGTAGGGGCCGTCCCAGCGCATCGAAGAAGGTGAAGCGAACGGGCGTGCGGGTGTCGATGCCGGGGCCTGCGAAGACCCAGGGCGGATCGTCGCCGAGGACCTCGACCCGGGCCTGCCCCCAGGCGACGAGGCGGAAGGGCCGCTCGCCGCTCCGCTCCGCCAAGGCCACCGACTCGAAGCCTTGCGACGGGTCGCTCTTCACCCGGAGAATCTGCGCCGTCCACGGGAAGGCCTCGTCCTGGGCGTCGCGTACGTGGTCGTCCCCGAGCGCAATCGAATCGATCCATCGCGCCGTCGGGTGGATCCGAAGGTGCACCTGTCCCTGCGCGTCGGTGCGATAGATGGGCTGGAAGGTGTAGCGGCCGCGGAGCTGCGAGGTCTCGGCGCGCATGTCCGAGGTGAACTCGGCCTCGATCCCAACGATCTGATCGGCGACGGGGCTGCCGTCCTCCCAGGTGAAGCTCAAGGTGAGCTGGGCCGCGTCCTGCCAGGCGGTGGTCAGAAGCAAGTCCTTTGGCTGGGCGGTGGCCGTCCAGGTGAAGTTGGGGACGGGATCCGGCAGGGGCGCCGGGGCCGGCTCCACCTGCACGGTCACGTGCGCCGTCGCCTGACCACCGAGGAGCGCATCCTCGACCCGGTAGGCGAAGGTGTCCGTCCCTTCGTAGCCCGGCTCGCTCTGGTAGGTGACCACCGTGCCCTGGGCGAGGGCGGTGCCGTGCGCCGGTGCTTCGGTGATCTCGGCTACCCACAGGGATCCCGCGGGATCGCCACGGTCGTTGGCGAGGACGTCGAGCTCGGTGGGCACCCCGGAGAGGGCGTGCATCCGGGGATCGTCGGCGGCGCGGACCGGCTGCGTCTCGCCCTCGGCCAGCACATGGACGAGGACTTCGGCGCTCGCCTGGCCGCCGCGGCCGTCCTCGACCTCGTAGTCGAAGCGCACCTCGCCGGTGAAGCCCTCCGGTGGGGCGTAGCGGAGGAGCCCGCCGCGAAGCGATGCGGCGCTTCCCTCGGGCGGGCTGGCGACCGAGCGGAGCGCCAGGGGGTCGCCGTCGGGGTCCCGATCGTTTGCGAGGAGATCCAGGACCACCGGCACCCCCGCCGAGGTGTAGGCCTCGTCGTCGGTGGCGATGGGGTCTCGGTTCGTCCCGCCGCCGCCGTCGGCCTGGAAGCCGCCATCGCCTCCGCCGTCGGCCCCGCCGCCCCCATCCGTCGCGCCGCCATCCATCGAGCCGCCATCCGGGGTGGCGCCATCGGTGCTGCCGCCGTCGGGCGATCCGGTGGTCCCGCAGGCGCAGCCGGGACCGAGGTGCAAGGTCGCAAGGGCGGCTAGGAGCCAGGCGAAATGCAGCCGGCGCATGCAGTCCTCCTCCCTGGGGCCACAAGGCCCCTCGTGCAACCTTAGTCGCTTCTGCAGCGGTGCAACAGCACCGGGCCGAGGCTCAGGCCGGAGCGGTGGGAGCTGCCGGCTCGCCCCTTCGTGGGGAGGCCGCCCCGCCAAGGAGCTCTTTTGGGGCCGGCCTGCGGGTGATCGGGGCGGTGGGCTGTAGTAAGTTGGCGGCGGTGAGCGGCGAGGATTCGAGGTCGGACAAGCGACGGCATCCACGGGCGCCCTTGAGCCTGCTGGTGCAGTACCGCTGCGACAGCCTCGAAGACTTCCTCTCCGAGTACAGCGCCGACATCTCGCTCGGGGGCATGTTCATCCGCACCGAGGATCCCCGTCCGGTCGGGTCGATGATCTACCTGCAGTTTGCCCTGAAGGACGGATCCACCCTCATCGAAGGGCTCGGACGGGTCGTGCACGTCAACGCCCCCGGCGAGGGGCGCACGCCCGGCATGGGCGTCGAGTTCTTGAACTTCGACGACGAGTCGAAGGCGTTCATCGAAGAGCTGGTCGCCTCGCGCCTGCCTCCCGAGGAGGAGCCCGAGTAGCGGGCGGCGGCGCCAGCACCGGGCTCGGAGGTGACGCATCGAAGGTCACACCAAGGTCAGCGGAAGGTCACACAGCCAGCCGGTCATGCGGTGGCCCACGCACACAGGAGGGAGCCGAAGGTGGGTACGAAACGAAGTCGGAATCGCGGCTACGTCGTCGCCATCGATCAGGGGACGACCGGCAGCACCGTCCTGGTCCTCGATGCGCGGATGCGGGTGCGCGGCCGGAGCACCCACGAGTTTCCCCAGGTCTTTCCCGCCCCCGGCCAGGTGGAGCACCGCCTCGAGGACATCTGGCGCAGCGTCGTGCGCTCGCTGAAGAAGGCCCTCGCCGAGGCGGGCATCCGAGGTTCCGAGGTCGCCGCCATCGGCATCACCAACCAGCGCGAGACCTGCGCCCTGTGGGATCGCGACAGCGGCGCGCCCGTGGCCAACGCCATCGTGTGGCAGGACCGGCGCACGGCGGGGCGCTGCGCGCAGCTGAAGAAGCGGGGCAAGGAGGCGCTCGTCCGGGAGAAGACGGGGCTCGTCCTGGATCCCTACTTCTCGGGGACGAAGCTCGAGTGGCTCCTCGAGAACGTGCCGGGGGCACGGGCGAAGGCCCGCTCGGGGCGCCTGGCCTTCGGAACCATCGACACCTATCTGGTGTGGCGGCTCACCGGCGGCGCCGTGCACGTCACCGATGTCACCAACGCCTCGCGCACCCTGCTCATGGATCTTCACAGCCGCCGCTGGGACCCCGAACTCCTGCGTCTCTTCAAGGTTCCGCGCGCCTGCCTTCCCGAGATCCGCTCGAGTTCCGAGGTCTACGGTGAGACGCGCGGCCTGCGCATCCTGCCCGATGGGATTCCCGTGGCGGGAATCGCCGGCGACCAGCAGGCCGCGCTCTTCGGCCAGGCCTGCTTCGAACCCGGCGAGGCGAAGTGCACCTACGGCACCGGCGCCTTCCTGCTCATGAACACCGGTGCGCGCCCGCGCACCTCACGCCATGGCCTCTTGAGCACCGTGGCGTGGGAGATCGGTGGCAAGCCCACCTACGCCCTCGAGGGCTCGGCCTTCATCGCCGGTGCGGCGGTACAGTGGCTGCGCGATGGCCTGGGGCTCATCGGGACGAGCGCCGAGGTGGAGCGGCTGGCCCGCCGCGTCCCCGACAGCCGGGGCGTGGTCTTCGTGCCGGCGCTCGCCGGCCTGGGCGCGCCGTACTGGCGACCCGAGGCACGGGGCCTCATCACCGGCATCGACCGGGGCGTCACCGCCGCCCACCTCGCCCGCGCGACCCTGGAGGGGATCGCCTTCCAGATCTACGACCTGGCCACGGCGATGGCCAAGGACGCGCGGCGGAAGATCCCCACCTTCAAGGTCGACGGGGGCGCGGCGGCCAACGGACTGTTGATGCAGTTCCAGGCCGACCTCTTGGGCACGGAGGTGGTGCGGCCGAAGATGCTCGAGACGACGGCGCTGGGCGCCGCCTTCCTCGCCGGGCTCGCCACCGGCGTGTGGGAGAGCCCGCAGGAGATCCGCCGCGCCTGGAAGGCCGACCGAACCTTCCGGCCCAAGATGAACCCCAAGGAGCGAAAGGCTCACCTCGCCCGGTGGGCCGCCGCCGTGGAGAAGGCATGAGTGAGAAGAAAGCCCGCCAGGTCCAGCTACAGATCAAGCTTGAGCCCGAGGTGGCCACCGGCGTCTACGCCAACCTGGCCATGGTCAACCACACCGACGCCGAGTTCACCATCGACTTCATCTACGTGCAGCCCCAGGCGCCCCAGGCGACCGTCCGCAGCCGCGTCATCACCTCGCCCCGCCACATGAAGCGTCTCGTCGCCGCGCTGCAGGACAACCTCAAGAAGTACGAAGCCAAGTTCGGGCCCATCCCCGCCGACCCCGCCCCGCTGCCCTCCAGCGAGTACAAGAACTGATCGGCCGCCC
>CAYYHA010000192.1:0-8357 GCA_964471535.1 uncultured Myxococcia bacterium | reverse complement strand
CGAAGTCGTAGTGGGGAACGTCCTCGGTCATCGCAGCGATCGGGAGGAAGGGTGCGGGAGGCGCATGGTGGAGGAGGATGGGGTGCCGGAGGATGTGGTGCAGGAGGACATCGGCGAAAGGTGCGCCCGCCCTGCCGCCCGGGGGACGGGCCCGGCCTTGCGGGCGGCGCCGGAGGACGCCGCGAGAAACTCGGCCCTCATGCCCCCGAGCCTGCCTCCCTCCCCGCCCGAGGGCAAGGTACGGCGCGGTGGGGCTGGGGGGTCGACGCACCGGCGCCGGGGCGACGCGGCCGCAGCGGCGGCGCCTTCAGCCCGCGCCGGCCAGCTTCGCCTCGACCTCGCGGGCCTCCCTTCGACCCAGCGCCTGCCACTGCTGAAAGGCGAGCGCCCAGGCCTGCCGGGCGCGCCCCTGCTCCCCGCGCTCCGCTGCCAGGTCCCCGGCGAGCCCCAGCGGCCAGGCGATGTCCACGTCGGCCATGCCGCTGCGGGTCAAGCGCTCGGTCGCCGCCTTCAGATCCCGGTCGAAGCCGGCCCAGTCGGCGGCGGCGGCGCGGCAGGGCAGGCGCATGGCACAGACGGCGCCGGCTGGCCCGTCGGCACCCTGCTGTAGGAGGGTCTCGTAGCTGCGGTCGAGCTGCTCCAGCGCTCGGTCGAAGCGACCCCGCTGCATCTCCAGAAGCCCCCGGTTGAGATCGATGTAGATCGTGTGACCGTATCCGGCAGCGCCGAGGTAGCGCTCGGCGGTGCGGTAGAGCCGCTCGGCCGCGGTAAGGCGACCTTGCATCCGCGCGACGTCCCCCAGGGAACTGATGGCCAGCCCCTGTGGCGTCCGGAAGCCAAGCTCGGCATACAGGCGCATGCCCCAAAGAAGATGGTCGCGGGCCTCGTCGAGACGGCCGGCCTGGATCGAGGCAACGCCCAGAGCATAGGCGGAGAGCGCAAGCTCCGGACGATCGCCGGCGGCCTCGAGGGCGGTCACAGCCTTGCGCAGGAGCGCGATCGCCTCCTCTCGGTCACCGCGGTTGAGGCGAATCCATCCCTTCTCCTTGGCGTTGTAGCCGAGCTGCGCTTCGAGGCCATGGCGCTCGGCAACCCGATCCGACTCGCGGATGCGGCGCCAGGCGACCGCCGTGGCGCCGCGGTAGCGGGCGATCACGCTCAAGAGGTAGAGCGCCTTGGCCTCCTCCTCGGGCCGCTTCAGCTGCCGCGCGTGCTCGAGGGCCTTCTTCGCCCAGGCCTCCGCCTCGTCCAGCCGTCCCGCGGCGCGCCCTACGCGCGCCCGGAGCAGCCACCCCTGCGTCCATCGGCGATCGGTGGCAGGGGGCGCGAGGCGCCGCAGCGCCTCTTCGCGACGGGCGAGGACCAGGCGCGCCTTCAGCGCTTCGCTCATCGACTCGAGCTCATAGGCGGCCGCCGATAGACAGGCCACCGCCTCGTCGTAGCGCCCGGCGGCGAGGAAGTGCTCGCCGATGCGCGCGAGATCCTTCGGTCCCGCCTTCGCCTCGAGCACCTCGGCGCAGATGCGGTGGTGCTCGGCCCAGCGCCCCGCCTCCTTGGCCCGGCGCTCCAGGCTCTCTCGCAGGAGGCCGTGGACGAAGCCGAAGCCGTCTCCCGCCGCCGGCCGCCCGAGCCGCTGGGCGATGAGTGCCGGGACGAGGTCGGAGGAGACCGAAGCGCCGGCGCGCTCCAAGCAGGCCTGCCACTCGGCAGCGTCCACCTCGACGCCCAGCGCTGCGCCCAGCTCCAAGGCCGTCGCATCGTCCTCGGGGCGCCCCTCGAGAAAAGACTCGATGCGGTGCATCCAGATTTGGTGGAGATCGTCGGGCACTTCGAGTGTGACCCCAGGTGGCGCAGCATAGCCATCGGGCCCATGCTCCAGGCGGCCGCTTCGCACGAGTTCGTCCACCACCTGCACGGCGAAGAGGGGATTGCCGGCACTGCGCGCCTCGATCTGCGCGGCGAGCGTCTCCTCGAGGCCAAGCAGGCCACGCACGAGGGCCTGGTGCTCTTGCGGCGGCAGCGGGCCGACGTGGTGGGTCTCGACCTCGGGCCGCTCGGCGAGGCGGGTGAGCAAGGCCTGCTCCGCCTCCCGCGCCTCCAGGGCTTCCTCGCGCACCGTGCACACGACGAGCGCGGCCAGCGGCCGGCGCGCCTGCGCGTCGAGCAGCGCCTGCACGAACTCCAAGGTGTCGCTGCCCCACTGCACGTCGTCGAGATGGAGGAGCAGCGGGCGGACGCTCGCCAGGCGTTCGAGGAGGCGAAGGATCGCCGCGTGGCGTTCGGCGGCACCAGAGAAGCGCACCCGTCGCGCCGCCGGCGCGGCGGCGCCGTCGTCGGACAGGCTCGGTGCGATCACCTCGGCGATCGCGAGGCGCTCGGCGGGGTCGCGAAGGCCCCACGGCAAGAGCACCTCGTCGAGCCGGGTGACGACCGAAGCGCGATCGAGGCGGCGGAGGCCGAGCCAGCGCGCGAGCATCCCCTCGAGACCGTCGCCGGCGCTGCGAAGCGCCCCGTGGCGGGCCCGGAGGACCTCGACGGCGCCAGCGGCGTGAGCAGTCTCGGCGAGCCACTCGGCGAGGCGCGTCTTGCCCGCACCCGCTGCGCCCTGGAGGAGCACCACGCGGGCGCGCCGGTGCCGGTGAACTGCGCCGAGCGCCGACCAGAGGGCGTCGCGCAGGGCCTCGCGCCCCACCAGGGGAAGGGCCTTCAGACCCCAGAGGCCGAGACCCGCGCCGCGCAGGGCCTCGGCGGTGGGCTCGGCCTCGATGCGCCGCCAGTCCTCGGGGAGGGGCGGCGGCGCGGCATGGATCGAGGCGTGGCCGTCACGGGCCGCGGCCGGCCAGGCGGACTCGGGCACCTCGGCCAGGGTGGGCGCCGACTCGAGGCGCTCGAGGTCGCCGTCCGAACCAGCTCCCGCCGCCGCGGGCGTCGCACCCCGAACGACCCCATTCCGATCGGCAGCGCCTTGGCCGAACGCACCCCGGCCGGCACCGTCCCCATCTGGCGCAGGTTCCCCCGCCACCGAGGGGTCCTCGCGCCCCTCTCCCACGCCACAGGTGGGCTCACCCAGCGCCCGCAGCGCTGCGAGCGCATCGGCGGCGCGCTGAAAGCGCTGCACGGGGTCGGGGTGGGTCATGCGCGCGATCCAGGCGGCAAGCCCCGACGGGACCGGCGTGCGTGGCGCCCAGCGAGGCACGGACATGGGCCCCCCGAGGAGCACGCACGCCAGGCGGCCCACGGCGAAGAGGTCGGTCCACGGGCCCAGTGCCCGCCCCTCGCGGTCGGCCTGCTCCGGCGCCATGAAGCCGGGTGTGCCCGCCGCGAGCACCTCGCCGTCCTCGAGGTCGAGGGGCTGTGCGATGCCAAAATCGGTGAGCTTCGGCTGCCCGGCCCGGGTGAGGAGCACGTTGGCCGGCTTCAGATCGCGGTGCACCACACCGCGGGCGTGGGCGTGCGCGAGTGCCTCGAGGATGGCTTCCAGGACCCGTCGGGCTTCCTCCCATGCCACGTGCCCCAGCCACTCGGAGAGCGCCCCGCCGGTGACGCGCTCCATGACGAGGTAGGGGCTGCCGGGGGGCACGGGCGGCGCACGGCCCTCGGCGGGCGCGCTGGGGACGCGGCCGTGGTCGTAGACGGAGACGATGCCCGGGTGGGTCAGCCGCGCCACCGAGATCACCTCCCGGGTGAAGGCCCGGAGGAAGGCGGGGCGCCGGGCGCCGGCGTCGGTGAGCACCTTGATGGCGACCTCGGCACCGCTCTCCGTATGGCGCGCCGCCCAGACGCGGCCCATGCCACCCTCTGCGATCGGCGCACACAGCTCGAACGGGCCAAGGCGCATCATCTGCTTCTCGCGCTTGCCGGGGCGAGGGAGGGGAAGGGGGCGAGGCTGCCGTGCGGGGTCACGGCCGGTGCAGCTTCCTGATCTCGTGCTCTTGGGCCAGAACGCGGGGGACGGGCGGCTGCCCGCAGGATACCACCCCGTGCGGGCGGCTTGGCATGCCCGATGCGATGTGGCTTTGCCTCGCCGTTCTTGCAGCGCCCGGTACCTGCCCGCCCTCGCCGCGAAGGACCGTGCCACCGAGATACCGCCGGCGCGAGGCCTCGTGTACCCTCGCGTCGATGCGACAGCCCAAGACCGAGCCCTCGCACACCTTCCTCCGGGCGTGCTTCGCCCTGCCCACCGAGTACACGCCGATCTGGATCATGCGCCAGGCTGGCCGCTACCTGCCCGAGTACCAGGAGGTGCGCCAGAAGGTGAGCTTCCTGGAGCTGTGCCAATCGCCGGACCTTGCCGCGGAGGTGACGCTGCAGCCCATCGACCGCTTCGGCCTCGATGCCGCCATTCTCTTCAGCGACATCCTGCTGCCCGCCGCCGCCATGGGGATGAACCTCTCTTTCGAGGGTGGACCGCCGAAGCTCGACCCGCCGCTGCGCAGCCGAGCGGAGATCGAGGCGCTGGCCGTGCCCGATCCCGTCGAGACGCTGGGCTACGTGATGGATGCCGTGCGCGAGATCCGCCGACGCCTCCACGGGCGGGTGCCCCTCATCGGCTTCGCCGGCGCGCCGCTGACCCTGGCCAGCTACATGGTGGAGGGTGGAGGCTCGAAGAACTTCATCCACCTCAAGACGCTGATGTACACCGACGCCCCGGCGTGGCGTCTGCTCATGGAGAAGATCGCCGACACCACGGCGGCCTACCTCAACGCGCAGATCGAAGCCGGTGCACAGGCGGTGCAGCTCTTCGATTCGTGGGCGGGCATCCTCTCCCCCGACGACTTCCGCGAGTTCGCCCTCCCATGGGTCGTGCGTCTCATCGAACAGCTCGACCGCGACGACGTGCCGGTCATCTACTACGTCGGTGAGTCGGCGACCCTCCTCGAGGCCATGGTGGAGACGGGCGCCGACGTCCTGGGCATCGACTGGCGTATTCCCATGCAGGAGGCGCGGCGGCGCATCGCCGGGCGTGCGGCGGTGCAGGGCAACCTCGACCCCTGCCGCCTCTTCTCTCCGGTGCCCCAGATCGAGGCGAAGGCGAAGCAGATCCTCGACGAGGCCGGCCCGGCGCCCGGACACGTCTTCAACCTCGGGCACGGCATCCTGCCCCCCACCGATCCTGCCCACGTGCAGGCACTGGTGGACTTCGTGCACCGCTACTCGCGCACCCTCCGTCAGTGAAGGCGTCGCCGGTGGAGACTCCCTACGCGCTGGTGGGGCTGGCGTTCGGCGGGCCCGATGAGCCCGATGCCATCGAGGCCTACCTCTATGAACGCCTCTCCGATCCGCAGGCGCCGGTCTTCGCCGGTGGGCCGCTCGCGCGTCGGCTCCTCGCCCGGCGCGTGGCGAGGAGCCGGGCGGCGGTCCTGCGAGAGCGCTATGCGGCCATCGGCGGCGGCTCGCCTGCCTCCACCTACGCGCTGGCCCAGGTGGAATCCCTGGTGGATCGGCTGAAGGCGACGCGGGGCGAGCGGTGGCGGGGCTACCTGGCGCTACGCTACTGGCATCCATTTGCGACAGAAGCGGTCAAGCGAATGCAGGCCGATGGGATCGAGCGAGCGGTCCTCCTTCCGCTGATGCCCCACCAGGCGCCCGCCACCTCGGGCACCTGCCTTGCCGCCTTCGAGCGGGCCGCGCGGAGCGCAGGGCTCGAGGCCGAGACCACGGTCGTCGGATCCTGGCACGCGCACCCCGCCTACCTCGACGTGTTGGCGCGGGTGCTCGAGGAGGCGGCCGAGGAGGCGGGTCGGGGGACGGCGGGACGGGTGCACGTGCTCCTGACGGCCCGGGGGCTGCCGCGACGCGCAGTGCACGGCGACGACGTCTACCTCGCCGCCACGCGGGAGACGATGCGCGGGCTGGTCGAGCGCCTGCCCAGCGATCTGGAGATCGAGCTGTGCCACTTGCCCCTCATCGGGCGGGCGTCGGGGCCCGGGCCGTGCCTGACCGACCGGCTGCAGGAACTGGCGGCGCAGGGGGTGCGTGCGGTGGTCACCGCGAGCATCTCCTCCACCTACGACGACTTCGAGACGCTGTGGGACCTGGACATCCGCCACCGGGCGCTCGCCCAGGAACACGGCATCGAACGCTACGTGCGGGCGAAGGAGCTCAACGACAGCCCCGACTTCGAGGCAGCGCTGCTCGCCATCGTGAGCGACCACCTCGAGCGAACGGGCTTTCTGGAGGGTTGAGTGGCGACGCGGGTGGCCATCGTGGGCGGGGGCATCAGCGGGCTGTCCACCGCCTTTCGCATTCGACAGCGGCTTCCCGAGGCAGAGCTCCTCGTCCTGGAGGCGGGCGAGCGGCTGGGCGGGTCGATGGCCACCCGCCAGGTCTCCGGCTACCGCATCGAAACGGGACCCAACGGCTTCCTCGACAACAAGCCCCACACCCTCGAGCTGGTGCGGGACCTGGGCCTCGAGGACCGGCTGCTCCCCGCCGATGCGTCCTCGAAGATCCGCTACCTCTTCCTGGACGGGCGGCTGGTGCCGCTGCCCACCTCTCCGCCCGGCTTCCTCCTCTCCTCCGTCCTTCCCTGGCACGCGAAGCTACGGGTGCTCCTCGAGCCCTGGCGGCCGGTGGGACCCGGGGACGAGACGCTGGCGGAGTTCGGGCGGCGCCGCCTCGGCAAGGCGGTGGTGGAGCGCCTCCTCGATCCCTTCGTCGCGGGCATCTTCGCCGGCGCGCCACAGCAGCTCTCGGTGGCCGCCGCCTTTCCCGCGGTCAAGGCGCTCGAGCAGGAGTACGGCTCACTCATCCGGGGGATGCGCGCCCGGGCGCGGGCGCGGCGGCGCGGCGGGGAGGCGGTGGCCGGCTCGCCCGCCGGCGGAGCGACGGGGCCCAGTGGGCACCTGCACAGCTTCAAGGAGGGGATGGGCGAGCTGGTCGCGGCGCTGGAGGGACGCTTGGGTGAGTCGGTGCTGCGCTCGGTGCGCGTGCGCGAGGTGCGCCGGGTGGGCGAGGCCTTCGAGGTGCACTGCGAGGACGGCCGCTCGGAGCGGGTGGACGCGGTGGTCAGCGCCGCACCAGCCTTTCGGGCGGCGGAGTACCTGCGGCCCCTCTCGGAGCCCCTGGCGGAGGCGCTCTCGGCCATTCCCTATGCGGCCGTCGCGGTGGTGGCGACGGGCTTTAAGCGGGAGGACTTCGATCATCCCCTCTGCGGCTTCGGCTTCATCTGCCCGTCGCGGGAACAGCGGCGCATCCTGGGGGTGCTCTTCACCTCGTCTATCTATCCCGGGCATCGGGCGCCGGAGGGCCGCGTTCTCCTGCGGACGATGGTGGGTGGGGTGCGGGCGCCGGAGCTGGTCTCGCTCCCCGACGAGGCGCTCGTGGAGCTGGTGCGCGAGGAGCACTGCGTGACGATGGGCGTGCGGTGGGGCGAACCGGAGGTGGTGGAGATCGTGCGCTGGCCGCGGGGAATCCCCCAGTACGAGGTGGGGCACCTCGAGCGGGTGGCGCGGATCGAGGCGCTGTGCGCCGAGGTGGGGGGGCTCTTCGTGACCGGAAACCACCAGCGCGGCGTGGGCGTGAACGACTGCGTGCGGGATGCGGGACGGATCGCCGAGGCGGTGCACCGCTGGGTGACGCAGCGGGGCTAGGGGGACGCCGATGGGCCCCCTCGGCAGGGGTGCCGGCGCGTTTGCTTGCCGCGTCCCCTTCTCGTGCGCCGGAGCGGGCGGGAGCACCCGGGCGTCCCCAGCGTCTCCCGGGGGGTATCCCCGGGGCGTCGGCCACGGCGTGTCCGCCCGGCGTGCTAGATCCGGGGGCCCACCCACGGGGTGGGCCCTGGGGTGGGGCGCCCTGCTGCGGCGCAGGGCCCTAGGAGGGCCGGCGCGGCGCAGCGGACGGTCCACGGGTGGCTGCTTCCGCCGTGCGGGTCGGGCGGCCGCCGTCGTCGTCCGGACGGATGGCGCGCAGCCTGCCGCGCCCGACCTGCCGCGGTGGATCGAACCGGGGAGCGGGTCACGGAGCGAGCGGGCGCATCCGCGTGTCCCCTTGGCGTGTCCCCGGGGCGTGAGCGACAACATGTCCGCCCGGCGTGCTAGATCCGGGGGCCCACCCACGGGTTGGGCCCTGGGGTGGGGCGCCCCTCCGCGTGTACCGCTACGGCCCCAGGGGGCTCCCCCGTGTGGGGCCGGCGCGCAGCGGGCGCTCCACGGGCCCATGCTTCCGCCCTGCGGGCCCCGGGGACGACGGGTCTTCCCATGGTTCTGCGCACTGCGGTCCCCCCGCCCGCCGGCGCGGCGCGGGGTGTGGCGACTGGCGCAGCCGGCCGGTGCGGGGCCCGGGTGCTAGAATGTCTGGGTGTCCCTGCGCCCTCTCCGCCTCCTCTCCTTGGCACTGCTCCTCTCGGGCGCCTGCGT
>CAYYHA010000191.1:0-8372 GCA_964471535.1 uncultured Myxococcia bacterium | reverse complement strand
CAGCTCACACCGGAGACGCCGGAGCGAACGGCCGGAGTGGACCGGCCGGCGAACGGCGCCGGCGCGCAGGCAGAAGTCGGCCGTCCAAGCGACAACGGCCCGGCATCGGCCGCTACACCGCCGTCCCCGGCTGCCGGTGCTGTAGCCGCGTCCGGCCGCGGTGACGCACGGGACAAGGCTGCACCACCGAGTGAATCGAGCGCCGTCGCCGCTGCGTCGGGGGCGCCGCAGAAAAAGGCGGCTGGACCGAGCGCAAATGCAGAAGAGAAGGGCGCACCACCGAGGGCACCCGCTTCGGCGTCCTCGGCTGCGGCCGCAGTGCCAAGCGCAGCGGGTCGGCACGCGCAGCCCGAGCAAGAGGGAAGACAACGGACGAGGCGCGCAGAGCCCCCTCGATTACCCCGAGTCGCGGTTGCGCGCTCTCGTAGGGACGTCCTTCGCATTCTACAGCAGGTCGAGGCGGAGCTCGTGCTCCGTGGGCATCTCCCGCGTGCCCAAGTGAAGAACATAACAGCTCCGCTCGCGCGCCAGCTGTACACGCAGTTGGCCCCGGGTGAGGTGACGGAGTTGTATCCGAGGGGACTGTATTGGATCGCGGTGGATCTGTTTGCTGAGGGCCGATCGCCGGCGCAGGTGGCATCGGCGCTCCGGGGTGCGCACTACAGTGGGAAAGCGCAGAGCTATGGGCACTGATCGAAGGAGGCGGAACGTGTGTCGGATAGGATGGATCGGAGCGGGCTTGGTCACGCTGCTGTGGTGGTGCCCGGTGCGTGCCGAGACAGAGAGAGTCCAATTGCAGGTTGTGCCGACGTCGGAGGGGCAGGGCGGTGAGAGCGAAGTTGAAGCGTCTCCCGCCCCTGCGGTGGAGCGTCGGGAACAGGAGGAAACGACTTCGACCCAAGCAGCGGGGTCGGGACAGATCGAGGAGGTTGCAGAACCTACGGAGGAGCTTGCGTCGGACCCCGATTCCGCAGCTTCAGAGCCCGAAGAATCAGGGGAGATCGCATCGGGATCCAGCTTTGGTTCTGCTCTAGAGGGCTTTGGCTTGCGGGCGGAAATCTCCGGGTACGGAGAAACGATCCTGCGGATCGAAGAAGACAGCGCAACCTTCGACATGTGGCATTTTGTGCCCATTATTGGCGTCCAGGTGGGGGATAATGCTCGAGCCGAGATCGAGTTGGAATTCGAGCATGGGGGCGAAGAACAGCTGGTCGAGTACGCATTCTTCGAGTACCTGCCCGCCCCTGAATTCGCTTTGCGCGTGGGAAAGATTCTTGTTCCTATCGGTATGTTCAATGCGAGGCTTCACCCCTCGTTTCGCTGGAATCAGGTCGATCGGCCCGCCATGTTCAACGAGGTAGTCCCTGCTGTTTGGAGTGAGGTCGGCCTGCAGGCGTATGGGCGGGTCTCGTTGGGGCCGCGCGCTCGGTTCGAGTATGACCTTTGGGTGACAAACGGCCTCGGCTACGAGGAAGGCGTAGACCTGAGCAGTCGGCGCGCGTTCGTACGAAAGCTGATGCGGGACAACCTGCGGGACAACAATCTCGACAAAGCCGTCGGGCTGCGCAGCGGGCTCGACATCCGAAGCGGTGGGGGGTTGGTACACGTGCAGTCGGGGCTGTCGTTCTACACCTCGGCTGTGGACGTGGACGGTGCGGAACGGCTGTCGATTGCAGATTTCGATCTTTCGGTCCAAATTGGCCCAGCTCGCCTGCGTGGAGAGGTTGCGCAGTCGTTCTGGTCCGTTGGGAACGGCTCATCCATCGCGCCTCTCGAGCGGGGAGCGTACCTTCAAGGTGCGGTCGATATCGACCAGTGGACGCTCGCCGTCAGGTGGGATTATACGTTTGAGCGGCCTGGCATGGGACCCGTAGAGCTTCACAATGCACTGGTACCGACGGTCAGGTTTTCGCCGGATGCCTTGTGGAGCATTCGGGTGGAGATCGAGCTCCCTCTGAATCAGGCGATTTCCGACATCCCCGAGGCAGATCTCATGCTCTCCTTCTCCTTCTGAGGTCCAAATGGGCATAGGAAGGCATTTCGGTGGGCCGAGGGGGGTGACAGCCCTCGAGCGCTCCACCGAGACGCGTTCGGGGGCCGTTGCATAAGCCTCGTGACTCGCGAATCCCGGGATGGGCCCCGGGCAGAGAACGCGCGTGCACAGCTTCCGATGGTGGGCCGCGGTTCAGCGTTTCGCCGGCTCGAGCCTCGCTTTCCCACGCCTGGAAGGTGTCCTAGTATTCCCGCCACCTTGCAAGCGCAGCGGGCGTTTGGCGGGGCCAGAGCAGAGGCATCGGGGGTGCGGGCGCGCAGACGCGACGATCCGACCCAAGAGTATGGACGCAGCGGAAATCACAGAGAAGCTCACGGCCCTCATCCGTGAGGTGGTGGGAGAAGACTTCGCCGAGGAGGTCTCCATCGGCCCCGAGACTTCGTTCTCCGAGGACCTAGAGCTCGAGTCCATCGAGTTCGTTCAGCTCGCCGAGCTGATGCAGAGGGAATGGGGCGACCGCGTCGACTTCGTCGGCTGGATCTCGGAGAAGGAGATCGACGAGATCATCGGCCTGACGGTGGGCGATGTGGTGGAGTTCATCGCGACGTGCCATTCGTAGAGGCAGGGACGGTTCGGCTGCACGTGCAGAGCCTGGGCACGGGCACGCCTCCCGTGCTGATGATCCATGGTCTTCTCGTGGGCTCGCTGGCCACCTGGCTCTTCACGGCCGGCCGCAGGCTCGCGCAGAGCCGCCGGGTCGTCCTCTACGACCTCCGTGGCCACGGCCTGAGCGAGCGTCCGCCCACCGGCTACGACCTCGAGACGCAGCGTCGCGATCTCGAGGCGCTCCGAACGGCCCTGAACCTCACCGGCCCCATCGATCTCGTGGGCCACTCCTACGGCGCGCTCGTCGCGCTCGCCGCGGCGCTCGACGATCCGCGGTCGGTCCGCCGGCTCGTCCTCGTCGAAGCGCCGCTGCCCCCCTCGCGAGCCGGAGAAGTCACCGGCTTCCTCGGCCGCACCCCCCAAGAAATGATCGCAGCCCTCCCGGAGGCACAGCGGGAGCGCGTGACAAAAGGGGGCCGGCGCGCCCGGAGGCTGCTTGCCTCGCTGCAGGCGCTCGCCACCGGGACCAGCCTCCTGTCGGACCTGGCCGCGGAGGCCGACTTCGACGACGCTCGAGTGCGGTGCCTCGACCGGCCCGTGCGTCTCGTCTACGGCCGGCGATCGGGCTGTCTGGGGGCGGCCGAGCGCCTGCGGAGCGCACTGCCGCAGGCAGAGCTCGTCCTGCTCGATGGCGGCCACTTCCTGCCCGTCGAGGCGCCGGAGGCGCTCTCGGCGGCCGTGGCGGGCTTCCTCGATGGCTGAAATCGTGGCCCGCGGCGTGCGTCACCACGTGCAGCGCCTAGGCCGGTGCATTGGTGCGGGCGACGGCGAGGTTCAGCCGACGGTGGTCTTCCTTCACGGGCTGGTCATGGACAACCTGTCGAGCTGGTATTTCACGGCGGCGACGCGCGTCGCCAAGGTGGCGCCCGTCTTCCTCTACGACCTTCGGGGACACGGAAAGAGCGCACGCCCGCCGACCGGCTACGGCCTCGAGAGTCTGGTCGAGGATCTCGCAGCCCTCCTCGATGCCGCCCGCCTCGACGGGGTGCGTCTCGTGGGCAACTCCTTCGGGGGCCTCCTCGCTCTCGCCTTCGCACTCGCGCACCCCGAGCGGGTGCGGGAGCTCTTCCTCGTGGACGCTCTGCTCCCCGAGCCAGGCTGGGGAACGCGGATGGCCGAGAGCCTCTCGAAGACGGGCGAGGAACGCGACCGCCTCATCGGCGAGCGCTTCCAGAGCTGGCTGGGGCGACACAGTGCGCGCAAGCGCAGCCGTCTGGCCGACACCGCAGCGGCGCTGGTGGAACGCACCTCCCTGTTGGACGATTTGCGCCGCTCCGAGGGCTATGCCGACGAAGCCTACGCGCGTCTCTCGATGCCCATCGAGGCGCTCTATGGGGCGGAGAGCGACGTGCGGGCGCAGGGCGAACGCCTGGCGCGCGCGACCGAAGCCTGCCGGCTCTCGCTGCTCCCCGGGGCGACCCACTCCATCCTCTGGGAGCGGACCGATGAGGTGTGCCGCCGTCTCATTGCCTGGGCCCGGGGCGGCGCACCCGGTGACCTCGCCCTGGAGGAAGGAACCCCGCCATGAAGGAGGCGCTCGCACTCCTCCTCGTCGCGGCGTTCGGCGCCGTCGCCTACTGGCCCTACCACGTCTCCGGGGCCTTCCTGGCCGCCCTCGCCGCCGAGGACGAGGCGGCGGTGGCGGAGCGGGTGGACTTTTCGGCGCTGAAGGCGCACCTGAACGCGCGCCTTCACGAGGCCGAAGCCCGGGCCGATGCGGCGGCGGCAGGGGTGCCGGGGGACCCGCCGAACTCCGGCGTCCTGCAAAGCTTGGTGGGCGGCCTCGCGCGGGCCATGGGGGAGAGGCTCATCGAGCTCTTCGTGAGCCCCGGGAGTCTCATTGCCTTCACGCGCCTTGGAGAGGAGGATCCCGGGGCGCGTCTTGCGGCCGCCCGTCGGCGCTGGGTCGATCCGTCGCACTTCGAGGTGGAGGTGGGGCAGGGGGAGGAGGCGCTCACCTTCGTCTTCGAGCGCCGGGGCCTCACGTGGAAGGTGGTCGACCTGCGCTTCGATCCCGAAGGCCTACGAAAGCGCCTCGCCCTCCACTGAACCCTCGTCGCCACGGATCGCCCGCCTCCCCCTGCCGCGTGAGATACGCCGCGCCCGGGCCACTCGCCTTCAGCCCCCCGGTGTGGCCGGCACCAACGCCGCCTCGTAGGCCTCGGTCAAGCCGGTGCAGGGGCGCGGCGTTCCCGGGGCGAGCGAGGAGTTGATGAGGAGGACCGCCTCTACCTGGTAGGGAAAGGCGATCACGCAGGTGTGGATCTCCGCGCTCGCTTGCGGGTTCTCTTCCTTGCCTTCGTAGTAGTCGTACCAGTCACCCGCCTTCCTCAGGCGGGCCACCGAGGCATCTCCCGTCGTCTCGCGGTCGTAGAAGCCGAGAGCATCCTGGTGGAGCGCCTCGCGCTCGGCGTCGCCGAGGAGCACGTCGGTGTGGCGGGCATAGGCGAGCAGCCGGGCCACCTCGAAGGCCGACATCTGCAGGCCCGCATGGCCTCCGCAATCCTCGTCACCGCGGTCGAAGATGTAGCCCTGGGTCGAGGGGCCATCGAAGTCGTAGTACATCGCATAGTCGCCGGCGCGGTCGAAATGGCAATCGACGCGCGTGTCGATGCCGATGTCGTCCATCACCCAACCGTTGAGCAGGCCCACGTAGAGCTGGCCCACGTTGTCCTTCGTCACCTCTTTCAAGAGCAGCAGCGGCTCATAGATCTTGGGGATCAGGATGCGGAACAGTGCCGCATTGGCATTCTTGTAGGCGCGGGGCGAGCCGGGCATGGCGCCGTTCACCACGACGAACTCGAGGCCGTCCCAGTCGTTGCCCCACGCCTTTCGATCCTCCTCGCTCATGGCATCGAAGAGCTGCTTCAGGCCGCTCTCGTGCTTTAGGAGCTGACGGAAGGTCACGCCATCCTCGCCGGCGAAGCCCTTGCCCTTCACCCACTCGGCGGGCAGCCATCGAGAGATGGCGTCGTCCAGGCCAATGGGCTCCAGCGGTTCCAAGGCGTTCCACTTGTGCAGGAACGTGAGGAAGAAGATCGCGTTCACCGTCTTGCTCACGCTGGCCAGGTGGATGCGGGTGTGCTCGGTCATGGGCACCGCGCCGGGGCCTCCCGTCGAGCTCCTCTGCGCATCCCCCCAGCCTCCTGCAGCGGCGAGCTGTCCCGAATGGTTGATGGCGTAGGAGAAGCCCACGACGTTCCCTTCGTAGAGCTCCCGGATCTTCGCCTCCATCAAGGCGGGGTCGAAGACCGTCTTGTCCGGCACCTGGGTGGAGCCGACGCGGCCTGGGATGGGGTCCTTCGTCGGCCCACAGGCGAGCACCAGACAGGTTGGCATCATGAGTGCGATCCGCCTGCGAAATGACATGGTTCCCTCCCTTGCACAAAGGATGGTTGGCACACGCGCCAGGGTGCTTCCCGGCGACAGGGAGTGTGTGCGAAGCAGCCGCCCGTGGGTGTGCATCCTGTCACACGCGTCCACTCGACCGATGTGATGCGTGTGTCATGCTATGGAGACAGATCGGGTCACTCATCGTTCGCGCCGACAGGGACCGCGGCGTTTTCTCCAAGTGCAGCGCCAGCCGAGGTCCCAGGTCGAAAGGCCAGAGACCAGAGGACTTGCGGCCGCGCCCGACCCGAGCCTCCCGGCGGGTCGGCGGCATGGCTTGGGCCCGCGTCCGTAGGGGTCCCGGCCCGGGCCCCCGGGCCAGTGCAGCCACGGGGTGGGCTCGTGGTATTGCATGGGCGCGATGGCGCGCTTCCTCTTCGTCGTTCCGCCGCTCACCGGGCATGTGAACCCTACGGTCGCGGTGGGAGCCGAGCTTCGCGACCGTGGCCACGAGGTGGCCTGGGCGGCGCACCCCCGCAAGGTCGGCCCCCTGCTCCCCGAGGGCGCTCGGCTCCTGCCCCTCGACGATCGCCTCGAGGAGGGCCTCTACGAGCGGATGACCGACCAGGCGAACCGGGTGCGGGGGCTCGCGGCGCTGAAGTTCCTCTGGGAGGCGTTCCTGATTCCTCTGGCCCGGGCCATGCGCCCACAGGTGGAGGCGCACGTCGAGGCCTTCGCCCCCGACGTCTTGGTCGTGGACCAGCAGGCAATCGCCGGCGCGCTGGTGGCCCGGCGCCGCGGCCTGCCCTGGGCGACGAGCTGCACCACCTCCGCCGGGGTCACCGACCCCCTGGCCGGCCTCCCCCGCATCCAGGCGTGGCTGCAGGACAGCCTCGCCCGCTTGCAGCGGGAGGCGGGTCTCGAGGTGGTCGAGGCGCCGGATCTCTCACCGCACCTGGTCCTGGTCTTCTCCACCCCCGCCCTCGTGGGCCCAAAGCGGCGCTTCCCCGATCACTACGCCTTCGTGGGCCCTGCGCTGGGCGCGCGTCCGGGCGGGGCCTTCCCCGAGCACCTGCTCACAGACCCCCGTCCCAAGATCCTCCTGACCTTGGGCACCGTGAACCGCGAGCGGGGCGAGCGCTTCTACCGGACGGTCGCGCAGGCGTTCGAAGGGGCGCCTTGGCTGGGCATCCTGGTGGCGCCCGCCGAGCAGGCCCCCGACCTGCCGGAGAACGTCCACCGCTTCGACTGGGTGCCGCAGCTCGCGATCCTTCCGCATCTCGATGCGGTGGTCTGCCATGGCGGGCACAACACGGTGTGTGAGGCCCTCGCCCACGGGTTGCCCCTGGTGGTCGCGCCGGTGAAGGACGACCAGCCGGTGGTGGCGGCGCAGGTGGAGGCCACCGGCGCCGGGCTGCGCCTGAAGTTTGGCCGGCTGCGGCCCGAGACGCTGCGGGAGGCGGTCGCCCGGGTGCTGCAAGAGCCCACCTTCGCCGCGGCGGCACGGCGCATCGCCCATTCCTTTGCCTCGGCCGGTGGCGCGAACGCCGCCGCCGACCGCCTGGAGGCGCTCGCGTGAAGGTCCTCGGGGTGCTCCTCGTCCTCCTGTGGCTCGCCGACGGCCTGCGGCTGCGCCGGCGCCTCCGCCGCCTGCCGGTGCTCTCTCCGTCGGCAGGCGAAGGGGTGGCGGAGCGGCCGCCGGTCACCGTGCTCGCGGCACCGGGGGTGGTCGTCCGCCCGCCGGTGCTCGAGGCGGCGAGCGCCCACCTCGAGGCAGCGGAGCTCGACGTCCTCGACCTCCTCCCCGAGGACCTCCCCGTCGAGGCGCTCCTGGCCTTCTTGACCTTCGTCGATCCCGAGGCGGCCCGCACCCATCCCTTCGTGCGCGGGCGCAGCGCCGGCACCGCGCTCCTCGCCCGCCCCGAGGTGGCAGAGCGGGCCGGCGTGCGGCCCCCCACCGATCCCCTGGCCCTGCACGAGGCCTCGGCGGTGCTCAAGCACTACGCCCCCCTCTCGATGGGTCACGCCCTCGCTCGCGGCCTCTACGCCGGGCCCGAGCCGCGGGCCTACCAGCGGGCGATCCTCGAGGAGGTGACCGGAAATGCCGGCCTGCACCTCGCCGGGCAGGCGCTCATCCTCCTCTTCCTCGCTGCGGTGCTCCTCGCCGAGCCACGCTACGGCGTGGCGGCACTGTTCGCCTTCCACCTGCAGCCCCTCCTCGTCACGCTCGGGACCAGCGCCCGCCCCCGGGACCTCCTGCGCACCCTGGCGCTGCGGGCCCCGCGGGCGGCTCTGACCTGGCTCCGTCTGGCATTCGGCAGCGGGGTGCGTGCGCCGGATCCCATCGAGGCGCGCCGCGCCGAGTACGTGCGGCTCTTGGCCG
>CAYYHA010000190.1:0-8410 GCA_964471535.1 uncultured Myxococcia bacterium | reverse complement strand
GACGCCGGGCGCATCGCTGGGCTCGACGTCATCCGCATCATCAACGAGCCCACCGCGGCGGCCCTCGCCTATGGCTTCGGCAAGGACCTCGACAAGAAGCTGTGCATCTTCGACCTCGGCGGCGGCACCTTCGACGTCTCGATCCTGCAGGTCACCGGCGGGGTCTTCGATGTGCTTGCGACGCGGGGGGACACCTACCTAGGCGGCGAAGACTTCGACGAGCGCATCATCGAGTGGCTCGCCTTCAACTTCGCCAAGGAGCACAAGGTCGACCTGCGCCGCGACAAGATGTCGCTGCAGCGGCTGAAGGACGCGGCGGAGAAGGCGAAGTGTGAGCTGTCCTCGGCGACCTCGGCGGAGATCAACCTGCCCTTCATCTACTCCTCGGGGCAAAACGAGGCACTGCATCTGCAGCGCACCCTGACGCGGCAGAAGCTCGAGGATCTCACCGAGGACCTCATCGACCGGACGATGACCACCGTCGAGCAGACTCTTGCGGATGCAGGGCTCGAGCCGAATCAGATCGATGAGGTGATCCTGGTGGGCGGCCAGACGCGGATGCCCAGGATCCAGGCGCGGGTGGCCGAACTCTTCGGGAAGGAGCCGTCGAAGGGTGTGCACCCCGACGAGGTGGTGGCACTGGGGGCGGCGATTCAGGGCAGCCTCCTCGTGCAGGCCGAGCGCTCCGAGATGCTCTTGCTCGATGTCACGCCGATGAGCCTGGGCATCATGATCGTGGGTGGCTACTTCCAGAAGCTCATCGAGAAGAACACGACCGTTCCCACCAGCGCCTCCCACATCTTCACCACCGTCAAGGACAACCAGACGATGGTGAAGATCGTGGTGCTGCAGGGCGAGAGCGAGATGGCCACGGAGAACGAACTTCTCGGCGAGTTCATTCTCACGGGCCTTCGGGAAGCGCCGCGCGGTGAGGTCGAGATCGAGGTGACCTTCGAGATCAGCGCCGACGGCATCGTGAGTGTGAAGGCCAAGGATCTGGAAACCGGCCAGCAGCAAGCGATCACCGTGACTGCGACCCACGACCTGTCGGAGGAGGAGATTCAAGAGATCGTCGAGAAGAACGCCGACCACCTCGTCGCTGCCAAGCAGGACGCACTCTTCGAGGCGACGCGCACCGATGCGGAGCGACGCATCCGGGAGGTACAAAAGCTCTTCCCGCAGGTGAAGGAGATCGTCGCCGGCTCGGAGTTCGGCGCCGACGCCCTGAAGAAGGCCGAGTCGACGGTGGAGAACGCGCGCTCCGCGATCGAGGCGAAGGACCTCGAGGCGCTGCAGGCGGCGACGGTGGCGCTCGAGCGCACAGTGAACATGTTCAAGGGCGTCGTCACCAAGATTGGAGGGTAGGGGCGGCAGCATGTCGCAGGTGGATGCCATTCTCCAGCGGGCGATCGCTGCGTACGCCGAGGGGCGAAGCAGCGCCGCGCGCCAGGCCCTCATCGAGGCGCTGCAGGTGGACCCTGCGAACCGGCAGGCGCGGAACCTCGCGGCCCGCCTCTTCCCCGACCTCGAGGTGCCCGTTGCCGCCAAGCCCGGCGGGAACGCGGCCCCTGCGGCGAACTTGCCGGGACCCGGCGCGCAGGGGCCGGAGCTGCCACCTCGGGATGCACCCCGGCGTGGTGTGCCGGCGGCCGCGTCGACGCCGGACCCCCGTGCGGATGCGCCCGGATCCGAGGGGCCCGCAGCGTCTGCCGGCAACCAGGATCGCGGGGCCGTTCCGCTACCGGCCGGACACAATGCGGGCGGGCGCGACCCGGGCGCGGTGCCGCTGCCGGCGGGCAGCGGCAGCGCCGTGCCTCGGTCGCCTGGGGCGGTGCATAGTGGAGACGGCACATTCTCCCAAGACCCGAAGGTAGGTGCCGTGCCGGCGCTAACCGACCCGGCCGCTGGGGCCTCGACGGAAGGCCCGAGCCCCTGGATCGACGAAGGGGGCCTCTCCTCGAGCGAGGCCGCACGCGGTGCTCCGGAGGCGGCGGCAACCGCCCTCCGCGCCGCCCCGACCGACCCGTGGGACGCAGCCTCCAGTGCGCCTCCGCCGGCGCGGGATCCCTGGCCGAGCCTGAGTGGGGAGAACGCTGGAAGCGAGAGCCCGGTCGCGGCGCAGGCGGCGGATGCCTGGGGAGCGCCAACCTGGATGGTGGAGCCGGCGCCGGTCACGGCTGCGGGTGCGGCGGCCGAGGCTCCCGCACCCGCCCCTGGCCTCGATCTCTTGGCGCGCACCGAGCCTGAGGTGGCAGTCGCCCCCGCGGCGCCGCCCGCCGGAGACGCGGCCACCTCCCCTTCGGGCTCGGCCGAGGGCGAGGCCGACGCGGCGCCGTCCGCTCCCGGAGAGGATGCGGCTCGCTCCGAGGAGATCGAGAGCCTGCTCCAGGGTGCTCGCGATCTCTTCGAACTGGCCGATTTCTCAGGGTCGCTGGAACTCATCGAGAAGGTGCTCGAACTCGATCCCGAGAACGCCGAGGCCCGCGAGTACCTGCGCCGCAACGAGGACACCCTGGTCAAGATGTACGAGTCGAAGCTGGGATCCCTCGACCACTGTCCCCGCGTACGCATCAGCCCCGACGAGATCGTCTGGCTCAATCTCGACCACCGGGCCGGCTTCGTCTTGGCTCAGATCGATGGGGAAGTCAGCTACGAGGAGATCTATGCCCTCTCCGGCATGAGCCGCCTCGACACGTCCCGGATCCTCGCCCAGCTCGTCGAGGAGCAGGTGATCGAGTAGGGCCGCTGCGCTCGGCTACTGCGCTCGGATGCTGCGCGCCGGGGGCGGGCCCGGTGGGTCCCTCGGGTGCTGCAGCACGGATCGACGCGAAGGGCGGCACCCGCTATGGTCCGCCCCCATGGCACGCCCATCGCCCCGCAAGATCGTCCTGGCTTATTCCGGCGGCCTGGATACCTCGGTCATCCTCAAGTGGCTCATCGAGGAGCGCGGCGCCGAAGTGGTGGCCTTCTGCGCCGACCTCGGGCAGGGGGAGGAGCTCGAGCCCTTGGCGGAGAAGGCGGCGGCGACCGGTGCGGTCGCCTACGAGCAGCGCGACGTGCGCGAGGAGTTCGTGCGCGACTTCGTCTTCCCGGCGCTGCGTGCCGCGGCCGTCTACGAGGGGACCTACCTCTTGGGGACCGCGCTCGCGCGTCCGCTCATCGCCCGCCACCTGGTGGAGATCGCCCACCAGTATGGGTGCGATGCCATCGCCCATGGGGCCACCGGCAAAGGGAACGATCAGGTACGCTTCGAGCTCGCCGCCGCCTACCTGGATCCCTCGCTCACGGTGGTGGCGCCGTGGCGGGAGTGGAGCTTCCAAGGGCGCGAGGAGATCACCGCCTACGCGCAGGCGCACGGGATTCCTCTGCCCACCAGCAAGGAGCGCCCCTGGTCCACCGACCGAAACCTGCTCCATCTCTCCTTCGAAGGCGGCATCCTCGAGGACCCGTGGGTCGAGCCCCCCGAGGAGATGTTCGTGCTCACCACCGCGCCGGAGCGGGCACCGGAGAAGCCCGAGTACGTGGAGATCGAGTTCGAGCGGGGCGATCCGGTGGCGGTCGACGGTGAACGACTCTCCCCGGCCGCGCTCCTCGAGCGCCTCAACACGCTCGCGGGGCGCCACGGCGTCGGGCGCGTCGACATGGTGGAGAACCGCTTCGTGGGCATCAAGAGTCGAGGCGTGTACGAGACGCCGGGTGGCACCGTGCTCCATGCGGCTCGGCGGGCGGTGGAGTCCATCACCTTGGACCGGGAGGCCCTCCATCTGCGCGACGAGGTTGCACCCCGCTATGCGACCCTGGTCTACAACGGCTTCTGGTACGCGCCGGAGCGGGAGGCGCTGCAGGCGCTGGTCGACGAGGTGTGCGAGGCGGTGAGCGGTGTGGCTCGGCTGAAGCTCTACAAGGGGGCCTGCCAGGTGGTGGGGCGACGCTCCGATCGGAGCCTCTACGATCCGGCGCTCGCCACCTTCGAAGCCGATACCGTCTACGATCCCCGCGACGCCGCCGGCTTCATCCGGATCGAGTCGCTGCGCCTGCGGGCCCGGGCGCGGCGGGGCGGAGGGCCTGCGGCCGGCGGGCGTACCAGTCGCGATGGCGCAGCGGGATGAGCGCCCCGACGCTCCAGTTGCGGCTCGACGATGCCGCGAAGCTCTTGGCGCTGCGGCTGCGTGACATGCCCTACGGCGGCCTCTTCGTTCCCCTGGACGCCGGGGGCGCAGCGGCGTCGCCGTATCCCATCGAGCCGGGCGAGCCCCTCATCGTCGTGATCGAGGTGCGGGGGCTTCCCCCGGTGCGTCTCGCCGGCGCGGTGCTGTGGTGCCGGCGCGCGGAGGCTGCCGGCGAGGGGAGGCCCGGCGTCGGACTCGGCCTCTTCCCCAACTACGCCCACCTCTTCGAGGACCTCCTCGACCGCTGCCAGAGCGCCCAGGTCTACTCGCCCCTGCGAGGCGACCGGAGGCATAGCACGGTGATCTCGGCGCGTCCGGTGCATGCACATGCGCCTCTGGTCGAGGTGCGCGATCTCTCCCGCAGCGGCATGTGCATCGTCGGGGGACCGGCCCCCGCACCGGGAACACGGGGCCGCTGGGCGCTGCAGCTCGCCGGCGAGCAGGTCGTCGTCGAGGGCGAGGTGAAGTGGGCGCGGACCGACCTCGACCCGCCGCGCTACGGGATCCGCTTCCTCTTCGAGCCAGAGAGCTCGTCCGAGGAGGCGCTTCTGCGCTACGTGGGCGAACTCGAGGCTGCGTCCGATTCGGAGTCGAAGGGGTCCGCCTCCATCTCCATGTCGCTGCGCCGGGTGCGGTAGTAGCGCTGCACGTAGTCGACGAGACGGTCGAGGTAGCGCTCGAGCGGCGGGCAGCGCACCCCGGTTCCATCGAGCAGCTCCAGCGTATTGTGCGAGTTGAAGATGGCGAGATGGTTGACGTAGGCCACCGCCTGCCGTTGCTGACGGATGAGGCGTTCGAGGCCCGGAAGTCGCATCAAGGCGTCCGTCAGGCGGTAGGAGAGGGTCATTCGAGGCAGGCGCTTGCCCGTGCGTTCGGCGATGCGCTCGTAGACCCGACGTGAGGACATCGGGTTCGGGTCGACCAGGTGGAAGGTCCGGCCCTCTGCTTCCGGCCGCTCCGACAGGACCAGCATCGCGTCGACCACGAAGTCCACGGGGACGGCGTTGAGGGGGGCGACGCCATCCCCAGGGAGCGGGAGCGGAACCGCCACCGGCGACGTCACGAGGAGGATGCCCAGGTAGTAGGGGCCGTCGAAACGGTCGATTTCGCCGGTCCGTGAGTCACCGACGACGATGCCGGGCCGGTAGACACTGATGGGCAGATCCGCCATCGCATCGCGCACCATCACTTCCGCGTGGTACTTCGTCTCCTCGTAGGGATTGCGGAAGCGCTGTCCCATCTCCAGCTCGTCCTCGGCGATCACGCCCACCCGGTCGCCGCATACGAAGGCGGTCGACATGTAGTTCAGCCGGCGAAGACGCTTCATCTCCCGGCACAGCTCGAGCACCCGCCGGGTGCCGTCCACGTTCACCCGCTGCATGCGGTCCCGGCGCACGCCCAGGTAGTACACCGCAGCGAGGTGCCATACATCGGTGACCGATTCCGTCAGCGATCGGAACTCGTCTCCGGAGAGCCCCAGATCCATGTCGATGATGTCTCCGACGAGGATCTCGACCCCCGCGGTGCCCCGGCCGCGCGTAATCTCCGAGACGTAGCGCTCCGCCTCGGCCTCGAACTTCTCCTGTACCAGCACGTAGATCTTCGCACGGGGTTGCTGGCGGGCGAGGCGTTCCACCAGGCGCTTTCCGATGAAGCCGGGGTAGCCGGTGACGAAGTGCACGCGCCCCTCGCCGTCGGGTACGAAGGGCAGGCGATCCGTGGGCGCACGCGCGGTGGCTCGCCGCGTCTTCTTGGCCGTCCCTGGCGATCGGGATCCGGCTCGCTTCCGTGCCGGCTTTGTCTTCTTCGTCGTCGTCTTCTTGGTCTTGCTCATCTCCCCCGCCACTTCTCCCACAGCGCGTCGACCTGCCGCCGAGTCTCCGAGAGGCTGCCCGAGTTGTCTATGACCCAGTCGGCGACCTTCACCTTTTCCTCGATCGGGAGCTGTGCGGCGATGCGTGCCGCCGCCTCCTCCCGACCGATGCCGTCGCGGGCCATCACCCGCGCGATCTGCGTCGCTGGATCGGTGCGCACCACCAGAAGGCCGTCGAAGGCGTCCTGGAGACCCTTCTCCACGATCAGCGCAGCATCGTAGACGACGATGGGATCTCCACGGCGGCGGGCCGTCTCGATGCGCCGTTGGGCCAGCTCGGCGATCCGCGGATGCGTGATCGCCTCGAGGGCCCTGCGCGCCTCGGGATCGGAGAAGACAATCCGACCCAGTGCGGCCCGGTCGAGATGCCCCTCGGGGGTGAGCACCTCGGGGCCGAAGCGGGCCCGGATCGCCTCCAGCGCCGGCTGTCCTGGTGCGACCACTTCCCGCGCCAGCGCATCGGCGTCGACCACCGTGGCGCCGTGCTCGGCGAGCATCCGAGCGACCGTGCTCTTCCCCGTTCCGATTCCCCCCGTCAGCCCGATGACCCGTGTCGTCATCCGCCGCCGCGGGCCTCGGTGAAGACGATGGAGTAGACCGCCTTGCCCTCCTCATCGAGGAAGACGACCAGCCCCTGCCCTTCGTAGAAGAGGTAGGTGCGGAAGGTGTCGGTCATCCGCTTCACGAACTTCTTCCCAAAGGTGTTCACCACCGTTTCCAGGTCGATGCGGGCCTTCGGGAAGACGTGGATCTCGTGCACCACGCCCCCGGCACCGACGTAGAAGTTGGTCTGACGGGTTCCCTCGATCGCCTTCTCCCCGGAGTAGGAGAGGATTGTCGTTTCCCCCTTCTTCTTCGTCTGGGTCGGCTCTCCAAAACGCTTCTTCACCGTGGAAGCGGTCGCCTTGCCCGGCGCGATGCCGTTCCACTCCCGGGCGTGGGCGAGGAAGGGGGGACAGAGGAGGAGGAGGAGCACGAGCGGCGCGAGAGCTTTCATCCCGTGCAAGGAAACCAAAGCCGGGCCGGCACGGTCAACGCGCCCGCCCGCCCGTCCCCTCGGGTGCGGCGCTGCGCGGCGGGAACGTTGACCCGGGGCGGGGCCCTGTGGGATGACCCGCAGGGATGCGACCGCCTCCTGCCTCGGCGATGGCTCTCCTCGGTGCAGCGGCCCTCGGGGCCGCGCTCGCCCTCGTGGCCGTCCCACTGCTCGCGTGGGCCGCGGATCCCGTGGGGGCGGCCACCTGCGCCACCTGCCATCCCGACGCCTACGAGGCATGGAAGCGCGGCCCCCATGCGCGGGCCGAGGCGGCGCTTGGGCCCAGGCAGCAAAAGAACGCCCGCTGCTTGCGCTGCCATGCCCCCGCACGCCAGGCCGGCTTCGAGGGAGTGCAGTGCGAGGCCTGCCATGGCGCAGGGCAGTACTACTATCCCGAATACGTGATGCGGGATGCCGAACTGGCACGTGCGGTGGGGCTGGTGGATCCCGATGCGTCGACCTGCGCTCGGTGCCACGACGAGACGGCGCCGAACCTGGAGCCCTTCGACTTCGATCGCAAGCGAGCGCGAATCCGCCACTGGCCCGCCGAGGCGGCGCCGACCGGCGAAGCCACGGCGCCCTCATCGCGTTCCGCGGATCCCCGAGCTTCGGATGGCGACGGCGACGCGTGAGCTGGGCCGGCGGCGCCGGGCCGCCGATCTCGTCGGGTTCTTGTGGCACGGCTTTGCACAGCCCCGGCGCCTCGTCTGGCTCCTGGGCCTCTTCGCCTCCGGGGTGGCGCTCGCGGCCTACGCGCACTCCGATACGGGACGGCACGCACTGCTCCGCTATGCACGGAAGAGCCCGGTCTTCGAGCGTCTCTACAGCTTCTTGGAGCTGAACGATCCGCTGCACGGCTGGTGGCTCGTGCTTCTGGGCACTGCGACGGCCTTGGCGCTGCTGGCCACGCTGGTGGAGCACCGGGGCCGGCTGGTCGCCTGGCTGCGAGGCAGCGACACGCCCCGGCCCCTGACCAAGCGCAGCCCGGTGGAAGCGGCCCGGCGGGCGGCCCGGCGCCTGGGGGAGGCGGCGGAGGTGGGCGCCTCCCCCGAGGGCCTGGAGATCGTCCTGCCCTCGCGCGCCCTCCGCGCGGGGACCGCGGCGGTCGGGATCGGCGCGCTCCTCGTGGTGGTGGGGCTGCTCGCCGAACTCTTCTTTGGGCTCGCTGGTGAGATGCTGCTTCGTCCCGGCGAGGTGGTCGATCGGGTGCAGGTTCCCGGGCCAGGCGGCGCGCCGTCGGCGCGTCCCGCCGGGGCGCACTTCGAGCTCGTCGACATCGACGAAGCGGGAGAGGCGCTGCGCGTTCGGGTGGACGGCGAGGTCCACCGGCTT
>CAYYHA010000189.1:0-8452 GCA_964471535.1 uncultured Myxococcia bacterium | reverse complement strand
CGGCTCCGGGAGGTGGAGCGCCTCGCCGAGCTGCGGCGTCTGGCGTGGGAGCAGGCGGTGGCCCGGGCCGCCCTCGCCGTGGCGGAGCAGGTGTGGGGGCGCGTCGAGGTGGACACGGCCGAGGCCGCGCAGGCAGCGGCTTGGGCCCTCGCGGAGGAGATCGAGGCGGCGCCGGGCGTGCGCCTGCGCGTCCACCCTGACGACGCACCCTTCGTGGAGGTGGGCCTCATTCCCGTCGTAGGCGACGGATCGCTCGAACCCGGAGACGCGGTGCTCGAGACAGAGGACGGCCTGCGTGACGCGCGGGTTCGAACGCGTCTCTCCATCGCCCTCGATGCCCTCGCCGCGGCGCTCGGCCTCGCCCGCGTGCCCAACGAGGCGTCGCCCGAGGCCGGGGGCGCCCGGGCGGAGGCCCCAGCGGAGCGCCGGGGCGCCGCGGAGGGGACGCCGTGATCGAGGCGAAGCTCGAGGCGGCCACTGCGGCGGTAGCCGCAGCCCCGAAGTGGCGCGGCGCCGGCGCCGTGCGCTCGGTGACCGGGCCGGTGGTCGAGGCGCCGCTCCCGGGCGCCCGTGTGGGCGATGGAGTGCGCTTCGAGCTCCCGGGCGCCGTGCGCGCCGGCGAGGTGGTCGCCTTCGAGGCGGGTGTGGCGCGGCTGCTCGCCTTCGGTGCGACGACGGGCGTCGGGCCCGGTACGCCCGTCTCCGTGACCGGCCCGCCGCGGGTGCTCGCCGGCTGGGACCTCCTCGGTCGGGTGGTGGACCCTGCGGGCCGCGTCGTGGACGGCGGGCCGCCGCCGCCCTACGCCCGCCTCGAACCGGTGCCGCTCCACCGGGCCGCCCCCGATCCGCTCGCCCGCCGCCCCATCGAGCGCGCCCTGCCCACTGGGGTGAAGGTGCTCGATGCGCTCGTGCCCCTCGGGGAGGGACAGCGGGTGGGCCTCTTCGCCGGGCCGGGGGTGGGCAAGTCGACCCTGCTCGGGGACATCGCCGCGGGCACCACCGCCGACGTCGTCGTTGCAGCCTTGGTGGGGGAGCGGGGCCGCGAGGTCCGGGAGTTCCTCGAGGGTCCCCTCGCACCGGCTCGGCAGCGCTCGGTGGTGGTGGTGGCCACCGGCGAGCAGCCGGCGCTGCTCCGGGCGCGGGCGGCGCTGTGCGCCACCGCCCTCGCCGAATGGTTTCGCGACCGCGGGCTGAAGGTCCTCCTCCTCGTGGATTCGCTCACCCGCTACGCCCGAGCGCTGCGCGAGGTGGGGCTCGCGGCGGGAGAGGTGCCGGCGCGGGCCGGCTACCCGCCCTCGGTCTTCGCCGAGCTGCCGCGCCTCATCGAGCGGGCGGGCAACGGCAGCACGGGATCCATCACGGCGCTCTACACCGTCCTCGCCGAGGGCGAAGGGGCGGCGGATGCGGTGAGCGAGGAGGTGCGCGGGCTGGTGGACGGCCACGTGGTGCTCTCGCGGCAGCTTGCCGAGCGGGGACACTGGCCGGCGGTGGACGTCCCCGCCTCCCTCTCCCGGGTCGCAGCCCGCATCACCTCGGAGGCGCAGCAGCGGGCCGCCGAGGTGGTGCGGCGGCACGTGGTCAACTACGAGGCGCGGCGGGAGCTGGTGGTGCTCGGTGCCTGGGAGCCGGGCACCGACGCGGAGGGGGATGCGGCGATCGCCGCCTGGCCGCGGATCGAGGCGCTGTGCCGGCAGGCGCCCGGCCGGCCGGTGCCCCTCGAGGAGACCCTCGAGCACCTCGAGGCGGCCGCCCGCGAGGAGGCGGCACCGTGCGCCTGAAGCCTCGGGTGCGGCGCGCCCTCGAGGCGGCGCTGGAGCGGCGGACCGAGGCGGCGGCCTCGGCCCACGGAGAGGCCCGGCGCACCCTCGCCCGCCGGATCGAGGCCCTCCACCACAGCGAGCGCGCGCTGGGTGCGGCAAGGGACCGGCGCTACGAGGCCCTCGGCAGCCCGGGAGCAGGGTGGGCGCGCGAGGCGCTCTACCGCCGCCTCGAGACGGAAGTGGCGGCGGCTGCGGAGGCGAAGCGGCAGGCGGCGGCCGCAAGCGAGGCCGCCCGGCGGCACTGCGAGGCGGCGCGCCGCGCGCTCGTCGATACGCTCGTGCGGGGCCGGCTCCTCCGGCGGCGACTCGACAGCCCTTGAGGGCCCGGCGGCCTGCGGCCTTCCCCCACCAAGGAGGGAGGCCAGGTCTGGCAGGGGCGGGAGTGCTCGCCTATCCTCCTCTCCCCACCGCCAAGGAGGATCACGCCATGCTCGTCGTCATGCGGCCCGACGCCACCGAAGCGGAGATCGCACAGGTCGTCGCCCGCGCCCGCGCACTGGGACTCGAGGGCCATCCCATGCCCGGTGCACAGCGCACGGCCATCGGTCTCACCGGCAACGAGGGGCCCATCGACCCGGCGCACTTCCAGGACCTACCCGGCGTGCGCGAGTGCATCTCGGTCTCCAAGCCCTACAAGCTGGTCAGCCGTGAGGGGAAGGACCACGACACCGTCATCGACCTCGGCACGACACGGATCGGCGGCGGCGGGTTCACGGTGATGGCCGGGCCTTGTGCCGTCGAGTCCAGGGAGCAGACGGTGGGCACCGCACGGGCGGTCGCCCGCGCCGGAGCGACGCTCCTCCGCGGGGGTGCGTTCAAGCCCCGCACCTCGCCGTACTCCTTTCAGGGGCTGAAGGAGGAGGGGCTGAAGATCCTCGCCGAAGCGCGCGAGGCGACCGGGCTGCCGGTCATCACCGAGGTGAAGGATACCGAGACCCTCGACCTGGTGGCGCGCTACGCGGACGTGCTGCAGATCGGGGCCCGCAACATGCAGAACTTCTCGCTCCTCGAGGCCGTCGGGCGTGTGGGCAAGCCGGTGATGCTCAAGCGAGGCCTCTCGGCGCGACTCGAGGAGTTCCTCATGGCCGCCGAGTACATCTTGAGCCGCGGCAACCTGCAGGTGGTCCTCTGCGAGCGCGGTATCCGCACCTTCGAGACGATGACCCGCAACACCCTCGACCTCTCCGCGGTGGCGGTGTTGAAGCAGGAGTCCCACCTCCCAGTGATCGTCGACCCCAGCCACGGCACCGGCCGGCGGGATCTGGTGATTCCACTCGCCCGTGCCGCCGCTGCGGTGGGGGCCGATGGGATCATGGTCGAGGTGCATCCGAACCCCAGCGAGGCGAAGAGCGACGGCCCGCAGGCCCTGACCCCCGATCTCTTCGAGGCGCTGATGCAGCAGGTGCAGGCGGTGCGCGCAGCACTCTGCCCGAGCCCCGAACACCGGTGAGGCGCTGCCCGGCCCCCATGCGGAGCACCCGGCGGCGCCTCGAGTCGAGGCCTACGAGCGTGCCGTGGCCCCGGCCGGACAAAGGCGCCCCAACCTAGCGCGGCGGTTCCACCAGACGGATGACCCCACCCTTCAGGAAGCGATGCACCGCCTCGAGGGCGTCGACCTCCTTGATGGGGCTGACCCGGATGATCTGCTTGAGCGTTCGCTTCCCGTCGAAGCGCTTGAGGAGGTAGCGCTCCGCCGGCGTGAAGCGCAGGCCGCGCAGCTGTGCCCCCGAGGCGATGACCCGAGGCGACAGTGGCCGCGCGAGGAGCTGTCCCCGCAGCTCGGCGAGCAGGCCCGTCTCGGCCTCCTTCAGGGCAGTGTGCCCATCGGCGTCGTCCGGCGCCAGCTCCAGGGCGCGGGTGGCCAGGTGCCGAGCCTCGCGGTACTTCCCCGCCCGGAGGAAATCGCGGGCACGCCCCAGGATTTCCGCCACCGGCGTCTCTGCGCCGAGGACCTCCGGGATCTCCTGATCGGGAAGCTGCAAGGGCTCGTCCTCGAGCTCTGTCGCTTCCTCCACCTCGAAGTCGAGCTCGAGCTCCACGTGTCCCGCCTCCACTGGAGAGACGATGCCCGCCCGGTGCAGCGCGAAGAGCCGCTGGTAGAGGACGAACGGGGTTGCGTGGAGCGCCAGCGCGATGGAGTCGATGGGCTCACCCCGTTGGGCGAGCTCCAAGATGCGCGCGTCGAGGGGATGCTCGGGGACCACGGGAATCTTCGATGCGTCGACCTCCAGTGCCGCCTCGCCCGTGGGAAAGACCTGGCGGATCGCTTCCCACGCCGTCCGCCGGAACTCGGCCTCCGCCAGCACCTCGTCGAGGGTGACGGCCACCTCCACGACGCCTTCCTCGAGATCGCCGCGCGTAGGATCGAAGTGGAAGGTGCCCGAGTCCCACTCGAGCACCGACAGCAGGGTCTCGCGGATCTTGATGGCGAGCACCTGCTGAATCACCGCCTCGTCCACCAGCCCGATCATCACCAGGATGCGCCCCAGCATGATGCGGGTCTCCTGCTGCGTCTCGAAGGCCTGGCTCAACTGCTCCTCGTTGATGTGGCCGTAGTTGATGAGGAACTGACCGAGGTACTCGCGGGGGTCGTTCGATGCGGCGCCGGTCACCTGCCCGCCGCGGAGCACCACCGACTTCTGAGCGGTTCCCCGCTCACAGAGCACGGTTCCGTGGAGACAGCGGCGGGTGAGGTACTCGAGCAAGTCCTCGACGGGCATGACGGAGAGCGCGCCGGTCAGGCCTTCCATGCGGCCATCATCTTGCAGTGGGGGCCGGCGAGCAACGCCGGCCCCCCTGGTGCTGGGCTCGCCACGGTGTGGGCCTTTCTGATAGGCGAAAGGGGCCATGGTGCGGGTCGAGATCTTCGGGAAGGCCGACTGCCCCCTCTGCGACGAGGCCCTCGAGGCCGCGCGCCTCGCGCGCGGGAAGGTGCCCTTCGAGCTTCGCTACGTCGACATCACCTCCGACGCGGCGCTCTTCGAGCGCTACCGCTACGAGATCCCCGTCGTCCACGTCGACGGATTCCGAGCGTTCAAGCACCGCGTGGATCCCGACGCGCTCGCCGCCCGCGTCCGTCGGGCACAGGAGCAGAGGCGATGAGGCCAGCAGCGCCGCTCTGGCTGAAGGGGCTCTTCGTCCTCGTGGCTGCGGGGGCCCTGGGCGCGCCGCTCGTGGCCGAGTCGGCGGCGTGGCTCTTCCCCTCCGAGATCCCCATCCCGGAGTCGCTGGATGGCGAGCCCATGGACCGGCCCGCGAAGGACTTCACGCTCCAAAACTTGCAAGGGCAGGCGGTACGCCTCTCTGACCACCGGGGGAAGGTGGTCTTCCTCAACTTCTGGGCCACCTGGTGCCCGCCCTGCGTGGAGGAACTGCCGTCACTCATCGCCCTGAAGGCGGCCCTCGCCGGGCGGCCGTTCGAGATCGTCGCGGTTAGCGAAGACGATTCGGTCGACGACGTGGTTCGCTTCTTCGACGGAGCGCTCCCCGACTTTCCTGTGCTCCTAGACGAGGGGCAGCGCGTGACCCGCGACTACGGCACCTTTCGCTTCCCCGAGACCTATGTGATCGACACCGACGGGCGTATCCGGGCGAAGTTCGTGGGGGCTCGCCATTGGGATACCCCCGAGGCGATTCGCTACTTCGAGCGCCTGACCGGCGCGTAGGGGGCCCATGTCGCCTGTCGCCGGCGCTCTGGTGCGCTGCGGAGCCAGGCTCTAGGGTTTGCCCGATGCCGGCAAAGAAGCGAATCACGCTCGACGTGAAGGGAATGCGCTGCGCCGCCTGCGTGGGCTCGGTGGAGCGCGCGCTCGCCTCGGTGGACGGGGTCGAGAAGCCGGCGGTGAACTTTGCCACCGAGCAGGCGGTCTTCGAGGTACAGGACCCCGACGCGGTCCAAGCGGCAATCGAAGCCATCGAAGCGGTGGGATACGAGGCGGCTCCGCGTGCGGCGGAGCCCACCCGGGCCGAGGCGGCGGCTCGGGCCGAGGCGCAGGAGGAGGCACGGAGCGCAGCCCGTCGCCGCGTGCTCCTCGCTGCCCTGCTCGCAGCGCCGGTGATGATCGTGGGGATGGTGCTCCCGCCCTTCCCGGGGCGCGACGTGCTGCAGGGCCTGCTCACCACGGCGCTGCTGCTCGGCCCGGGGCGGGTCTTCTTCGTCTCGACGGTGCGTGGGCTGAAGCACGGGACGCTCGGCATGGATGCACTCATCGCGCTCGGCTCGGGCAGCGCATACGCGTGGTCGGTGGGGGTGCTTGCTCTGGGGCTGAAGGAGGCGGTCTACTTCGACTCCGCCGCCAGTATCGTCACGCTCATTCTCCTTGGCCGCTACCTGGAGGCCCGGGCGAAGTCCCGAGCGCGTGATGCCATCGGGGCGCTCCTTCGGCTGCGTCCCGATGTGGCGCACGTCAAGATGGATGGAGGCGTGGAGGATCGCCCGGTGGATGCGATCGACGTCGGGACGGTGGTGGTGGTCCGTCCGGGCGAGCGCATCCCCCTCGACGGTGAAATCGTTGCGGGTGAGACGGCGGTGGACGAGTCGCTCATCACCGGCGAGCCCATGCCCATCGCCCGCGGCCCGGGCGAGGCGGTGGTTGGCGGGTCGCTCAACACCACCGGTGCCATCGAGGTGCGGGTCTCCGCCCGGGCCAGCGACTCGCGCCTGGCGCGCATCGCCCGGGAGGTAGAGCGGGCACAGGCGAGCCGGCCACCGGTACAGCGGCTCGCCGACCGGGTCTCGGGCGTCTTCGTGCCGACGATCGTCGTCCTCGCCGTGGCCACCTTCCTCGGTTGGTGGCTCGTGGGCGGGGTGGCGCCCGCGGCAGCGCTGGTGCCGGCGGTGTCGGTGCTGGTCATCGCCTGCCCCTGTGCGCTCGGCCTGGCCACTCCCACGGCTGTCCTGGTGGGGACCGCCCGTGCGGCCGAGCGGGGGGTGCTCTTCCGGGACGCGGCGGCCCTCGAGCGGGCAGCCCATCTCGACGCTCTCGTCTTCGACAAGACGGGAACCCTCACGTGGGGACGCCCTTCGGTGGCTCGGGTCGTGGCGACGCGCGAGGCCCCCGGCGAGGTCCTCGCCCTCGCCGCTGCCGCGGAGGCAAAGAGCGAGCACCCGCTGGCAGCGGCGGTCCGCGCCCACGCAGAGGCGGCGGGCGTCCGCTACGTCCCCGCCGAACGGCTCGAAGCGGTGAGCGGCCGGGGGATCCTCGCCCGGGTCGAGGGTGCGGCGGTGCGGGTGGGATCGCTGGGTTGGCTCGAGTCGGAGGGCCTCGAGGTGCCCGCCGATCTCCACGAGGCGCTCGAGGCCGAGGCGCGCGCTGGGCGAACCGTCGCCGGTGTGGCTCGGGCGTCGCAGGTGGTGGGGGGCCTCGCCTTCGAGGATGCCGTGCGGCCGGGTACGCGGGAGGGGATCGAACGGCTGCGGGCGCGGGGGATCGCGGTGCACATGGCCACGGGCGACGGCTGGGATGCGGCGCGGACGGTCGCGCGCGCGGTAGGCATCGAGGAGGCGGCGGTGCACGCCGACCTGCTCCCCGAGGAGAAGGTTGCCCTGGTCGAGGCCCTGCGCGCCGACGGCCACGCGGTGGGCGTGGTGGGCGATGGCATCAACGACGCGCCGGCGCTCGCCGCGGCGGACGTGGGGATCGCGGTGGGCAGCGGCACCGACGTGGCGGTGGAGACGGCGCCGGTCACCTTGAGCCGCGGCGGAGCCGACGCCGTCGCCGACGCCCTCGAGGCAGCGGCACGCACCTTCCGGACGATTCGGCAAAATCTCGGCTGGGCCTTCGGCTACAACCTGCTGGCCGTGCCAATCGCCGCTTCAGGGCTCCTCTCCCCGATGATCGCCGCCGGGGCGATGGCCTTCTCGAGCCTCTCGGTGGTGCTCAACAGCCTGCGCCTGCGCGGCTCAGGCGGACCCCGCCGGCCCGGCGCCGCGCGAGGCGGCGCCCCGTCTTCGCGCGTGGGGCCGGGGGGGCGGCCGGACCGTCTTGCCGGCATGGGGCACCCTGGGAGTGCCGGTCGGGCGACCTAGACGTCGTCTTCAGGTGGCTTGGGCAGCCAGCCCGGGGGGACACGCTCGGCATCGCGCAGCGCCAAGAGCCCGCCGGCCAGCGTCACCGCCCAAGCGAGCAGATGGAGGTAGAGCCCGTAGGTGGGGCCGGGCTCGACGCCGCGTGGGTTCACGGGTGGCGGTTCGAGGCGCAGCGCCGCCACGTAGGCCACCAGGCCCCAGAGGATGCCCACCGCCGCGAGCACGAGCTGCACGAAGACGAGATGGAGCGGTCGAATCTTGAGGGAGCGGCTGAAGTTGCGCACCCAGGCGACGGCGACGGCCGCCGCCGCCAAGATCGCCGAGAGCCAGCCCAGCTCGAGCAGGCCCAGATGGGGGTCCTCCACGCCAGCTGGGGAGACCGTCACCGTCCAGGGGAAGAGGACGGTGAGCGCCGCGAGGAGGGCGCCCACGAGGCAGAGCTTCTCCGAGAGGGGCCGCGCCTTGAACATCGCCACATAGGCGCTCGCCATGTCCTCGTACTCGTCGAGGAGCGCCGAGGATGCGTCGAAGTCGAGGGCCTCCTTCACGCTCATGCGCTTCTTGGCTGGGGCTCGACCTGGCGCGGGCCGGGGGAGGGCAGAGG
>CAYYHA010000188.1:6390-8460 GCA_964471535.1 uncultured Myxococcia bacterium | reverse complement strand
CGGTAGGCGGCCATGGCTTGATCGTGCTCGCCGAGACGGTCGAGGCAGCGGGCGAGGAAGTAACGTGCCTCGTCCGCGTGCGCCGAAGCCTCGAAGTCGGCGAGGAAGCGACGCAGACCGTCCACGGCCTTCGCACACTGCCCTTCGTCGTAGGCGGCCCGCGCCGAGGCGTAGACCTTCTCGGCCGCCGCCTCGTACTCCATCTCCACCCCCTCCACCACCACCGTACGCTTGACGCAGCTGAGGAAGGCCAGGGAGAGCACCGCTGCCGGGAGGAGGGCTGCAACGCACCGTCTCATCTCGGCCGCGCACCATAGGACAGCACCGCCGGTGAGAACAGCCCGGCAGGCTGCGTGCCGCCAGGCGTCCGGCCGTGGGCGCATCGCGCCGGATCAGGAATCGGAGAAAAGTTCGCGTACCTTCTCGAAGAAGGAGGCCGACTGAGGACTCACCTCGGAGCCGAGCTCCTTTGCCAACGCCTCCAGAAGCTCCTTCTGGCGCCGGTTGAGATTGGTGGGCGTCTCGACCACGATGCGCACGTGCTGGTCACCGCGCCGACCCCCGCCGTTGAGGATGGGCACGCCCTTGCCGCGGAGCCGGAAGATCTTACCGCTCTGCGTGCCCTCGGGGATCTTCATCTTCACCTTGCCGTCGAGCGTGGGCACCTCGATCTCCGCGCCCAGGGCAGCCTGTGGGAAGGAGATGGGCACCTCGCAGAGGATGTCGGCGTCCTCCCGGATGAAGATGGGGTGCTCTCGGACGTGGCAGACCACGTAGAGGTCGCCGGGAGGCGCGCCCATCTCACCGGGCGCGCCTTCGCCCGAGAGCTTCAGCCGCGTTCCCGTGTCCACCCCCGGCGGCACCTTCACGGTCAGGGTGCTCGTCTTACGGGTGCGACCGCTGCCCCGGCATTCGGGGCAGGGGTCGCGCACCACGCTGCCGCGCCCCCGGCACTGGGGACAGGTCCGGGTGACCGCGAAGAAGCCCTGGGTGAAGCGCACCTCCCCATGGCCGCCGCAGGTCTCGCAGGTCGCAGGCGCGGTGCCCGGTTTGGCTCCGCTGCCGCCACAGTGCTCGCAGCGGACCTCCCGGTCCACCTCGATGGCCTTCTCCCCGCCGAAGGCTGCTTCCTCGAAGGAGAGCTCGAGGTCGTAGCGAAGGTCCGCACCCCGGGCGCGGGCGCGGCCACGCCGGCCCCCCCCGAAGATGTCTCCGAAGATGTCTCCGAAGATGTCGTTGATGTTGCCGAAGCCGGCGCCCGGCCGGAAGCCCCCGAAGGGATCCGCGGCCCCACCGACGCCGGCGTGTCCGAACTGATCGTAGCGGGCGCGCTTCTCGGGGTCGGAGAGGACCTCGTAGGCTTCCTGGCACTCCTTGAAGCGCTCCTCCGCCTCCTTGTCGTTGGGATTGCGATCGGGATGGTACTCGTGCGCCTTCTTACGGAAGGCGCTCTTGATCTCCCGAAAGTCCGCATGCCGCGAGACGCCTAGGATCTCGTAGTAGTCGCGCTTCATGGGCGGTGGGGCGCAGGGTAAGCAGTGGGCGGTTCCTGTCAACGAAGACCGGCGGCGCCGACCGCGTCCGGCGGTGGCCGCGGTGGGCCCGACGGGTCGGCCCCAAGTGGACCCACCGACGCCACCCGCATGGGGCTCCGGGCGCTACCTAGCCCTCGGCTTCGTCGGCGTACATCGCCTCGGCGATGCGGTAGGCCGAGCCCTCGAGCTGTGCGATGGCCTCTCGGAGCGCATCCACGTCCACCTCGTCACCCTGCTCGAGCAAGCCCTTCAGGTTCTCGAGGTCGGCGCGGATCTCGGCCACGTCCTCCTCGCCCAGCTCGGAAGCGAACTCCTCGAGGCTCTTCTCGGTGGTGTAGATGAGCCCGTCGGCGTTGTTGCGCAAATCGGCGAGTTCCTTCTTGCGCTTGTCGCTTTCCGCGTGGGCCTTCGCATCCTCGATCATCTTCTCGATCTCCTCCTCGGTGAGCCCAGAGGAGGCGACGATGCGAATGCTCTGCTGCTTACCCGTGCCCAGGTCTTTGGCGGAGACGTGCACGATGCCGTTGGCGTCGAT
>CAYYHA010000188.1:805-6380 GCA_964471535.1 uncultured Myxococcia bacterium | reverse complement strand
TGTCGAAGGTGACCTCGATCTGCGGCACACCGCGGGGCGCGGGAGGGATGCCGACCAGCTCGAAGCGGGCGAGGGTCTTGTTGTCGGCAGCCATCTCGCGCTCGCCCTGCAGGACGTGGACGCTGACCAGTGGCTGGTTGTCCTGCGCGGTGGAGAAGACCATCGACTTCTTGCAGGGGATGGTGGTGTTGCGCTCGATGATCTTGGTGAACACCCCACCGGCCGTCTCCACGCCCAGGGAGAGCGGGGTCACGTCGAGGAGGAGCACGTCCTTGACGTCCCCCTTGAGCACCGCACCCTGCACCGCCGCGCCGATGGCCACCACCTCGTCGGGATTGATGCCCTTGTGCGGCTCGCGTCCGAAGAACTCGCTCACCTTCTGCTGCACCAGCGGCATGCGGGTCATGCCGCCTACGAGCAGCACCTCGTCGATGTCCTTCACGGTGAGCCCGGCATCTTCGAGGGCCTTGCGGCACGGCTCGAGGCTCCGGTCGACGAGGTCCTCCACGAGGCCCTCGAGCGTGGCGCGATCGAGGGTGCAGACCAGGTGCTTCGGCCCCGTCTCGTCGGCCATGATGAAGGGCAGGTTGACATCGGTCTCGAAGGAACTCGAGAGCTCGTGCTTCGCCTTCTCCGCCGCCTCCTTCAGGCGCTGCAGGGCCATCTTGTCCTGGGTCAGGTCCTTGCCGTCGTTCTCCTCCTTGAAGCGCTCGTTGAGCCACTGGAGGATGCGCTGGTCGAAGTCCTCGCCCCCCAGGAAGGTGTCACCGTTGGTCGACTTGACCTCGAAGACACCGGCGTTGAGTTCCAGGATGGAGATATCGAAGGTGCCCCCGCCGAGGTCGTAGACGGCGACCTTCTGCGTCTGGTTCTGCTTGTCGAGGCCGTAGGCCAGCGCCGCCGCCGTGGGCTCGTTGATGATTCGAAGCACCTCGAGGCCGGCAATCTTTCCCGCGTCCTTCGTCGCCTGGCGCTGCGAGTCGTTGAAGTAGGCGGGGACCGTGATCACCGCCTCGGTGATCTCTTCGCCGAGGTAGTCCTGCGCGGTCTCCTTCATCTTGGCGAGCACCATCGCCGAGATCTGCGCCGGGCTCATCTTCTCGCCGCGCACCTCCACCCAGGCGTCCCCGTTGTCCGCCTGCACGATGGTGTAGGGGACGAGTTCCCGCGTCTTGGCCACCTCGGGCTCGTCGAACTTCCGGCCGATGAGCCGCTTGACCGCATAGATGGTGTTCTCACTGTTGGTGATCGCCTGACGCTTGGCGATCTGGCCCACGAGGCGCTCTCCGGTCTCGGTGAAGGCCACCATCGAGGGTGTGGTGCGGCTCCCCTCCGAGTTGGGAATGACGACGGGATCACCGCCCTCGAGCACCGCCACACACGAGTTGGTCGTTCCGAGATCGATTCCGATGACCTTGCTCACCTAGGACTCCCCCTGTGTTCCGCCGGACTCCGCGGAGGGCGCCGAGACGGCCCCGCCCCCATGGCCCTCCTCCGGCGTCGTCCCCGTCGCACCGCCGTGCTCCCCACCAGCCGGCTCTGCCTTGGCTCCGTCCGATCCCGGCGCCTGCCCGGGAAGCGCCCCCGCCGGGGCCTTGGCCACGGCCACCATCGCCGGCCGGACCAGGCGCTCGTTCAGGTAGTAGCCCTTCATGTACTCCTCGGCGACGTGGCCCTCGGGCACCTCGGCGGACTCCACCGTTTGCATCGCCTCGTGCTTCTCCGGATTGAAGGGCTCGCCCTTCGCGGAGAACTGCTCCACGCCGAACTTCTTGAGCGTATCGAGGAAGAGCTTGTGCACCATCTTCACGCCGGTGAGCAGCTGACTTTCGACCTCACCCGCCTCGGCGCTCGCCGACTCGAGGGCCCGCTCCATGTTGTCGATCACCGGAAGCAGCTCCTTGAGCAGCTTCTCGATGGCGAACTTCCGGTCCTCCTCGCGCTCCCGGGCCACCCGCTTGCGGAAGTTGTCGAAGTCCGCGGCCGTCCGCTTGAGCTGCTCCTCGAGCGCCGCCACCTTCGCCTCGGACGCTTCGAGGGCATCGAGGGCCTTGCGCATCTCCGCGAGGGCCCGGACCGTGCCCTCGCCGGCGCCGCCGGTGGGGATGGCCGGCCCGCCGGGCGGATCGTCGCCCGCCACCTCGACTTCGACCGCCTCCTCACCCTTGGCCTTCTGCCGCCGCTCGACCGCGCTCTCCGCCTCCTTCATGGCCTCGACGAGCGCCGGATCCATCTCGAACACGGCCTTCTCCGGACCGCTGCGGCCCGCCGGCGGCGTCTCGGCCGGCCCCTGCCGCGTCTCGGCCCCGTCCCCCGCCTCACCCTCGGTGTGCGAACCCTCGGGGTGCGGAGTCTCCGCCTTCAGAGTCTCGTCGCTCATCGCTCTCGTCCACGTCTCGCGCCTGAAACGGCGCCTCATATCCTAGGATTCCTGCAAAATCAAAGGAACCCTGCGATCAACCTTCTCCGTCGCTTCCCGCCAGCAGCCGCCCCACGAGGGTCGCGGTGTACTCGACCAGGGGGACGAGGCGGGCATAGTCCATGCGGGTGGGGCCGATGACCCCGAGGGCACCGAGGACCTGCTCTCCCCGTTTGTAGTTGGCGAGCACCATGGCCACGTCGTCGGTGCCCGCAAGGTCCGATTCGGCACCGATGTAGATCTGGATGCCCGACCCCCGCTCCGCCTGCTCGAGGATCTTCAGCAGGCTCTGCTTCTCCTCGAGGGCGCTCAACAGCTCGCGCAGGCGCTCGGGATCGGCGAACTCCGGCTGGTCGAGGAGCGCCGACTGCCCCTCGACCACCACGTCCCCGGCGTCCACGTCGGCCACGGCACGGGAGCCCAGCTCGAGTGCCTGCCGGAGGAGCCGGTCGTAGGCGGCCCGCTCTTCGGCCAGCTCCTCGGCGATCGCCTCTCGCACCTCGGCCACGGTGCGCTCGCCAAGGAGCTCGTCGAGGTAGCGCCCCATCCGGTCGAGCTCCGCCTGTGACACGTCCTCCTCGACCAGGAGCACCCGGTTCTGCACCAGACCCGCCTCGGTGACCAGGATGGCCAGGACCCGGTTCTCCCGCAGGCGCACGAAGCGGATCTGCCGGTAGGTGGTCTGCGAGAAGCGGGGCGTGGCCACCACCGCGGCGTGGTGGGTCAGCCGGCTCAAGACCTGCCCGGTGCGCTGCACCAGTGCGTTGACGTCGTCGGGGGCGGGCTCGTAGCCCCGCTCGATGCGGGCCCGCGCCCGGGACGGCAGGGGCCGCACCTTCATGATGGACTCGACGTAGAGGCGGAAGGCCTTCGGCGTGGGCACCCGCCCTGCGGAGGTGTGGGGCTTCTCGAGGAGCCCCATCGCCTCGAGATCGCTCATCACGTTGCGGATCGTCGCCGGCGAGACCTCGAGTCCGTGCCCGCGCGCAAGGGTGCGCGAGCCCACCGGTTCGGCGGTCTCGATGTAGTCGTCGATGATGGCCTCGAGGACCTGTAGGTCGCGTTCGGAAAGGTCCTCGGCCACCGGTCTGTCGTCTCGCACACCCATGGGAGTTCGATGCGTAACTATGCGGAACACCTTGGGATTTCGCAAGGTATCCCGGAGAATTTCTGGCGCCCGGTGGTCCCGAGGGCCCTGGGGCGCTAGGATTCGCCGGGGATGGACTGGGTGGTGCTCGGCGCGCTCGTCCTGGGAGGGGCGCTCGGGGTGGTGAAGCTGGCGGCCGCGCTGCGCGCGCGCGAGGCGCGCGACACCCAGGCCTTCGAGGCCGCGCGGAAGGCCGACCTCCACATCCCTGCCTCCCTCCATCCCGTGATCGATCCGGACCGGTGCATCGGGAGCCTCGCCTGCGTCCGCGCCTGCCCCGAAGGCGACATCATCGGCATCGTCGAGGGGGCGGGCCGGCTCATCGAGGGGTCGCGCTGCATCGGCCACGGCGCCTGCTACCGCGAGTGCCCGGTGGATGCCATCCGCCTCGTCTTCGGCAGCAGCGAGCGGGGGATCGACCTGCCCGAACTCGGCAGCGACTTCGAGTCGAGTCGGGCGGGCGTCTACATCGTGGGGGAGCTGGGTGGCATGGGGCTCATCCGCAACGCGATGACGCAGGGCATCGAGGTGGTCTCCTATCTGAAGGCCCGGCTGCGCCCCCGTCCCGGGGTCACGGACGTGGTGATCGTCGGCGCCGGCCCGGCGGGCCTGGCCACCGCTGCGGCCTGTATCGATGCTGGCCTCTCCTACCGCCTGCTCGAGCAACAGAGCCTCGGCGGAACGGTCGCCCACTACCCGCGGCAGAAGCTGGTGATGAGCGAGCCGGTGGAGATTCCCGGCTACGGGCGCTTCGGCAAGCGGCGGATGCGCAAGGAGGAGGTGATCGCCGAGTTCGACGAGGTGGTCCGGCGACTCGGGATCCGGGTCGAGGAGGGCGTTCGGGTTGTTGGCCTCGAAGGCGGGCCCGGCGCCTTCGAGATCGAGACGACGGGAGGGCCGGTGACCGGGCAGGCGGTGGTGCTCGCCATCGGACGCCGGGGGACGCCCCGCCGCCTAGGAGTCCCCGGTGAGGACCTGCCGAAGGTGACCTACCGCCTCATCGAGCCCGAGCAGTACGCAGGGTGCCGCGTGCTGGTGGTGGGCGGGGGCGACTCTGCCCTGGAGTCGGCGATTCTCCTCGCCGAGGAGACCGACGCCGAGGTGGCGATTTCGTACCGGAGGCAAGCCTTCGGGCGCTGCCGGCCCACCAATAAGCAGAAGATCGAAGCGCTCATCGCAGCCCGGCGTGTCGTGGGTCTGATGGGGACGGAAGTGGAGGAGATCCGCCCTGACTCGGTGGTCCTGCGCCCCGGCCAACGCCGCGGAGCGATGAAGAACGACTACGTCATCGTGAACATCGGCGGTGAGCTGCCCCGCGCCTTCCTCGAGAAGGTCGGAGTGGAGATTCGCCGCCACCACGGCGAGGACCGGGGCCGCTTCGTCTCACAGGATGCAGAAGTGGTGGAGCGGGCGAGCCGCCGCCTGGCCCTCGGGCTGTGGGCCGCGGCCTGCACCATCCTCGCCGGGCTGGCCGTCGTCGGCTGGGACTACTACCGGCTGCCCCTCGAGCAGCGCTTCGACTCCCCTCTGCACGAGGCGCTGCGGCCGGCAGGGTGGTGGGGCCACGGCGTGGGCATCGGGGCCACGCTCTTCATGCTCTCCAACTTCCTCTATTCGGCCCGGAAGCGTTGGCGCTGGCTGAGGTGGGGCCACATCCGCAACTGGCTCGCCTTCCATGTCTTCGTCGGCTTCATGAGTCCGGCGGTGATCGCCTTCCACGCCGCGTTCCAGTCCCGCAACCTCCTTGCGAGCATCACCGCGGTGAGCCTGGCGGTGGTGGTCGCAACGGGGATCGTGGGGCGCTTCCTCTTCGGTCTCATCCCCACGACGAAGGGGAAGGCAGTGGAGCTCTCGGTGCTCCGCGCGCGCTGGGAGCGCCACCGCAGCGCCGTCGAGGCACGCACCGCCCCGGGGCGCCGGCCCGAAGCCCTGCGCCGGGTCCTCGGCTGGCTCACGCAGGAGCCGCGGGGGCAGGGCCTGGCGCATCACCTCCTCATGCTTCCCAAGGA
>CAYYHA010000188.1:0-795 GCA_964471535.1 uncultured Myxococcia bacterium | reverse complement strand
CGCTCTGGCGCAGCCGTCCCCTCGGCCCCGACCGTAGCGCCTTCCACGACTTCTCCCGCTCCCTCTGGCGCCTGCTGCGACTGCGCACGCAGGTGGGTTTCTACCGCAGCCTCAAGCGCCTCATGGGCGGGTGGCGAGTGCTCCACGTGGTCCTGGCCATCCTCCTGCTCTTCGTGCTCACGGCGCACATCGTGATCTCGCTGATGGTGGGGTACACGTGGATCTTCTGAAGCGCTGCCCGTCCGGCCCTCGCCTCGCGCGCCGCCGCCCGCGCCGGGCAGCTTCCTGGGTCCTCGGCCTGGCCGCCCTCCTCGTTGCGGCCTCGTTGGCACAGCAGGTGGAGGCGCAGATCTTCTCCCCGGGACCGCTGGCTCGGGCGCACGCGAAGCTCGAGGGCCTCTCCCATTGCACCGCCTGCCACGGCGGCGGCGAGCGGATCTCCGACGAGAAGTGTCTGTCGTGTCACGGGCTCCTGAAGGCGCGCATCGCCAAGGGCCGCGGCTACCACGGCCGGATGGGGGCAGAGGTTTCGCACTGCGAGAAATGCCATCCGGAACACCGTGGCACCGAGGCCTCTCTCATCCACTGGCCGGGGGGACAGGCCCACTTCGACCACGACCGCACCGGCTGGCCGCTCACCGGAGGCCACCGGAAGATCGGCTGCCGCGATTGCCACGAGACGCGGCGCATCCGAGACCCGGCGGTGCGCCGGCTGGTGAAGACGCGCCCCGGGACCTTCCTCGGCGTGGCCACCCGCTGCGCACAGTGTCACTTCGACGAGCACCGGGGGCAGAC
>CAYYHA010000187.1:0-8515 GCA_964471535.1 uncultured Myxococcia bacterium | reverse complement strand
CCGGGCAACGAGAACGAGCGGGCGCTGTGCTTCCCGGACATCGACGGGGACAACGTGAGCGAGCTCGATGCGCTGCGCCCCGACAACTGCGCCACGATCTTCAATCCGGACCAGGCGGACTCCGACGGCGATGGTCTGGGCGACCTCTGTGACCCGGACATGGACGACGATGGGCTCTTCAACCCGTACGACAACTGCGAGCTCACGCCGAACCCCGACCAGGCCGACCTCGACCGCGACAGCATCGGCGACGCCTGTGACCCCGTCTTCTGCTACACGGTCTTCGGTGACGTCGACAACTGTCTCGACCCGGAGGGCCCCTTCAGCGTCTACACGCCCTCGCTCTTCACCCGAACCGGCGAGACGGCACGGATGCGCATCTTCGCCAACCGCGTCAACCAGGCCATCCGGTACCAGTGGACCGTCGTCGAGGCGCCCGCCGGCTCCCATGCGGTCATCGAGAATCCGCAGGGTGCGGTGACCTACTCGACGCCCTACGAGTACCACTACCTCAAGGACAAGGTGGCCACCTTCACCCCCGATGTGGCAGGTGAGTACAAGGTGCGCCTGGTGGCAACGACCGCCTGGGCCGACAACGTCACCCGCGAGGTGGACGCGCAGGCGAGCTGGGAGGCGGTTATCGTCGCCGACGGGGAGAACCTCGGCCAGGGCTGCAGTTCCACCGGTGGCAGCGGTGCGGCGCTGGCGCTGCTGCTGGCACTGGGTGGCCTCGTCGTGAGGCGCCGCAGGTAGGCGGCCCGCCGGAGGCATTCCGGGGTGCGGCGGCGTTGCGGGCTCGTCCTGCTTCGCCGTCGCCTTTTGCGTTTCGGTTCCTGATAGACTCGATCTCGCTGGAGGGGTGATGCGCACAAGACGCCGACGGATGCTGACCCTGGCCGCCTCTGGGCTCCTCGTGCTCGCAGGTAGCTGTACCGATGCGCGCCTGCAACTCGATCCCGACGCCCAGATCGAGGTCTACGACAACCTGCTGCAGATCGAGGGCGAGCTGTGCACCGAGGCGGCGGAGGAGGTCACCTTCCCTGTGAAGGTGCTCTTCCTCCTCGATCAATCGACCTCGCTGCAGTGCACCGACACCCAGAGCCGCCGCTTTGCTGCCCTCAACCAGGTGGTGGCAGAGCTGCTTCCCAAGCCCAACGTCGAGATCGGCTTCGTGGGCTTCGCCTCCTGGTCGCGACAGCAGCCGTTTACCCGCAACCAGGCACTGCTCCAGCCCTTTCTCGATCCCTCCCAGGGCCTGGGTCCCGCCACCGACTACCAGGGCGCGCTGGCCACCGCGGTCACGATGATCGAGCAGGACATGATCGCGGTGGGGGCGGCGGAGCGCGCCCGCACGCGCTACGTGGTGGTCCTGGTCAGCGACGGGATCCCCCAGCCGCGTTGCAACGCCGGCTGTGAGGACGATAAGACCAACTGCGAAAACAAACGCGACGACGACGGGGACGGGCTCGTCGATGAGAGCGACCCCGATTGCGCGAACATCACCGACAACTCACTCCACCCGGACAACGAAAGTGGTGGCGCGTGCAATTACCAGGGCCCCATTCGTGCCGGCGAGTACGTGGACATGCAGGGGCTGTGTCCGGCCTACAACCAGCCGGAGCAGATCATGGCCCGGGTGCGGGATCTTCTGGCGCTGAAGGAGACCTATGGGGCCGGAGACGTGCGCCTGCACACGGTCTTCCTCTTCGCGCCCCAGGCGCAGGTCGAGGCGGTGTGCCCCGAGGCCTCGATGCAGCTCGGTTACAACGAGACGCAGGCGCGCACGCAGCTTCGTGCGATCGCCGCGGCGGGCAACGGCATCTTCCGGGACGTGAACCTCACGGTGAACGACGACACCTTCCTGGACTTCGACTTCGCGAGCCTGGAGAGCAAGTTCTGGCTCACCGAGATGCTCGCGCAGAACGCCCATGCCCGGCCCACATCGCGGGGGATCGAGCCGGATACGGATGGGGATGGGCTCGTCGACGCCTATGAGCTGCAGATTGGCACGGACCCGCGCGACCCCGACTCGGACAACGACATGGCCGACGGGCTCCCGGACGGCGATCTCTATGGGGATCTCTTCGAGGATCGGTTCCGGGCGCGGGGCTTCGATCCCCTCGATGCGCTCGTCCCCGCGGCGCGCTGCCCCGATGCCACGGACACCGATGGCGACGGGCTGAACGACTGCGAGGAGAACTTCCTGGGGACGGATCCCCGTCTCGCCGACAGCGACGGGGACCGCATGCCGGATCGCATCGAGGTGATGCTCGGCCTCGATCCGCTCCTCGACGATGCGCTGGCCGATCCCGACTTCGACGGGCTGGTCAACCGGGAGGAGGTGCGGGCTGGCACCTTGCCGCAGGTCAGCGATCTCGACCGCTACCGAAAGGAGGCGGTCCGCTATGGGCTCGATGAGGTGGGTGCGCGGCGCATTCCCAACCGGGATACCGGGGAGGAGGAACTGCGGCAGTGCTACCGGTTCCAGGTCAGCCGTATTCAGCTCGTGACGACTCCGCTCACCCGAAACCGCGGCCTCAATCGCATCCTCCTCTATGCCCTCGAGGAGCCGGTGCAGCTGGTGGGCTCGAGCCCCACCGCCCACGTGGCCTGCGTCGAGGCCTTCTATGACGACGCGAAGTTCAAGGACCCTCCGAGCGGGCGCCTCGATCTCTCGCAGCAGTACTGGGACGATCTGCGCGCCGCCATCCGATCCCGTCTCGACGGCATCGCGGTCAAGTGCCAGGTCGATCCCAACGTGGCGCCCGAGGATGCGATCAACGCCTTCAATCGGGGTCGTCTCGTCAGCTACATGAACCAGTGCGTCTTCGTGGATCGAAACGGCAACCCGCTCCCCGACGACGTCCCCAACACGAAGGTGGGAGGCTATCTCTACACGCCGAACGAGCTGCGGGACCTGGTTACCAGCTACCTGAAGGGAAACCTCGAGCCACGCGAGGAGCGCATCCCGCGCATCGCGCCGAACCTCTTCTGGCCCATCGAGAACTTCGACCCCGATCTCCACTGTCTGCGCCCCTGGGAGATCGGGCGGCTGATGACCTTCCTCGATGTGGTCGACGAGGCCTGCGGCCCGTGCGTACAGCGGGCGAGGGCGGGGAACCCATGAGGCGGCCCGGGCGCGGTCTCTGCCTCCTGATGCTGTGCTGCGGTCTCGGCTGCAGCCGGACCACGCTCGAGCGCTGGCCGCCACCCCGCGAGGCGGGTCGGGACGACAAGCTCCGGATCTCGGGAGAGCTGAAGACCCTCGAGCCGGACAGCCGGATCTTCCCGTTGCGCGTCCTCTTCGTGGTGGACAGCTCCGAGTCGATGCGCGTGACCGACCCCATGGACCCGGTGACCCTGACCACCGGCCGGGAGCGGGCGGTACGTGAGACCGTCGACCGGCTCCTGTCCCAGGGCGCCGCCGGCGTGCGCATCGGCATCATCCGCTTCTCCGCGGAGGCACAGAGCTACACCCCCGAGGACCTGGACAACGACGGGCTCGCCGACACCTATTTCATCGCCGATCCCGGGCGACTGGCGATCGCCGCCTCCCAGCTCTCCGTCACCGACCGCACGACCAATTACCTCAACGCACTCAACGAAGCGTACTTCGAGATCCGCACCGAACTCGAGCGCGCCGATCTGGAGTCGCTGCCCCTCTCCAAGTACGTGGTGATCTTCCTCTCCGACGGCCTGCCCGACGTGGACGACTCGGAGACGCGGGGCAATCCCTTCGAGCACATCCTCGATGCGGTGGCGGCGATCCGGGACCTGGCCGACCTCTTCCACGTCGGAGACTTCGCCTTCCACACCGGTTATCTGTCCTCGGGGGAGGGCCCCGTCCTCGATCAGGGGGCGCAGGAACTGTTGCAACAGATGGCGAAGGTGGGTGGCGGGACCTATCGCAGCTTCCCCAACGGCGAGGAGATCAACTTCCTGGACATCGATCTGACGGTCATCCGCCGGGTCTTCACCTTGCGGCAGCTCACGGCGATCAACACCTCGATGCTCATCGACGGGAGCCAGGCGCCGCACCGGTACCTCGACGAGATCGACCGGCAGGCCTTCGTGGATCTCGACGGGGACGGCGTCGTGAGCTGCGGAGAGCCGCTCATCGACACCGACGGCGACGGACTCGCCGACCACATGGAGATCCGTGTCGGCTCCGATCCCTTCGTTGCCGACACCGACGACGACGGTCTCTCCGACCGGGTGGAATGGGACTTCCGGCTCTCTGGACAGGATCCCATCGATCCCGACGACTCCGACTGCTTCGTACCCGATCTGTGTACCGACACCGACATGGACGGAGCCTGTGACTGCATCCTCGACAGCGATGGAGACGGCGTTTGCGACTGCGTGGCGCAGGGCACCTGCGTCGATGCCGCTGGCCACGACTGTGTGGACGCCGACGGGGACCTCCTCTGTGACTGCCCCGACCGCGATGGGGACGGCTTCTGCGACTGGAAGGACACCGACGGCGATGGACTGCGGGACTGTGAGGAAATTTTCTTCGGCACCAGCCAGGTCGGGACCGACAGTGACGCCGACGGCGTTCCGGACCGGGTGGAGGTCCGATTCAGGACCTCGCCGGTGAAGGTCGACGACCAGGACGATCTCGACTGGGACCTGACGCCCAATGCCACCGAGGTGCTCGCCGGGAACGATCCCCTATGCGACGACGGGGCGATGCGCAGCTTCGTCGCCTACCGCTACCAGATCGACGAACTGGGCCTCGAAGGCTCGAGCACGCGCTACACCTTCGACGTGGACAACATCACGCTCGTGCCCACGCGTGAGAACCCGTCTGCGGAGCGGCCGGGCAATGGTTGGAACCGCATCCTGCTCTTCGCCGGCGAGGTCGCCTTCGACGATCCCAAGACCTTCGCGACCTACCGGGTCGCCTGCGTCGAAGCCCGCTACGATGCGGCGCTCGACTACAAGGAGCCGCCCAGCGGGCACATGTACGTAGAGGACACCGACTTCGTGGACGTGCGCGACTTCGATCCCGAGGTCCACTGCATTCGGCCGTGAGGTGGCCGGGAGGGGTATGACCGTGCAACGCAGCGAAGGCTCGGGCGCAAGGCTCGCGCCGCCCTCGTTCTCCACGGCACTCGTGGGGGTGTTCCTCGGGCTGCTCGGCCTCGTGCCGCTCGCCGGCTGTCCCACCGGCGGGACCACGCCGGGAAGGGACGGCGGCCCGCAGGACGGCGGCCCGCGGTGCGAGTTCGACGACTCCGAGGATCCTGCGACCGCTGTGGCGCTCTCCCTCGGTCAGGAGGCCACGGGCTACATCTGCCCCGTCGAAGACGAGGATTGGTACGTCTTCGAGACCGGCGCCGGCGACCACCTGCTGACGGTGCGCCTTTCCCTCGATGCACCGATTGCCCCCATCGAGGCCACCTATGTCGTCTACGAAGATGTGGGAGGCCAGCCGGGCGAGGTTGCGGCACGCCCGCCCGCCGAAGAGGTGGGTGAGGATCTCGAGATCGTCCACTGCGTCGCCCCCGGGCGCTACTTCCTCGTCGTTCGCGATCAGGGCGACGACGCCCAGGATGCGCGCCACGCCTACCGCTTGAGCGTCGAGAGTGCGCCGGACCCCGACCCAGCGGAGCCCAACGACGACGCGGCCGGGGCCACTGCCGCGAGCCTCGGCACGCCGGTCGAGGGCGCCATTGGATGTCGCGGCGACGAGGACTGGTTCGCCGTGGACGTGGGCGCCGGACAGCTGCTCTCCATTCGCCTCGAGATGCCCGTTGCCACCTTGCAGCCCACGGTGAAGGTCCGCGACGGGATGGGCAACGTGGTCGCCACCGAGACCAATCCGCGCGGTACCGTCGAGGCGACGCAGCTGAGCCGTCTGGTGCAGGTGCCACAGCCAGGGCGGTGGTACGTGAGCGTGGGGGACGACGATGGGCGGAATGCGGACCCGGGAGCGCGATACCGGCTCACCCTGGATCTCGTTCAGGACCGTGATGCCAACGAGCCGAACAACACCTCGGCCGAGGCTACCGAGCTGGCGAGCCAAAGCTGCGGAGCGAGCTGGTCCTCGTGGCAGACGGTGACTGGCAGCTTCGGGACGCTGGGCGATCTGGACTGGTTTCGGTTGCCCTTGAGTGGCTGCGCGAACGGCATCGTGGAGGTGGAGCTGGAGCTCGATACGAGTGGGCTCTCGGCGGCCGAGCAGTGGGCGCTGCAGGAGACGGTGCAAAGCTCGGTGGCCCTGGTACGGGGCCACCCCGAGAGTGCCTGCAGCAGCGACAACGAATGTGCGGACATCAACCTGCCGTGCCGCAGCGACTGGGACTGCGCGGGCTACTTCAACACCTGTCTGCCGGCGGGCTTCTGCGCGGGTGCGGCCACCTGCCTGCCCGAGGGCCACTGCGGGGCCAACGTCATCGAGCGCCACTACCAACAGCGAACGCCCCCGATGAACCCAACGAGCGGGCCGGGACCCAACCGGGCGCGCTTCGCCGCTCCCACCTTCGGGCACAACGTGCTCTACCTGCGGGTCAGCGACTTTCAGGGGGACGGGTCCGCTCCCGATCTGGACTACACGCTTCGAGTGCGCGTTCGCACGGATCCGGACGTGCACGAGCCCTCCAACGCCTATGCGCCGCGCATCTTCGAGAGCGACCCCGCCGGTCCGCAGATCGCTGCGACCTTGGCCTCCGGCAACGTCCTCCCCGTGTACGACGCCACCACCGGAGGCGGCTGCGACTCGACCACCTGGACCGAGGGGAGCCTCGGTTACACCCTCGACCAGGACTGGTACGCCTACGCGCATCCCTGCCCAGGGATGGATTGCATGGTGCGGGTGAACTACGAGCGCGACGGCGGCCCGGTGGAGCTGCTCTTCAACATCTACGCCGAGGACCGGCGCTTCAACGATCTGCTCGCGGGCCTGCCCGAGTCGGCGAACAACGCGCCGATGTCCGGCTACCTCGGCGGGACGACGGCGGCGGACGCCTGCCACTACGCCTTCCAGGGGCACACCGGCAATCCCTTCTATTACTTCATCCAGGTGCGGGATCTCCTCGACGTGGAGGACTGGGATCCCGATCAGAAGTACCGCCTCTGCGTCGAGAAGATCGCGGATGGCTGCGCCGAGCCTCCGTGCATGCTCTACATGAATGGATGTGGGCAGCCATGAGTGAGGAGGGTTCGGCGATGCACCGGAGCACAGGTCGGAGGCGAGCGCCCGGCGCCGATGCGATGGCCCCGGCGGTTCTTGCCGCGATGCTCTTGGCGGCTGCCTGCGGCCCGGGCAAGCCCCCGCCCGTCGGCCCCGATGGGGGCCGGGACGGAGGCCGCCGTGATGGGGGCGGCAGCGGCCCCACCTGGGAGGTGGTGACGGTCGATACCGGGAACGTCGGGCGCAACATCAGCATGACCGCCTTGCCCACCGGCGAGGTGGCCGCTGCCTACTACGCGACGGCTGCGGTCACCCAAGGTCCGTGCGACAGCTACGGAGGGCAGGAGCCCTTTCCCGACGAGACCACCTTCGACCTGCACTATGCAATCTTCGCTGGGGGGACCTGGTCGGTCGAGAAGGTGGCCGAGCCCATCGTGCTCGGTGAACCACAGGGATTGATGCTGAAGGTGGCGCCGGACGGTCGCCCGGTGATCGCGGCGACCACCGGCGACCCCTACGCCAATGGGCCCATCCTCTACTGTGGTGTGAACGATGCAGGGCTCTACCGTCGCTCGGCGGGGGGCGGATGGACCGTGGAGACGGTCGCCACCGACAGTGGGCAGGCGGCCAGCGGCGATCCGGCGAGCGACTTCGGCTATGTGGTCGGCATGTGGCCCTCGGTGGCCTTCGGCCCTTCGGGGGAGATGCTCTATGCGTGGAAGGACGTCCATGCGGGGGGCCTGCAGAGCGACGACTTTCGGCGTGCCGACGTCGAGGTGCGCCTCGACGGAGCCTTCCATGTGGTGGACCTCGGCCGCGGCGGGGGCGAGTTCACCAACGTCACCTGGGACAGGGCGGGACGCCCCGTGGTCGTCTTCTACAACTCCGAGTCCGGAGTGATGGATAGCCCCCAGGGCATCTGGGCCAAGCGCAGCGCCGACGGGGGGCAGACCTGGGAGGAGGTCCGCCTGCACGTGGGTGCCACGAGCGAGCGGCCGCAGGTGCTCGTCGATGGGGATGGCCGCCTCACCGTCGTCTTCTACGATGCGCAGGCCGGCAAACCGAAGGTGGCCACCTTGAGCGACGATGCCGCCTTCACGGAGATCGGTGCCTGGGACTTCCAGACCTTCGGCGACAACCGCTACGACGAGGGCTACTTCCCCAGCGCCACGCTCGACCCCGACGGCAATCTCGCCGTAGCCTACTACCGCTGTGCGAGGGCCACCAAGGGCCTGGGCAACTGTGACCCCAACGACGACGGAGTGATACTGGCATGGCGAGACGGGACCTTCTGGGACCGAGAGATCGTGGACGAGGGCGAGGGCGGGAACTGCGGCGAGTACGCTACCCGGGCTATCGTCGGCAGCGGCCGGGTGG
>CAYYHA010000186.1:0-8551 GCA_964471535.1 uncultured Myxococcia bacterium | reverse complement strand
GTCCGCCGCCATCGAAGCGGTCTACGCGCGCCGGGCCCGCGCGCGGCAGATCGATGCGGCGCGCAGCCGGCTCGGCCGGCCCCTGAAGCGAGCCATCGCCCGGCACCGGCGCACCCTCGAGAAGCTCGCGCAGGACGAGCGCCGCCGGGGCGATCCCGAGGTGCTCGAGCGCTGGGGTGAGCTCCTCAAGCCGGCGCTCGGGCGGGTGAAGCGGGGCCAGCGGGAGGTACGGGTGCCCGACTACTTCGCCCCGGGGGCTCCCGAGGTGGTCGTGCCCCTCGATCCGGCGCGCTCACCGCAGGAAAACCTGGCGGCCCTCTTCGCCCGGGCCAAAAAGGCGCGGCAGGCGCGGGCGCGGGTCGCGGCGCGGCGGGCGGCGGTGGAGGCGGCGCTCGAGCGGGACCAGGCCCTCCTCGCCCGCGTCGAGACCGCGCTGCCCGAGGCACTCGAGGCGCTGGAGGCGGCCGTGCGCAGCGCGGGCCATCGCATCGCCGAGGGACCGGTGGGCCGCCGCCGACCCCCGCCCCAGACGCACCAGCCCTTTCGAACGTACCGCAGCGCCACCGGGCGCATGATCCTCGTGGGCAAAGGGGCACGGGACAACCACCTGCTCACCTTCCACGTTGCGCGGGGCCGCGATCTCTGGCTCCATGCGCGCGGCGTTCCGGGGTCCCATGTGGTGGTGCGCCAGGCCCGCGGCGAATCGCCGGACGAGGCGACCCTCCTCGACGCAGCGACCCTCGCCGCCCACTTCTCCCAGGCGCGGGGCCAGCCGGTGGTCGAGGTGGCCTGGACGCCGCGCAAGTACGTGCGCCACCCGAAGGGTGCGCCGCCGGGCCGGGTCGTCTACAGCCAGGAGCGGGTGTTGACGCTCCGCGTCGAGCCAGAGCGCCTCGCGCGACTGCTGGCGTCCGAATCCTGACGCCGCGCGGATCGTTACGGAACTGACACCGATCACTTGCTGTACAGCGCGAGGCGAGTGCAACCGGCTGTAAGGGCGAAAAGCGCGCGAGATTTGCTAGGGAACCGCCACACACCGTGGCCCAAGTCCTTGGCGCGGTCCTTGCTCCCGGCGAGCGCCGCGACGATGCGGCGAGCCGGCGCCTGGCTCGCGGGCCGCACCCTCCTTCCTCACTTGGCGAGCCCCCTATGAGACGAATCACGATCCTGTTTGGCGTTCTCCTCCTTCTGCCGGCTTCGGCCGGCGCCACCGAGGTCCCGGAGGCGGAGGCCTCGGGAGGCGCTCCGGCGGTGCAGCCCGACACCGAGCGCCGCGAGGTCGCAGTCGACGAGGCTCCCGCTGCGGAGACGGCGAAGAAGGACGCCCCAGAGACGGAGGCGAAAGCGCCCTCCAAGCCCTGGTCGGTGAGCACGAACCTGGGCACGGGCTTCGGCGCCGGGCTCCTCCGGCCGAGCATCGCCTACGCCGGGCAGGTCTCGGTGAGCTTCGGAGTGAATGCGAGCTATCGCATCCACGAGCACCTCTCCCTCTCCGCCGGCTGGGGTGGTGCCGTGGAGCTGACGCCGCCCGCCGATCCGACGGGCCGGCGCTTCTTCTATGGCGACCCGTCGCTCGGCGTTTCCTTCGGCCAAATTTACAAGGAGGAGGTGACGGGGATCGCGTTCTCGGCGGGCCTGAACCTCTCGCCTGGCCTCTCGCCGAACTCGCTGGCCGCCACGAAGATCGTCGGAGTGGCCGCGAGCCTGTCGGCGAGCCGGAGCTTCTTCGACGACGCGCTGACGGTGAGCTGGAACCTCGCTGCCAGCAAGGGTTTCCACCGCTTCACTTCGCCGGTTGCTGCGGTGCGGACGCCGGAGGGCGTGCGCCAGAACATCTGCCGCACCACCGACACCTACGTGGGAGACGCCGTCTGCCTCTCGGGGGGCATCAACGGCAGCCACTCGCTCACCAACACGCTTGCGGTCTCCTACCGGGTGATGAAGGGGCTCTCGGCATCCACAAGCCTCTCCCTGACGAACGCCTGGAGCTATGGGCGGCCGTATGACGAACTCTCCGCCGAGGACGCACAGCCCTACAACCACTCGGGTGACTTCCTGACCTTCACCCTGGGCGCCAGCTACAGCCTCGGTGACGGCTACGGCATTTCCGCCAACTACTCGGCCAACCAGGCGGCGTTCCGCGGTGGGCAGCACGACCCCAACCATCCCACCGCCGGTCTTACCGAGGGCAGCACCATGCACCTGGCCAACCCACTTTGGGATCCCTACTTCCTCGGGAACTCCTTTTCTCTTTCCGCCTCCAAGCGCTTCTAGCGCCGGAACCCTCGCAATCTAGGAGACGATGATGAAGGCAACGCGCCACCTCTTCACCCTCGCCAGCGTCGTCCTCGTCGCCCTCATGGCCCTTGCGGGCTGTGCACAGGACGTCGGGGACCTCAACCGGGTTCAGCCCAACTACGTGAAGAAGTCCGACTTCCAAGGGGAGTGGTACATCCGCCAGACGGTGGTGGACGTACCGCCGAACGTCGCCTTCGCCTTCGTTGGGTACCAACTCGACATGGAGAAGATCCGGTGGGAGATCACCGAGGACTACCTGCTGGCCTATCGCTCCTACGAGCTGGTGCCTGGCGCCAACCCCGACGCGCAGGCAGAGGGAATCGGGAAGACGAAGAGCCCCGCCCAGAGTGACGACGGCTTCGACTCGGTAGAGCCCGACGCCTACAAGGACGCGCCCATTGCTGCCTACCGGATCTTGAGCCACTTCGACATCCAGCGGCAGTACAACCCGGCCACCGGCGAGCAGACCAACGTCATCGTCGAGAACATGAGCGACCGCCCCTGGAACGAGCGCGAGTACATGCGCGTCGATTGGGGTCGCAACGTGATCACCAACTACACCGGCGATCTGACCGGGGGCATCGGCTACGACAACGTCGAGTACGTGCAGGAGATCATGGGTGGCGAGTACGCCTTCCGCATGGAGGACGCGGACGGGAACCCCGTCATCACCGATCCGACCCTCGTGAAGGAGGAGGAGCGGCAGCAGGTGCACTACATCGACTGGGGCAGCCGCATCCGGGTGCCTCCTCCGCTGGTGAACTACGGCGGGCGCGCCTACCCAGCCTGCTATTTCTTCTCGGGCCAGCTCGACTGTACGGCGGGCGAGGTGGTCGTGCGTACGTCGATCCTGCGTGCTCCGGAGAAGCAGACCTACGAGCCGCGGGTCTACGACGACAACGACATGCAGAAGTTTGGCTTCTTCCGCACCGAGCGCGTCTCCTACGATGACCGGCGGGGCCGAACCGACTCGGGTGAGATCAAGCTCGCCAACCTGCACAACATCTGGGAGACGGCCTACTACGACAACGGCGAGCTGATGCCGGTGCAGCAGCGCCAGCCGAAGCCCGTCGTCTATGCTCTCTCCCCGGGCTTCCCCAAGGCGCTCGTTCCCGCGGCGGAAGAGGTGGCTCGAGGCTGGGCCAAGGCGCTGACCCGCGCCGTCGCGGCGGCAAAGGGGGTCTCCTTCGATCAGATCTTCAAGGAGTTCCCCTACGAGGACGCCAACGGGAACTACCTGAACGAAGGGCTCTTCCGACTCGACTACAACGAGGATGGGCACGCTCGTATCGGCGATCTGCGCTACAACTTCATCGCCTGGGTCGACCAGCCGCAGTTCAGCTCTCCGCTCGGCTATGGACCGAGCTCCGCCGACCCCGAGACGGGGGAGATCATCTCCGCCGAGGCCTTCGTGTACGGCGCGGCGGTCGATACCTATGCTCAATACGCGCAGGACATCGTCGACCTCCTCAACGGAGATCTGGACATCGACGAGTTCACCAGCGGCGAGCACGTCAAGGAGTACATCGCCAACAACCGGCAGAAGGTCGATCCGCGGCAGCGCCTGGCCAAGCTCGGTCGCCTCGATGTCCTCGACCGACCGCTCGATCACTTCGTAGAGGAGTCGCTGGGCGCCCGCAATCTCGCCAAGATTGAGGCGATCCGGCAGTTCGGCCTCGAAGAGGTGCGCGAGACGCGTAGTCAGAAGCTCGCGCGCATCAAGGGCACCCCCTTCGAGGCGATGCTCATGGACAAGGAGATCCGAAACGACCTCGTTGCTCAGGGCCTCATCGACCCGAACACCGAGGACGTGGATCAGTCTCTCCTCGATCTCGCGGAGCCGCTGACGCTGGGCCTCGACAAGATGCTGGGCGACTACCAGACCCGCATCGAGTGGGCGAGCCGTAACAACATCTGGCTGGCCGAGTTCAGCGATCCCTCCATCCTCGGGCTCGCCCGGCAGCTCAAGGACAGTGGCCTCGATCGCGAGGCGCAGTACCAGTGGCTGCGCAGCACCATCTTCCGGGCTGTGAGCGAGCACGAGGTCGGCCACACCCTCGGGCTGCGGCACAACTTCCAGGGCTCCTATGACGCGATCAACTACTTCCCCGAGTACTGGGAGCTGCGCAAGGAGAACCTGGTCGTCCCCAACAGCCTCGACGACACCTTCCGGATGGCCGAGCTGACGCCCAATCAGATCAACGGGCAGATGCGCGAGTACCAGTACTCCTCGATCATGGACTACGGCGCGGCCTTCAACTCCGACGTCCACGGGCTCGGGCGCTACGACGAGGCGGCGATCCTCTTCGGCTACGCCAACCACGTCGAGGTCTTCACCAACCCCGGGCGCCAGTTCCGCGAGCGATACACCGAACGCTACTCGGACGGCTCACCGCGCTTCGAGAATCGCGGCTCGCCCGCCTACGACTCCCTCCTCGATAACACCCACTACTCGCAGGCGGTCTACATGCTCGGCGACGGCGACTTCGACCAGGGGATCCTCGCGCTACAGCAGCGCACCGTGATGCCTTGGGAGACGGTTCGCACGTTGCAGGAGCAGGACGATCCGAATCGGCCCCTCGAGGTGCCCTACATGTTCTGCTCCGACGAGTGGGTGGGCGTGATCGGCTCCTGCCACCGCTGGGACGAGGGTGCCGACCCCTTCGAGCAGGTCCTGAACGTGAAGGAGAGCTGGTACGAGTACTACTGGCTCAACAACTTCCGCCGGGATCGCTACGGCTGGACCTCGAGCAGCGTGCTCTCGCGCAGCTACAGCCGCTACTTCTCGTTCCTGCCGAACGTGTACCAGCACTGGCTCTTCGGCGTGATCTTCGGGACGCTCGACGACAACATCATGTACAACTACTCGACCATCGCCACCTATGAGGGCCTCAACTTCCTCATGGAGGTGCTCGCGATGCCGAGCTATGGGTCGTACAAGTACGATCCCGATACCAACTCCTACCAGCTGTACACCACGCGCGAGGATCCCGATGCCGACTTCTATGTCGCCCGGGGTGATGGCCGGTACCACTACAGCCGCTATGACTTCGGGCGGGGCTACTACTACCACCGCTATCCGCAGGAGGCCGGACACTTCTGGGATTGGATCGCCGCGCTCCTGGCGATCACCGACGACCGCGCCACCGTGCTCGGAGTCGAGACGCAGTCCGACTTCAGCACCTACATCATCCCGTACTTCCTCGTCTTCGATCAGGACATGACCCGCGTCTTCAACGGGATCATCACCGAGGACTTCCGCGCCTTCGCACCGCGGATCCAGGTGATGCAGTCGGGGGAGCAGACCTTCGCCTTCCGGCCCGGTGTCGACTACCTCGGTCTCTATGACGACAACGATCCGTTCATTACCACGGCGCCCATCCTCGAGCCGCAGTCGAACTTCACCAAGCAGTTCTATGCGCTGCTCTACGGGATGGCCTTCTTCACCAGCAACTTCAGCATGGACTTCCCGGACCAGCACAAGATCTTCCGGCTGGGTTCGGGTGAGTCGTTGACACCGGCCGACGGCTTCGAGGTCGTGGAGTTCCAGGACACGGTGCGTGGCCACGTCTATGCGGCGCTGCGTGACATCGACGGCCCGCCGAGCGCTGCAGTGCAGGAGATCGAGACCTGCAACCGGCTTCGCGCGGAAGCGGACGATCTCTGGGCCCAGGCAGCGGACGCGCGGTCCAATGGAGACAACAGCGCCGCGGACCAGCTCGAGAGCGACGCGCGCCAGAAGGAGGCGGAGCTCGATCAGAAGATCGAGTGGCTGAACATCTCTCGCGGCCTCTATGACATCTACGGTCGCAACATCTAGCGGCGGGCGCCGCAGCTAGAGCGACCCACGTCTCCACCACCCCGTGAACCCCGTGGGCCTTTGGGCCTGCGGGGTTCTTTTTGTGCGAAGCCTTCGCCTTCGGGCAGGTACGTGCGCACCGAGTCCAGGCGAGTGGAATGGCCTCTACTCCTCCTGGGCGTCGGGACTACCGCTCGACAGCTTTCGGCTCCCGTGGGGATTCTCGTCGGCGACCGTGTCGTGCTGGGTGAGGGGCGTCGAGTCGGCGATGGGACGCACGTAGCCGGGCCGACCCGAGGAGAGGGTGTGGCGGCTCTCGTGGAGGTGCACGGGAGGTGGTGGCGCGGGTGTTTCCGCCCGCGGGTGGAGCCACGTGGCCAGCTCTTCGGGGAGGCGGCCGCGCAGCCAGCGGCGTACCTCGGGTCCGAGGAGCCGGGCGAGGGCCTGGCAGGCAGCAAAGGTCTCCTCGCGAGCATGCGCCAGGGGCACGTGCTCCAGCGCCGCCACCGCCTCATAGACCTGCACCGCTTCGGAGAAGGGTGCCTCCGAAGGCAGCCGGGAGAGCTCCGGGGGCAAGTGAGTGCGCAAGAGGCTGCGCTCCTTTGGATCGAGCAGCCGCGCAATGCCGCCGGTGGCGGCACGAAGGAGCGCGAGGGCCTCCCCATCGGTGCGTGCACCGGTGTGTCTGCGAAGCTCCAGACAGGCTTCCAAGCAGCGTTCGTCCACGGCCCGAGCCTACCAGGGTTCCCGCGGCGATGCCGACGGCGCGATGGCCCGACGGCGGGACGGCCCGCCACCGCGATGGCAGCGAGGCCCGGCCGCTCGTCACGTCCGCTCGAAGACCCACAGGCGCCCCACGGGGAGGACGGCGCCGTGCTCCACGGCGTGGGTCTCGAGGGCGATGACGTCTTCGAGCACCGAGCTCCGATCGCCGAGGGCTCGGGCGAGGAAGACGTGGAGGATGGGACAGCGCTCCGACTCGAGGGGCCGGAAGCGCGCCTCGAGCGCGGCCCAGATGCGCCGGCTCGGGTGGAAGTCGTGGGTCTCGTGTGGGTGCGGTGCCTCGGCGTGGTGCCCATGGGGCCGGCCTCCCTCGTAGGCGAAGAAGATGCATCCCGTCTCCTCCACTGCGCCGGCATGGAGGAGGAGGGCCTCGACCGTGCGTGCCCACGCCTTCGTCTTCTCGTCCACCTCGTCGAAGGCCATCTCCAGCACGAGGAGCCGTCCACCGGGGCGCAGGCGCGCCCAGGCCGCGTCGAGGGCGCCCTCGAGATCCCGGACGTGGTGCAGGGACCAGGCGAAGACGATGGCATCGTAATCGCTGCCCGCATGTTCGCGGATGTCCTCGAGGCGGGCGTCGATGCCCCGGGCCTTCGCCGCTTCCACGGCCTGTGGATCGACGTCGAGGCCGACGACCGGGTGGCCCGCCGCCGCGAGCCGGGCGGCCACCGCGCCGGGCCCACAGCCCACGTCCAGCACACGCGCCCCCGCGGGGAGGTGGGCGAGGATCCAGCGCGCACTTCGCTCGGCGACCAGGGCTTCGGCAGCTTGCACGGCCCCTACGTATGGCACTTCACTTGCCGACTCAATCGATCGCTTTAGCTTTGTCACTCAGGAGGTGTGTCGATGAAGCGCGCCGTCACAGCCACGCAGGTCCTGAAGGCGCTGACGCAGGAGACGGACCACCCGGAGTGGGGACCCCGTGCCGCCGCACGGCTGCGGCAGCTGGCCGACGCCCTCGAGCGGCAACTCATGGAGTTCAAGCAGTCCGGCGCGTGGGAGGAGCTTCCCCTGCGGGCACCGCAGTTCCTACGGGCGATGGAACGGCTGGATCGAAAGCAGCAGGGAGCCCTCCAGGAGCTGCGAGCGCTCGCCGCAGAGCTTGCCGAGCTCAACGGTCCCCCCAGCACCGACGTCATGCGGCGGCTGAAGGAGACCCTCCACTCGGTGGAGCGCTACGAGCAGGAGGAGGACCTCATCCTGCAGCGGGCCTACTGGGACGACATCGGCGTGGGAGATTGAAGCCGAGCCCCCGCGGCACGGCAGGCAGCGCCGCGTTGGGGCCCGGTAGGGTGTGTCCGTGGCGCGGGGGAGGGCCAGCGGCCCCGCGCCCTCCCGGCAGGCACCGCTGACTGCTGCAGCGCCAAGGACGCGCAGGGAGGCCCGGTGCGCAGGGCCCAGCGCCGGGGGCTAGCCCTTCGCAGGGCCGGCGTGTCATGCTGCCGCTCCCACGGAGCCCCGGCGGCCGAGGCGGCCTGGGCTGCGCGAGCTGCCACGACGAAGGGAGGGCGCGGTGATCGCACAGTGCACCAAATGTGGTCATACCTTCAACACGGACCGCTTCGGGGCCCAGGAGTGTCCCAACTGCGGTACGGCGGTCTACGTGGAAGAGCCGGAGGAGGGCGCGACACCGGGGACGGGCGCGGCGCCGGGTGGGGGGGGTCAGGCCTCGGG
>CAYYHA010000185.1:0-8603 GCA_964471535.1 uncultured Myxococcia bacterium | reverse complement strand
GGTGGCAGCCTTCTTGGTGGCAGCCTTCTTGGTGGCAGCCTTCTTGGTGGCAGCCGGCTTCTTGCGTTCGTGCCGAGGCGGCTCGAGGGCGAGGTCGATCTGGTCCTCCGCCGCCCCCACCGGCAGCCCGAAGATCACCGACAGCTCCTCGACGAGCAGGTGCCGCATGTGGTCGTAGATGGCCCGCTCCTTGTCGGGGAGGGCACGTACGTAGGAGATCGAGTGCAGCGTGCGCAGCACCTGCGCGATGCCGAGGAGGGATCCGTCGGCGATGAGGTCCTGGTGAGCGCGCTGCCGGCGCTTCCAGTCCATCTCCGGATCCGGGTCGGGGGTGCGCAGGCACTCGAGCGCCGAGAGGCCCTGCTCGGCGGAGGCGACCGGCCGCAGGCCGACCTGACCGACCCGGTGCTCGGGAATGCGCACCGTCGCCCCATCACGCTCGCGCTTCAGGGTCACGAAGGCCTGGCGCAGCCCCCCGATCTCCATCTCGTCGATGCCCTCGACCCGATGGATGCCTTGGCCCGGGTAGACGACGCGCTGCCCCTTCGTAAGCTCCATGGAGCCGAGGGTGTACCACGGCGTATCCGACGGGCCAATTGGCGGGGGTGGGGCCTTTCGCCGCGCCTAGCCGCGGCGGAGTTCGCGCAGAAGCACGCCGAGCCGCGCATCGAGTTGCGCCTGGATGGCCGATTCCACCGCCGCCTTGGCGGGTGTGGTCGTCGCATGGGCGGAGGAGAGGTGCACACCGGCGAGCGCCAGAACGAGGATGCCGAGGGCGAAGGGGAGGATCCGCATGAGCTTCATCGCTTCGACTCCGAGTGTAGAAAGAGGTGAGAGAAGGTCGCGGGGCGGCGACCTGCACCCACACCGTGCCACAGAGTGGGAGGGGGTCAATTTTTTCGAAGCTTCGATAAGGTGCCGAAGGGAGGAATGCCCATGGACGATGCCAAGCGCCTTGGACGGGTCGCAGCCGCTCTCCTTCTGGGGCTCGGTCTCGCCGCGTGCGATGCGAGCGAACGCCGGGTCAACGAGGTGGCCGAGCGGGTGGCCACGGCGGTTCCCCGGGCCGGTGTGCACGCCGAGCTCACCTTGATTCGGGGACAGATCCAGACCTACCGCCGCCTTCATGGCGGCCAGAACCCGCCTTCACTCCAGGCAATGGAGACGCTGCCCCATTTGAAGTACCCCGACGAGTACGTCTACGATCCCAGCACGGGTACCGTGAAGTCGAAGAGCTTCCCCGAGCTGTAGCGCCGTCGCCGGAGCGCGTCGCAGCAGGCGCCATCGCCGCTACTTCAAGAGCTTTCCTAGGAGCCCCTTCTTCTGTCGCTTCGCCTTCTGGTCGAGGATGCGGACCTGCAGCTGTGCCTTCGCGTGGTCGGGATCGAGGAGCAGCGTACGGCGGAAGAGGCGGCGTGCCTCCTCCAAATCCCCCTCGCGCGCAGCGATCAGCCCCTGCAGGTAGGGCAGTGAGGGCATGTCGGCGCTGCCCTCCCTTGCTTTGGCGAAGTCTGCCTCCACCAGCGCCTTCGCCTCCGCACCCTGCACCAGGTAGCGGGCGTAGGCGCGGTAGGCGTAGAACTCGGGCTCTGCATGGTTGAGACGGATCGCCTCCTCGAGGTGCTCGAGCGCCTGCGTGGCCTTGCCGGCTTCCAGGAGCTTCTCCGCCTTCTGGAAGAGCTCCTCCGCCTTGAGGATGGCCGCCACGTCGGTGGGCAGCCCCTTGGCCTTCCGGTCCAGATAGATGTCGTACTCCGCTTTCTTCTCGGGGTCGGAGAGCACCTCCCGCGCCTCCCCGATGCGGGCGAAGATGGCCTCCAGCTTGCGCTGAGCGGACCCTAGCTCGAGTCCACTGAAGCGGTCGCTGTGCCAGCTCTTGGCGGCCTGCAGGTAGGCTTGTTGGACCGCCGCTGCATCGGCCGAGGGCTCGACGCCGAGGACCTCGTAATGGGTCGCGTTTTCGAAGCGCGCGTAGGTCTCCTCGATGAGCCGCCGCGCCTTCTGCTCCTCGGGGCTGAAGCTTCGGCCTGCGTCGAGTGCCGCGTCGGCCTGCGCCTGGGTGAGGGCCGGTGCCGCCACCGCAGGCGGGGTGCCGGCTTGCACGCCGCTGGCTTCCGCCGAGGCGGTCTCGGTCGCCTCCTTTGCCTGTGGCGTGGCTTCGAGCTTCACCGTGCCGGTGCAGACGAGTGCGAAGAGCAGCGGCAGATCCTCCGCCCGCGCTCGCTCGAGGAGCTCACCCATGCGCCGTGAGCCATCGATCGCCGGCAACACGGCGACGCCCGGAGTGCTCTGCCGCAGCACGTACTCGTCCCGCTGCAGTGCCTCGGTGCGGTGCACGTAGAGGTGCGAGCGGGCCTTCAGGTAGTTCTCCAACGTTGCCGCGGTGTAGAAGCGGCGGATCCCCTCCACCACCACCCACATCGGGTGCACGCGTGCGTCGGGCACGCGGGAGGCGCCTGCGGGATCCACGGTGAACTTCGCCTGCCCGCTGCGCAGCGCAAGGCACTGAACCGCCACCTCCCGCGTCTGTTCCTTGGTCGCCCGGTCGAGCATGCCACGGTCGAAGATGCCCAGTGCCATCAGCGTCTCGCCGAGGGGGCGCTTCGTCTCGCGGGCCCGGGCGACGGCACGGTCGAAGCTCGCCCGGTCGAGGGTCCCGCGTGCCACCTGCATGCCACCGACCATTTCCTTGGCGACGTTGCTGGTTGCGTAGCGAATGGTCCCCGATTGGAAGGTCAGGCGTCGCCGCACCTTCCCGTGGACGAGGTCGAGGTGCCCGCTGGCCCGCGCATCGAGGAGCTTCTTGAAGAGCTGGAAGGGCGGTGTCTGCCCCAGATCCGCCTCGAAATCCTCGACCTGGGGGAGCGTCTGGCGCCTCACCTTCGGGCGCGAAGGCGCACGCTCGACGCCGGGAACCGAAAGGCCCAGCTTCGACGCCACCGCCTGCTGGAAGGTTCCGGCATCGAAGGGCTTGGAGAGAAACTCTGCCCGAAGGCGTCCCAGCTCCCGCGCGACGTTCTGCTTCTTGAGAACGCCGCTTACGGCGAGGAGCGGCACCGAGGCTCCGTGCGGGAGGCCACGGATCTGCTCGGCGAGGGCGAGACCGGTGGTGCCCGGTAAGAAGAGGTCCAGTACGACGAGATCCGGCCGCTCACGTGAGACGGCGGGGAGGACATCGGGCACCTTCGTGACGGCGACCGCGTCGACGCCGATGGCCCGGCACAACTCGGCCATCGCCGTGGCCGCGGCGTTCTCGTCGTCGACGATGAGGACCTTCTTGCCCATACCCCCTGCCTCGATTCTGCCCTGTTTGGGAGATGGGCGACAGCCTCAGCGGATCTGCAGATCGAACGGGAGGCGCGCCAACGGCCGCCTCGAGGCCAGCAGGGCGAGGTCCGCAGCCAGCCGCCGAACCCCCTGCTCGATCGGCGGGGGCGCGGCGATCTGCGGCGGGCGCGACCCACCGAGCGCCGCCAGTGGGTGAGGCGTCTCTTCGATCCACAGGAGCTCGACCGTTTCCTCGGCAGCGAGGCCGGCCAGTGCCTTCGCCCGCTCCACAGCGACGGGAAGCCCTCCGAGGTGGTCGACGAGACCCCGGTCGTGGGCTTGCGCCCCGGTCCACACGCGTCCGCGTCCCACCGCATCCACCGCTTCTCGCGTGATGCCTCTCCCCGTGGCGACCCGCCGCAAGAACAGCGCGTACCCGTTCTCCACCCACGCCTCGAGCGCCTTGCGCTCGGCGTCGGACCATCGGTGCTCGGTTCCGAAGAGATCGGGAAGGGGCCCCCGCAGCAGGGTCTGGACCCGAACGCCGAGGTTGGCGTAGAGGCCAGACAGGTCGGCGTGTCCCGCGAAGATGCCGATCGATCCGGTGATCGTCGAAGGCTCGGCGACGATCTCTCTCGCGCCCGATGCCACGTAGTAGCCGCCGCTCGCCGCGACGTTCGCCATGCAGGCGACCACGGGCTTCTGCTCGTTGGCGTGGCGAACCGCCTGCCAGATGAGGTCGCTCGCTGCCGCGTCGCCGCCGGGGCTGTCGATGTACAGGACGATGGCCGCGACCTCCGGCGATCGTGCGGCGCGGCCGATCGCTTCCGCCACGGACTCGGCGCCGGCCACCTCGCCGAGGAGCGATGCAGGTCCCTTCGGGCTATGACCGGGGAGGATGGTCCCTTTGACGGGAACCACCGCAACCGCAGGGCGCGGTCCCCAGGACCGTCCGGCGTAGCGGCGGGATGCGTAGCCTCGGACGTAGCGCCGGGCTCCCGAGGCGCGGGAGGGACCTTCGAGTGCCTCACGCGGGACCACCTCGTCGATGAGCCCTGCGGCGCGTGCCACCTCCGGCGTGAGCACGCCGTGCGCCAACGCCGCATCGAGCGCCCCGGCGTCGAGATGCCGGTCGTGCATCACCGCTTCGCGCCAGCGCGCCCACACATCGTCCAAGAGCGCCTCACCCACCTGCCGCTGCGTCTCGGACATCTCGGAGCGGGTGAAGGTGTCCGGCGCATGCTTGTACTCCCCGATACGCACGAACTCGGGATGGACACCCAGGTCCGAAAGGCCTTCGCCCAGGTAGGTATAGGTGGCCACCAGGCCGTTGATTTGCAGGATCGCCGCTGGGGAGGCGGTGATGCGGTCGGCCGAGCTGACCATGTAGTAGAGGGCGTCGTCCGCCCCCTCGAGGTGGACCTCGACCTCCTTTCCGGCGCGCTCGAGGGCCTGAAGCGAGGCTCTCAGCATCTCGGCCGTCGCCATCGAGAGCGCCTCGCTTCCGGCGACCGTAAGGAGGATGCCGCTCACCTCCGGATCACGTCGGATGCGGTCGAGCTGTTGGATCAGCCGGACCACCGGGTCGGCCTGCGATCCGCCCAAGAGGCTCCACGGCTCAGGCTCGAGTGCGGCGGCGAGGTCGATCCGCACTGGCTCGGGTGCCCCCGCGAGCGCTCGGTGCCGCGCGGTGGAGAGGCGTAGCTCCGCGTAGTAGTCCTCGGAGAGCCCCTGCGCGCCCGATCCGCCGGTGAGGCCGGCGTGCGCGAGGTCCAGCGTCAGGGCGGCGCGGACGCTCGGCGGACCCCCGGTGAGATCCTGGTGCAAGGTGGCGGCCACGCCCAAGCCGTCGATCACGCGCAGCCGAGCCGCCACCACCACCTCGCCCGCAGCGTCCCACGGGAGCGCGGCCGGTGCGAAGCGCCGGTCGACGCCGAGGGAAAGGCGTCCGTCGGCGAGGCGCAGGCCGAGGCCGAGGATGAAGGTGCCCTCCCGGGCCGCGTGCCCCGCATCCGCCAGACCGGCATAGGCGCCAAGGAAGGGCAGAGGACGCCAGGCGAGACCTGTATCGAAGGTGACCGCGCCGCGGAGGTCAGGGTCTGGCGAGTGGTACCAGCGCAGCGCCAGTCCGAATGAGAGCGTGTGCCCAGAAAGGGCGACCCCATACGTCGTGCGACTGAAGGGGGCGCCCGTCGATCTCCACATTCGCTCGAAGTGGAGGCTCTGAGCTACGATGCCGAATCGTCCCGCCCACCCCAGGGAGAGTTGGTCACTTCGCGCGGTACCCGAGGAGGCGCGTTCCACCGACAGGCGAAGGTCCTGCCCCTCGACGAAACCGATGCCGGCGATGCCGCTTCTCACGGCCCGGGCATCTTCCGCCAGCACCGAGCTCAGACCGGGGACCTCACCCTGAGGTGCGTCCGCCTCCTGCGCGCGGCCTCGTGCAGGTAAGAGCGTGAGAAGGCAGGCCAGGCAGGCCAGGGTGCGTGGGGCACCGAGGCGGCGAAGCATGGAGGAGCCGGTGCAGGCAGAGGCCGTGGTCGTCGACATGGGGAAGACCGATACCCCGGCCCTTCAGCCCTCGTCGAGTGTGAAGGAGCGCACCCCATCTTCGAGCGCCCTTGCGGCTTCGTGGAGCTGTTCGGAGGCGGCCGCCAGGCGCTCGGCACGGATCGCATTCGAGTCGGCCACCTCGCGGATGCGCGCTGCCTCCTGTACCACCGCGCCCAGGCCTGCCGCCTGCGCTTCCAGCGATGACTCGAGTTTGGTTACGGCACTGCGCATGGCCTGGTAGGAGCGGGCGATGGTCCGGGATTCGGCGAGCATCTCGTCCACCGCGCTGGAGAGCTGCCCTGCCAGGGCAGCCATGCGGTCGACTTCGCGCCGCGCCTCGGAGGTGTCCCCTGCCTGTTGCCCGGCTGTGGAGGCGATGCGCTCGGCCATCCTGGCGATGCCGGCGATGTCGTCGCGTACCTGTTCCATGTGGGTCTTCTGCGTGTCGGCAACGCGCGCGATCGATTCCGCGGCGCGGGCACTCTCCGCAGCGGAGATCAAGATGGCGTTGAGGGAGTCCTCCGCTGCCGTGGCAAGCCCCACGCCCTCCTCCACACGGCTCGAGCTGTCGCGGATGACCTTGACCGCGGCCGCGGAGGCCTCACGGATGTCGGAGATCGTTTCGGCGATCTCCCGGGTCCCTCCGGCGGTGCGCGTGGCGAGGTCTCGGATCTCGGCCGCCACGACCGCGAAGCTCCGCCCGTGCTCCCCCGCCTGCGCGGCGATGATGGATGCGTTGAGAGCGAGGAGGTTGGTCTTCTCGGCGATCTCGTCGATGACGCCTAGGATCTGGTCGATCCGGGCGATGTGTTGCGAGAGCGCCTCCATCCGCTCGGCGGCCTGGGCGGCGCCCTCCTGGATACGCAGCACTCCCTCGCCGGCCCGTCTGACCTGCACCGCCCCCTCGTGCGCTCGGGCGATGGTCGAGTCCACCACCTCGCTGGACCGGCGCGCCGCGTCGAGCATCGACTCCGTATCCCGCGTCAGATCGGCCACCGTTTCCGCCGCCCGATGGGAGAGGCTCGAGAGCTCGGCCACGTCCTCGGCGATGCGCATCGCACCCTCGGAGATGCGACGTACCGATTCAGTGGCATCGGCGCTCGAGATCGCTACCTGCCGAAGATCTTCCGTCGTCGCATCGAAGCGCGCCTCGACCCGTGCCATCGCACTGGCTCCCGAGCGATAGCTCACACCCAGGTCTCGCACGGTGGTGGCGACCTCCTGCAGCGTGCCGTCCATCCGTTCGAGCGCGGCCAGGGCGGCGTCCACGGCCTCGAGCTGCGCGCCCGCTCCCTGTCCCAGCTCTCCCGCCTGCAGGGTCACGTCTCGAGCCTCCCCTCGCAGGCGCTCCGCCAGCTCCCGCGCCTGCGCTACCGTCACAGCGAACTCGCGCCGGATCCGGTCGACGTGATCGGCCAAGACGCCAAGCTCGTCATCGGTAAGGATCCGGTCGCTTTGACTCCGCAGGTCCCGTTCCGAGATGCGAGCGGCCAGCGACACGGTGTCCTCCACCGAGGTTCGACCGACGCGATAGGTCGCCCATCCGATGAGGCCTGCAAGCGCCAGCGCGCCGACCAGGGCACCAGCGAAAGTGCGGCGAAAGGCCGACGCCGGCGCGGCGAAGGTGGTGCGGGGCACGATGGCCACCGCGGTCGTGTGGCCATCACCGAGAGGCGCCCACACGGCGAGATCCAGGGTGTCGGGGAGGTAGCCGATCTCCTCGTCCCCCTCGCTGGTGGTATTGGACGCACGGCGCTGGGCGACGAGGCGCCGCAGGCGCGGATCCGTCGCGGCGATCACGCGGCCATCGCGGATGAGGCCCAGCGCCCCCGCTCCCACTGCGCCCTGAGCCGCTCGCAGCCGCCGGGCGAGCGCTTCGGCCGACTCCCCGCGACGGGCCGCGGTTGCCACGGGCCCGAGCAGCGCGGGCAGCTGCGCGGCGACGGACCGGCCCTGGCTCTGCGAGAAGACGACGTCCACCGCGTGTAGGCCTGCCGCGCCCAGAAAGAGGGTGGGGATGAGCGCGAGAGCTGCGACCACCACGAGCTGGCGGCGGGCGGCCCGCTTGGGGGCCACGCTGAGGCGCTCTAGGCCCAGGTGGGCCAGGTGGCGGGTGAGGGGGAGGAGCTGCAGCCGGAGCAGCGCAGAGAAGGCGATGGCGAGCGCCCCGGCGATGCACAGGCCGTACAGGGCCGAGGTCCACAGGGCGTTTCGCGGGACGTCCAAGGCCCATGCCGCGTAAGCGAGACACACCCCGAGGACGAAGGCCCCCGAGCCCAGGATCCACGCTGCGGTGCGCCACGGGTAGGCGGCAATCTCGCGTCCCGCCGCCCGCAGGAGGTCGCCATCCACAGCGGCACCGGCGACCAGCTGCCGGCCGAGGCGTGCGAGGGCGCGGGTGATGCGGGCAGTGAAGACGGCACCGCCGAGCACGACCGCGGACAGTGCGGCGGCGAAGACGGGCCGGATCGCCGCGGCGGCGACGGGAAAGATCGGCCGGAGTACGGTAGGGGCGAGCAGGAAAGCCAGGATGCCTGCGCCGCCGCCGGCGACGACGTGGGCCCAGACGAGCCGGCGTCGCAGGCCGAGAAAGAGGGCGCCGACCTTCGCCGGCGTCGGCGCGTCGCCTCCCTCCGACGTGCCACCCCCCACCCGATGGGCCGTCGGGGCGGGCTGCCTGTCATCCGCCTTCTCCACGCCAGAGGGATTGTCGCCGCGGGCGTCGAGCAGGTCAAAGCGAGCGCCTCCTCGCTGTGCCCAGCCGTGTTAGCGTGCACGGGATG
>CAYYHA010000184.1:0-8605 GCA_964471535.1 uncultured Myxococcia bacterium | reverse complement strand
AAAAAGGACGCAAAACCAATCCCCGGCGGGTGGGGGAGGGGAAAGGGGGGGCCGAGGGGGGTTTCGGCGAGGAGCGCGAGGGTGATGTAGGCCGACAGGCCCCACAGAAGTTCCCCATCCCACTCGAAGAAGTAGAGGGGGTAGCTCCGGCCGCCGTGCCGGACCATTTGGCTGCGCCAGGCCTCGGGGCGGGCGAGGGCGGCAAGGGGGATGCGGAAGATGCGCGCGACCTCCCCCGGCTCGGGCCGCAGCGGGGGCAGCTCGGGAATCCAACCCACGACAGGGGTCACCGCGGTGTCGTCGTGGCGCGTGGGGAAGTCGTCGAGGAGGCCGAGCACCTCGACCCTGTCGGGCGGCAGGCCGATCTCCTCCTGTGCCTCGCGGAGGGCGGCGGCGACAGGCCCTGCGTCGGCGGGGTCCACGTGTCCCCCGGGAAAGGCCACCTGGCCCTTGTGGGTGGGCAGGTCCTCGCTGCGCCGAGTGAGAACGAGGCCGAACTCGCCGCCGTCCTCCACCAAAGGGACGAGTACCGACGCGGCGCGGGGCCGCGCCAGGACGCGGCGCCGCCGCCCTTCGAGCCGGCGCTTCAGTTCGGAGATCACGAGCCGGCGATCCTACCTCCCCCCACCAGGGCGCCGCCAAGCGGGCCGCAGCGATGAGGCCTGCCACCGCCGCGCCCCCGCGTCTGGCTGCCAGGGCGCGTGACCGCAACGGCGAAAAGGACGCATTGCGGGTCAGGGAGGGGTATCGTGGTGCCTGCGGGAGCAGCGACACAGACCGAGGGCGAGGCGCGTGGCGGTGAGTGAGACAAGGGCCAAGAAGCGGACGGCGCTCATCCTGGCCGGTGGCGGGGCGCGCGGCGCGTACGAGGCGGGCTTCGTCCGCTACCTTCGCACCGAGGTGGCCCGGGACCTCGGGTACCAGCCGCCGCTGCACATCCTGTGCGGTACCAGTGTGGGCGCGATCAACGCCTGTTTCCTCGCCGCGTGGGCCCACGAGCCCGAGCGACAGGTCGGGCTCTGTGACATCTGGGCCGCCCTCGACATCCGAGACGTCTTCGAGCTCTCGGCGGCGCAGCTGCTGCGCGTGCCCCGCTGGCTCCTTGGGCGGCATGACGGGCGGATGAGCCTGCTGAACGCCGAGCCTCTCGAGCGGCTGGTGCTCAAGAACGCTCCCTGGGGGAAGATCCACCGCAACATCGCCCAGGGCATCCTCGAGGGGCTGACCGTGACTGCCACGCGCATCGCCGATGGCGCGGTGGTGGTCTTCACCGAGCGGCATGGCGGCGGCGTGCCCAGCTACGCGGCCGCGGCGCGGACCGTGGGGGTGGCAGCGCGCATCGGGCCCCGGCACGCGCTGGCGAGTGCGGCGATTCCTCTCGTCTTTCCCGCGGTGCCCATCCGGGGGGTGCTCTACTGCGACGGCGGGCTGCGGCAGAACACGCCGCTGCTGCCCGCCTTGGCGCTGGGCGCGGAGCGCGTGCTCGTGGTCGGGGCCCGCGCCTGGGCGCCAGCGACCTTCCTGGGCGAGGCGGCAGAGGAGGTCTCCCGGCCGGGACAGCCCCTTCGCTATCCCTCGGCGCCGTTTCTCTTCGGCAAGGTCCTCAATGCGCTGCTCATCGATCAGGTCGAACACGATCTCGCCCGCCTCCGGCAGCTGAACGCACTCCTCGACGAGGCTGAGGACCGCTTCGGGCGGGGCTTCGTGGAGAAGCTGGGGGAGCTGAAGAGTCCCCTGTTCGGGACGCGCTTTCGCCGGGTCCGCGAGCTATCCATCGCCCCGTCGGTGGACGTGGGGATGCTGGTGAAGGACCACCTCGAGGAGGCGGCGCGCCGAACCGGGGGCCTGGCCGCTCGGCTGCTGAAGATGCTCGCGGCCGACGACGCGGAGGACGAGGACCTGGCGAGCTACCTGATGTTCTATGGACCCTACGCCCGGGCGCTGATGGACTTGGCCTATGCCGATGCACGGCGGCAGCACGACGCGCTGCTCGCCTTCTTCGCCGAGTGAGCCCCGCGGGCACCCGCCGTTCGCCGCTTAGCTGCTGAACGCCCGGCGGACTGGTAAGTACCTGATTTCTCGGATCCTACTAGGGGTCCTTCTCCGTCCTTCGGATCGCAGCTTCGCGACAGATCCGGTCGCACGTTTCCCTGGCCATCCCCTCAACCCACCAGAATCATTGCGCTTTCATTTCGCTCCGGACCCAGGTTCCGGTGAAAGGGGGGCTCTAGGGGCTCCCGTGACGGGGGGCGGCCGGATCAGGGTCGGGATCGGGGCGGGCCGCGCGAGCCCGGCCGAGCCCGCGCGGCGCACGGAGAGCGCCGGGAAGGAACGCGACGCGCGCGGACCGCTCTTGGAAGCCGGCCCATCCTGGGCCATATTCCACCGACGATGGGAGACACGTCCACCGGCCGCCACCCCGAGGAGACCGGACCTTCGGACGCCTCGAACACCCGGCGCACCGTGAAGTTCCGGCCGAAGATCCTCTTCCTCACCGAAGATCCCGAGCTCGTCCGCCAACAGCTGAAGGAAGGGCCCATTCAATGGGATCCGGAGCGCCCCCGCATGGGGAACATCTCCACCGACGAGATCACGCCCGGCTGGGTCTGTTTCCACTACGACGAGACCCTGGGGCACTACGTCTACGCGGGCCTGCGCGGAAAGTGCGTCGAGCCGGGCGACGTCGCCGCCTTCGGGGCCGAGGTGGTCGTCAGCGGGCTGTCCAAGGGCTGCGGCTCCAGCCGGGAGCACGCCCCCTACGCGGAGAAGTACGCGGGCATCCGCCTGGTGATCGCCGACACCATCGAGAAGATCTACGGGCAAAACTGCATCAACATCGGGATGCTCGTCAGCACCGATCTCTCCCTCGTGCCGCGCATCCTCGCCGGCGAAGAGATCCCCCTCGAGACCTTCACCCGCGGCCTCGATCCCATCAGCGCCGACATCGTCCGCTACGGGGGTCTCTTCGAGTACAACAAGGCGCGGCTGGCCGGAGACGTCTCACCGCCGGAAATCACCACCGGCCCCCGGCCGATGACCCTCGTCGAGAAGATCATCGCCCGGCACGCCGTCGCCGACGCAGCCATCGGAAAGATCGGCCTGCCTGCGGTCGCACCCGGCGACGCGCTCTTCATCCGCGCCGACGTGCGCTTCTCCCACGAATACGTCACCCCCATGGCCGCTGCCCTCTTCGAAGAGAAGTTCGGAGCCGAGGCGAAGGTGGCCGAACCCGAGAGCGTCTTCGCCTTCCGCGATCACCTCACCTTCCTCGGGGAGGTGATGCCCGAGGCACAGCGGAAGATGGGCCTGCTCGAAAAAGCAAGCGGCCTCGCCGAGACGCAGGCGGCCTTCGCCGAGCGGCAGGGGATCCGCCTCTACGGAGAGGTGCCCGAGGGCGGAAGCGAGGCCATCTGCCACAACGCCGTCCTCGAGGACATCGGGCTGCCCGGGCAGGTGATCGTGGGCACCGACAGCCACACCTGCACCGCCGGTGCCCTCGGCGCCTTCGCCTTCGGGGTGGGCACCACCGACATGGCGAACCTCTGGTACACGAGGGACGTGCGGGTGAAGGTGCCGGAGACGGTCCGCATCCACCTTTACGGCGCCCGGCGTCCCGGCGTGAGCGCCAAGGACCTGATGCTCTTCATCATGAGCCACGACTACTACAAGGAGGGTCGGGCCATCGGGCAGGTCCTGGAGTTCACCGGTCCCGGACTCGCCGACCTCTCCATGGACGAGCGGGCGACCCTGACCAACATGGCGGTGGAAGCGGGCGCCACCACGGGGATCATCGAGGCGGACGAGCGCACCCTCGAATGGCTCGAGTGGGTGCGGCCGGGCGTGGACCTCGAAGCGGCCCGGGCGGGGATCCTCGAGAGCGATCGCGACGCCCACTACGCCCACCAGATGGAGATCGACCTCTCCACCGTCGAGCCGATGGTGGCCACCCCGGGCGACCCGCGGAACGGCATCCCTCTGTCGCAGCTCGAGGCCAACGCCGGCGGCAAGGTGAGAATCGACATCGCCTACGGAGGCTCCTGCACCGGCGGCAAGATGGCGGACATGGACATGTACGCAAGCGTCCTCGAGCAGGCGCTCGCCGAGGGCCGGAAGGTCGCCGACGGGGTCGAACTGTACATCCAGTTCGGCTCCCAGAAGATCCGGCGCTACGCCGAAGAGAAGGGCTACATCGAGATCTTCGAAGCGGCGGGTGTGAAGCTGGTCAACCCCTCCTGCGGGGCCTGCATCCGCGCCGGCCCAGGCGTCTCCACACGGGAGGAGACGGTGACCGTCTCGGCCATCAACCGGAACTTCCCCGGGCGCAGCGGGCCGGGCAAGGTCTACCTGGCCAGCCCGCTGGTGGTGGCAGCGAGCGCCGTCGCCGGGTACATCACCGCCCCCTCGCCGCCGGAGCGCGACGAGGCCGCCGCGTGAGCCGTAGGCGCGTGCGGCTGCCTGCGCGCGCGCGACCCCGCGCGGCGGCACACCCCACCGCCGTGGTGTCTAGACGAGCCACAGGGCGAGGGTGGCCAGCGCGCCGCTCGCGAGGATGAGCACGAACGCAAGGGCCACGCGGCGGCCGAAGTCGACGCCGCCGAGCACCACCGCGATTCCCGCCTTCACCAGCGTGTTGCTCACCGCTCCGAGAAAGATGGTGGTCGCCGCCACCTGCCGGGAGACCTCGGCGCTGCGGGCCAGCCGCGCCATGGAGAGGGTGATGGCGTCCACGTCGGTGGTCCCGGCGATGAGCCCCACGAGATAGGTCCCGCCGGAGCCGAGGAGGTCGGTGGCCGCCTTCGAGAGCACGAGCACGAAGGCGTAGACCAGACCGAAGGTAAGCGCCGTCCCCAGCTCGAAGGGATTCTTCAGGGGAAGCTCCGGCGGCTCGGCGCGCGTTTTGGTGCCGCGCCGGTAGGTCCAGACGGACAGCGCGAGCCCCGCCGCGCCCATCACCCCCATGGGGACTGCCACCGTGGGCAGCAGACTCGGGCCGACGATGGCCACCTCCACCACCACCCGCGGGAACATCAACGAGGAGGCGCCGACGACGGCCAGACTCAGCGCCGGGTGGAGCTCGGGATGGCTGCGCGCCCGAGGCGAGAACGACGCGGCGACCGCGGTCGAAGAGACGAGGCCGCCGAGGATCCCCGTCAGCCCCAGGCCCCGGCTACCGTAGGCCCGCGCGGCCACGTAGCCGGCGAAGGAGATGCCGGCGATGAGGACCACCATCCACCCGATCTCCCGGGGGTTGAGCACCTCGTAGGGACCGAAGTTCCGATCGGGGAGCAGCGGCAGCACGATGACGGCGACGATGAGGAACTTCACCGTCGCGATGACGTCCTCCTGCGAGGCGCGCGCGGCGAGCCGATGGAGGATCGGCTTGGCCGAGAGGAGGGCGGTGACGCCCACACCCAGCATGGCGACGGCGATGAGCTTGTGGTTGACGCTCTCGAAGAGGCCGGGCGCGGTTCCCAGGACGCCCAGGAGGTAGGTGACGGCCATGGCCACCTCGGTCGTCAGCCCGGTTTCCACCTCGATGCGCGCCTCCTGCCGGTAGGCAAGGACGCCGAAGACGATGACGCCTATGAGGCCGCCGAACGCCAGCCACCAGCCGGTCGCCGGGAGGAGCAGGCCGGCGAGGGCCCCCAGGAGCCCGATGAGGGGAAAGGTGCGCGCACCGGCCGCGTGGCGTGCGCTGCGGTCTCCCCGCTCCCCGCCTGCGCCAGGCACCGGGCGGCGCTCACGCTCGAGGCCGATGAGCAGCCCCACCGCGACCACCACGGCCAGAGACGCATAGGGCTCGTAGGGGCTCAAATCCACGCCTTGGGTTTACCCTCTCCCGGGGACGGGGGCCAAAAGAAGACGCGGCGGCGGGGGGTGCTAGGGTTTGACCCAGATGCAGCTCGCGGACCGGCTTGCAGATCGGATAGCGCTCTACGCTCGGTGGTGGGAGGCCGCCGGACGGGCCGGGGTCGGGCCGACCGCGGTTCGCGTGCGACGGTTGGGGACGGCGCGCTACCGCCTGGGCACCAGCGAGGCGGACCTGGTGATCCCCTACGCCATCGGCGAGGATCTTCGACGCCTCTTTCAGCGCGCCCTCGATGAGCTGCTCAACCTCTACGTGTCGCGCAACCGGGATCGCCTCGGGGATGCCGTCTACGACACGGTGCTCCTGGCCAGCGAGGGGGGGACGGTCTCGCTGCGCCCGCCGGCCTATGCGCCGCCGTCGACGGTGCGCAGCCACGCCATGCGCGCCGCCATGGCGGCGGCGGCGCGCTTCCTCCCCGGGCTCGATGCGGGCGTGCTCGCGAGCTGGTGGGGCGAGGAGGGGGCGGGCCGGCGCCTCCTTCGCGCCTGGATACCGCTGGCCGAGCGGGCGGTGGAGGAGGGACGCGAGGCGGGGGAGGACACACCGCTGCTCTTGCACTGGATGCTTGCGCCGTGTTTTGGGGAGGCACGGCGTCTGGTCACTGAGCTTCGCTTGCCCACCCGGCCAAGCCGCGAGCTGGGCGCCGCCCTGCTCCTCGGCCTCGAGCTGACGCAGCGGGTGGTGCTGGCCGCGGCAGCGGGGGGTGGGCCGCCTCCCCTGGCCTGGGCGGTGGTCGCGAACCCGCAGGTCACCTTCCACAGCTGGCCGGAGACGCTGGACCACTGCCGAACGCTGCCGCTCCTCCCCGACGATCTGGTGGCCCTCGAACGTGAGGTGGGACCGGTGGTGCGGCGTGAGGGACCGCTCGCGGCACGAAGCGCGGTAGCCGCCGCCGGCCGGACCCGAGGGACGCGGCGGCTCGTGGTCGCCGCAGCCTGCCGCGCCGAACTCCTCGACCGGGTGTATGCCGCGCTCGCCGCGGTGCGTGCACCGGAGATCCAGAAGGCACTGCTCGCCTTTGCCTGGGAGCCAGGTGCGCTCGAGGCGGCCTCTGCCGAGCGGCAAGCGCGGCGCGAACTCCTCCGACAGATCGACGGCTGGGCCGCCGCCTGCGACGGCCCGGCGGCGCAGTGCCTCGTGGTCCTCGCAGAGTGGCTCGATCGCTACCGCCCGCAGCGGCCGGATCCGGCGCTGGCTGGGGGCCTCGATGCCGCCGTCGCCCGGGCTGCCGACGCGCTCGCGGTGGCGCAGGGGGATCGCCTGGCCGCCGATGCCGCGAGCCCCTCGCTCGCAGCGCTGCAGCGACGCACCGGGAAGGAGACCGACCGTGATCTGGAGCATGAATACGCGCGTGGTCGCCTCTACCGGCTCTCGGCCCAGGGAGAGCCACTGCACCTGGGCAGCGGGCTCGCCCGCAGCGCCGAAGTCGCGCACCTGTTCACCGACATGAAGGACTTCACGCTGCGGACGGCGGAGCTGAAGGAAGAGGCGATGGCCGACTTCTTGCGGCGCAACTTCTACGAGCCCATCCTCGCTCTGGCGCGCCGCCACTACACCGGTCTCGTGGACCTCGACGACCGCGGCGGGATTCACCTGAACAACCTCCTCGGGGATGCGGTGTCGGTCAGCGGCGACGTCGTCGCCCTGCTCACCCTGGCTCGGGAGATCCGGCGCCACCTGCGAACCTATGCGCGGGAGCTGCGGGAGCGCCTGACGGCCGCGGGCGAGGCCGCACTCGCGGCCGCGGAACTCTCCGCCGGCACCTTCATCAGCTTCGGCCCGGCGCCCACCGTGCTTCGCTTCGAGGACCCGGTGTGGGGCGAGCTGCGCGTGGCGATCGCCGAGAAGATCAACGAGTCGGCCCGGGGCACCGGGCGGTCGGCGGCGGTGCGGCAGCTCGTCGAGGCGATGCTCGAGGAGGCGCGGGAGAGGAGCGGACGGCCGGCGCTGCAGCTTCCCTTCCGCGTCTACGTGTCGGGGAGCATCGGCCTTCCCATCTCGGCGGGCGAGGAGCTCGCCATCCGGCGGGCTCTGGAATCGGGGCGGGGGGACGAGGCGCTCGCGGTGTACCGGGAGCGGGCTCGTCGCTTCGTGCACGAGACGACGGAAGGGGGGCGTGAGGCGGTGCGGCGCCGCGTCGCCGAAGCGAGCGCCATCTACAACGCGGGCGAGGCCCTCTCCCGGGAGGCCCTGCGCGCCTATCAGGAGACGGTGGGCCGAGGACACTTCTACGTGGCCCAGCTGCGCACCTCGGAGCTGCCTGGCGAGCTGACGGAGGCCTTCGCCTTCTTCGAGCCGGTCCTGACCCTGGTGGTCCACCTTGGCGAGGGGGGCGCCGTGGTGGATCTCTTCCGGTTCGCAGGGCGCGTCACCTTCAAGGGGATGGAAGCGGCGGGGCCCCTCGAGGTGTGGGAGCTGCTCGATTCCGAGGGCCCGGTGGCGCAGCGGCTTGCGCGCTCGGAGGCGCTGCAGCGCGCACTCACGCCGATGGATCGCGGATGAGCCGAGCCCCGGTGCCGGCGGGGGCAGGGCCGGCTCGGCTCGACGGGCCCCGGGTGTCCGGGCGCCGTGCTAGAGAGGGCCCACCCACGGGGGCGGGACCCACGTGATGGCCACCGCAAAGTCGTGGCCCATGGCTGCGCAAGGTCCTGGGCCCGTCGGGGTGCAGGGGCCGAGGGGGCGCCCCGGGTGTCCGGGCGCCGTGCTAGAGAGGGCCCACCCACGGGGGCGGGACCC
>CAYYHA010000183.1:0-8697 GCA_964471535.1 uncultured Myxococcia bacterium | reverse complement strand
CGGCGTGAGATCGCCGAGCTCCGCTCGCGCATGAAGGATCTCGAGGCGCGCCACCGTGCGGCGGAAGAGGCTCGGCAGGCGGAGGCCGCTCGGGTGGAGGCGATGGAAGGGCGCCTCCGCGAGCGCGAGGCGCAGCTTCGGGAGGCGCAGGACGCGCTCGATCGCCTGCGTCTCGAGGTGGAGCGGGCCCGCGAGGCCGGGCGCGGCGAGCTGCGGCAGGAGTTCGAGCGGCTGCGAAGCGCCCTCCGGGAACGGGAGGAGGTGGTGGCGCGGCTCGAGGAGACGGTGGCAGCGCAGCGCCGGGAGCTCGAGCAGGCGCAGCAGGCACTGGTGGAGCGCTCCGCGCGCGTCGCCGTGCTCCAGCAACAGCTCGAGGAGGCGGCGTCCCGAGCCAACGGCAGCGAGGAGGCGGCGGCATCGGAGCTCGCCCGGCAGCTCCAGGAGGCCGAGGCCGCCCGGGCGCGCCTGGCCCTGGAGCTCGAAGGCGCGAGGGCGCGCCTCGAAAGACAGGCAGCGCAGCTCGGGGCGCTGCGCGCGCGAGGCGAAGCGAGCCCCGGCGCGGCGGAAGGGGCGCCGTCGGTGCAGGGCGGGCAGGCGGCGTCGCCGGAAGGCGCAGCCGATGCGGCCGGTGGTGCCGGTGCGGGCGGGAGCGAGGGCCCGGCGGAGGCCGCCTCACTCGAGGCCTTGAAGCAGGCCCTCGCCGAGAAGGATCGGCGCATCGAACTGTTGCAGCGGGAGATCTCCGACAAGACCGAACGCATCCGACGGCTGGTGGCGGAGTCGCAGAAGCGGGGCGGGATTGGAAAGTTCTTCGGCGGCGGTTGATAGAGGTGCCATGCGCACCCGGTCCCTCCGCATCGGCCTTCTCCTGGGTAGCCTCGGCGCCTTCGCCCTGGGTGCGGCCGTTGCCGCTTGGTGGCGCGCCCCGGCCCGGTCCGACGCCGAGCGCGGGGTGGACGAGGCGCCGGCGCCACCCGAGCCGGCGGGCAGGCCGGCACCCGGGCCGCCTCGGGCTGCGGCCCCGAGGCCGGCGGAGGTGCCGGCGCCGACCCCCACGGGCACCCTCTGTGGAGAGGTGCTGGCGCCCGGCGGGCGCCCAGCCGTGGGTGCGCTGGTGAACGCGCGTTCTTTGGGGCAGACGGTGACCACCCAGGCCGATGCTGCGGGGCGCTACTGTGTCGACGGGTTGGCCGAGGGCACCTGGGGCCTCCTCGCGCAGTGGAAGGGGCAGAGCAGCGAGCCCCTGGAGGGCGTGCCGCTGGCGGCTGGCGAACGGCTGGAAGGCCTGGTGCTGAAGGTGGGGGGCGGCCTCACCCTCCGTGGCCGCGTCCTCGATGCCCAGGCCCAGGCGCCGCTTGTAGGCGCCCGCCTGTCCGCCTCCTCGGGCGCGTGGGAAGGGCTGTGGGAGGGCGTCACCGACCGGTCAGGCGCGTTCGAGGTAACGGGTCTCCCCCGCGGTCGGATCGAGCTTCGGGCCACGGCCGAGGGCTACGAAGCCGCCCACTCGGTCGTGGACCTCTCCGACGGGCGCGACGTGCGGGGCATCGAACTCTTCCTGCGGCCGCTCGGGCGGGTCAAGGGGTCGGTGCGCGCCCCCCATGGTCCTCCCGTGCCCGGTGCCGTGGTGGTCGCCGAGGCCTACGAGTTGGGCAGCTGGCGCGCATCCGCCGAGACCCGCACCGATGCGGACGGTCGCTTCTCGCTGCCCGTCGCGTCGGGAACCCTTCGGCTCCTCGCCCGCAAGCCGGGCTACGCCGCTGGGGTCGTGGACGACGTCGTGGTCGAGCCAGGCGAGGCGGTGGGGCCGGTGGAGATCCTCCTGCGCACCGCCGGATCGCTGCGGGTGGCGGTGCTCCGCGCCGACGGGACGCCCGCGGTCGGGGCCTCGGTGCGGGCGGGCCCGAGGGAGGGCCCCTGGGTGACGGGGACCACCGGCGCCGACGGCGAGGCGCTCCTGTCTGGCCTCTCGAGTGGCACGGTCGCCGTGGAAGGGGTCGACCCGGCTGCGGTGCCGCCGCAGCGGGCCGAAGGGGAGGCGGTCGTGAGCCGGGGCATGGAGTCGCGGATCACGCTGGTCCTCTCGGAAGGCGGCTACGTCACCGGACGGGTGCTGGACGCCCAGGGCAGGCCGGTCGAGGGCGTGCCTGTGGTGGCCCACGCGCAGGGCGGGGCGCGCGGTGGCGCCTCGCGCTCCGACCGCTCGGGCGCCTTCTCGATTCCCGCGCCTCCGGGCCGGCCCCTGACCCTGGTCGCGCACGCGCCCGACGGGCGGGAGGCCCGCTACGAGGGTGCACTGGCGGGCGAAGAGGTGGACCTGGTGCTGCAAGCGGTCGGGCGGCTGGTCGGTCAGGTCCTCGACTCCGACGGGCAGCCCCTCGTCGAGTTCACCGTAGTCACCGTGCCGAAGGCACCCGGCCCAGGCAGCGGCAGGGGAGGCTACCGCCGGGTGTCGGTGGTGGACGAGAGCGGAGACTTTGCCATCGAGGGCCTCCCTCCGGGCGACTACTGGGTGAAGGCCCTGGCGCCGGGATATGCCACCGGGCGAGCGGGCCCGGTGTGGGTGCCCGAGGGTGGGGAGGGCGGCCCGGTGCGCATCGAACTCGATGCGACTGCCGTGGTGTCGGGGCGTGTCCTCGGCCCGGAGGGAGAGCCGGTGCGGGGGGCGCGAGTTTCGATCTCGCTGGCAGGGCTCCGCGGCTCGGTCTTCGGCGGCCTCGACCTCCCTCGTACCCGAAGCGGCGCGGACGGGCGTTACACGCTGCGCGGCGTCCCCCCGGGCACCCATCGGATCCTCGCCTACGTCAGCGGCCGTCTCTCCGGGGCGAGCGCTCCCCTCGACCTCGAGCCTGGGGCCAGGCGAAGCGGCGTCGAGATCCGCATGCGACGGCTGCCCCTCGGCCACCACCGGAGCGACGCGCCGCGGGACTTCGGTGGGGTGGGGATGACCATCGCCCGGCTCGAGGCGGGGGTGACCGTCCTCTCGGTGGTGGAGGGGGGGCCCGCGTTCCTAGGTGGGGTGCGCACCGGTGACCGCCTCCTCGCCGTCGATGGCGTCCCCGTGGCGGGCCTCGAGCTGGAGGAGATCGTGCGGCGCATTCGTGGCCCTGTGGATACGATGGTCCGACTCCGCTTTCTCAGAAGCGGGAGCGATACCCCCTTCGAGGCGCGGCTGGTTCGCGTGCTGCTGAAGTTGTAGTAGCGAAGCCACGACGATGGAGCTCATCCGCGCCTGGTTCAGCCGAACCTTCTCCAATCCGCAGGTGGTGATCCTGATCCTCCTGCTGGTGGGGGGCTTCGCCATCGTCGCACTCTTCGGCGAGATCCTGGCGCCGGTGCTCGTTGCGCTGGTGCTCGCCTACCTGCTCGAGGGCGTGGTGCAGCTGCTGATGAAGCGGCTCGGCCGGCGCCGCCTTCCGGCCGTCGTGGTGGTGTACACGCTCTTCGTGCTCTGCGCGGTTGGGGTCCTCATCGGACCGGTGCCCCTGCTCGTCCGCCAGGTTGGCGAGCTGGCCACCGAGCTGCCCCAGGTGCTCTCCCGCCTGCAGGCAGCACTGGAGACGCTGCCCGGTCGCTATCCCGAGCTGGTCTCGGAGCAGCAGATCCAAGAGCTGCTGGCAGCCGCCACCGCCGAGGCGACCCGCATGGGCAAGGAACTGCTTGGCTACACCGTCGCGTCGGTCGTAGGTGTGGTCACGGCGGTCGTGTACGCCTTCCTGACCTTGCTCCTCCTCTTCTTCATGCTGAAGGACAAGGAGGTGATCCTCGGGTGGCTGGCCCGTTTCGTTCCCAAGCAGAGGGAGCTGGCGGTCCGGGTGTGGCGGGAGGTCGACCACCAGATCGGCAACTACATCCGCGGGAAGTTCGTGGAGATCCTCATCGTGTGGGCCGCGAGCTGGCTCGCCTTCGCGCTCTTGGGCCTGAACTTTGCCGCCCTCCTGGGGCTCTTCGTCGGTCTCTCGGTGCTGGTACCCTACATCGGCGCGGCGTTCATGACGCTTCCGGTGGGTCTCGTCGCCTTCGCCCAGTGGGGCGCCGCGCCGGAGGTCCTCTGGGTGCTGCTCGCCTACCTCGTCATCCAGGCGCTGGATGGGAACCTCCTCGTGCCGCTTTTGTTCAGCGAGGCGGTGCACCTGCATCCCGTGGCCATCATCGTGGCAGTGCTTCTCTTCGGGGGCTTGTGGGGCTTCTGGGGGGTCTTCTTCGCCATCCCCCTGGCGACCCTGGTGCGGGCGGTGCTTGCCGCATGGCCGCAGGCGGTCGCGGCCGAGAGCCGCGACGACACGGCGCCATGCAAAGCGCCGGAGGGAGCGGCAGGTGCTGCGAGTGCCCCGGTGGGTGGGACACCCTCGGGCGCATCGACCGGGGGAGCCGCCGAGCCGGCGGTGGGAGCCGAGTCACCAGCGCCCCACAGCGCCGACTAGGCGTCCTCGATCATCTCGATGTTGGCACGGGGGACGATGGCCCGTTCGCCGTCCTCGAACTCGACCTCGAGCACCCGTACCTCCGTCTCGCTCTCCATCTTCCGCAGTTCGGGAGGCAGGGCGACGACCTTGCCGATGCGGCCGAAGTGGGGATACCGGATGCAGCGGATGACGTCGCCCACCTCGAGGCCCTTCACCTCGGGCGGCTGCCCCAGCTCCTCGGTCGACACGTCCTCCGGCTTGGGGATGATCACCTCAGGACGGATCACGCCGGCGCGGATCTGCGTGGCACCGTTGACGCTCGCCCGCTCGCCTTCGTGGCGGGCGAGGAGCGCGTGGGTGCGGCGCGCCATGTCGATGCGGCCGAAGCCCTCGGTCACGATCAGGGTGGTGGGGATCTTCTCACCGCCGGTGATGGCGACGCCGACCTCGTAGCCGAGCAGCGCCTTGATGTCGCTGTAGTCGAAGCCGCCGGTCACCAGGGCGGCGGCCCCGACGTCGAAGGCGCGGTGGACAGCGTCTAGGGTGGCGAACGCACCGCCGAGCAGCACCTTTCCCCGGCAGCTCTCGTCGATGCAGTCGGGCTCGAGGACGTCGGTCGGCTTTGCGCAGACCACCTTTACCTCGCCGTGACGCTCCCCCCCGAGGCCGAAGATGCCCTGGATGAAGGTTGCCGGCGAGGTGACCTCCACGCCCTCGCGTTCGTAGACCTCCGTCACCACGCCATCGATGTAGGCCTGGACCTCAACGGGGGTGGGGTGTTCCTGCAGCATCACCTGACCGGTGACCTTCGAGATGTTCTCGATGAAGCCGGTGATGGGGGATTCGAAGCGGGCCTTGAAGTACTTCCCGAAGAGGCCCGGCGTCTCCGCGATCACCTCGCCCCGCTCCACGTTGTCCCCGACCTTCTTCTTCATGACGTCGGGAAGCTCCTCCGGAAGGATGCCGAGGCTGTTGGCGACGTTGGCGGGAAAGACCTTCCCCGGCAGCTCGGTGCGAGCCACCACGTCACTTGCCTTGACGTGCTGCCCCTTCTCGACCAACACCTCGCCGAGAAGCGGGAGCCGTCGCGCCTTACGCACGACGGCGCGCTCGGTGACCTTCAGTCCGGGGGTGAATGCATGGGCCATCGGCTCACTCCGGGTAGACGTCCAGGGCCCGGTTCCACGCATCCAGCTTGCGGATGCGTTCCGCGTGATCCGAGGGCAGGACGAGTGGCCGCCCCCGGCCGTCGGTCACCAGGCCGATGAGGCCGCCGTTGATCTCTCGCTCGACGGGGACCCCGTGGCCCCCGCCCACATCGAAGCGCCGGTGCGGCGTGACCCGCACCTTCGTCTTCGCTTCCGCGTCGTAAGGGACTTCGAAGCGCTGGATCTCTCCGCAGCGGATGGTGGTTTGCCCGCTGCGGCCGTCCGGTGCCTCCCATTCCACTTCCGCCATCACCTCCCCTTCGTGCACCTTCTTGCCCCGCTTTGCGACCGGGGCGATGCACGTGCCGAGGCGCACCAGACAGTCCTTCTCGAAGACATCCGTGGCCGCCTTCTCGTTGACGGTCGAGAGTACGCCGAGGTGGGGCATCATGAAGATGGAGTCCACCGAGAGCTCGGTGATGCCTTCCGGGGCATAGGCATCCATCATCATCATGAAGCTCTGGCTGCGCCGCGGCGCATGGCAGAGCACGCCCCCCGATCCCACGATGAGATCGAGCTTCATCATCTGGACGATGGACTCGTCTCCGCTGTCCTGGCTGAAGGCCTCGGAGACGGTACGCTCCTTCTGCACGCCCTTGAGGCCCACGGCGAAATCTCGGTGCTGGATGAAGGCGAGGCGAAGGGCTTCGCGGCAGATGGCCTGCTCGATCTTCAGCTCCTCGAGCGCCTGCGGGATGGTGGTGGGGCGGATCATCTTGTTGCCGATTCGGTTGCGCAGATCCGTCTCGTCGATATCGAAGGGGACCCAGCGAAGGATATTGGGCAGACCCGCCTCGGCCAGGACGTTGGAGACCGAGTAGCTCATCCCCAGGTTGGCGGAGACGGTCCGGTTGAAGACGGTCTGCTTCTTCTCCTCGTCGCCCACCTCGAAGACACTGAAGACGTCGGTGGTCGCGCCGCCGATGTCCACGCCGACGATGTTGATGCCGTCCCGCTTGGCGATGGCCTGCATGATGAGGCCCACCGCGCCGGGTGTGGGCATGATGGGCGCGTCGGCCATCTCCATCAGCTTCGCGTAGCCGGGGGCCTGCGCCATCACGTGTTCCATGAACAGGTCGTGGATCTTCTCCCGGGCGGGACCCAGGTTCTCCTCTTCGAGTACCGGACGGATGTTGTCCACGATGGACAGCTCCACCTTGTCGCCCAGGATCTCCTGCACCTGCTTCCGCGCCTTCTTGTTACCGGCGTAGACGACCGGGAGCTTGTAGCCGATCCCGAGACGCGGCCGCGGGTTGGCCGCGGCGAAGAGCTCTGCGAGCTCCACCACGTGGGTGACCGTGCCTCCGTCCACCCCGCCGGCGAGGAGGATCATGTCGGGGCGGAGCTGGCGGATTCGCTCGATCTTCTCGTGGGGCAGGCGCCGGTCGTTGGAGGCGATGACGTCCATGACGATGGCGCCGGCGCCCAGGGCAGCGCGGGCCGCCGACTCGGCGGTCATGGAGCGCACCACGCCCGCCACCATCATTTGAAGGCCCCCACCTGCCGATGAGGTGGAGATGTAGATGTCGACTCCGGCGTCACCCTCCTGCGGCCGCCGGATCCGATGCCCGTCGAGGATCGGTCGCCCGCGCAGCTCCTCGACCTCCTGCGCGGCATTCAAGACCCCCTTCGTCACGTCCTCGAAGGGCGCCTCCACGGTGGTCGGCGCCTCGCCGCGGGTGACGAGACGGAAGGTTCCGTCCTCCTGTTTCTCGATGAGGATGGCCTTCGTGGTCGTCGAGCCGCAGTCGGTCGCCAGCACCGACCGGATGGATGAGAAGTCGCGAGAGGGTTCCCCGCCGCCGGACTCGGACATCGGAATGCGCTCCTTAAGTCTGCGAAATGCCGCGGGAAACTAGCGCCCCCCGGTCCATCCGGTCAAGGTGAGGGGCCTGCGCTATGCTGCTTGGGCCGTGGAAGAGGCCAGGCCATCGCTCGGCGACTACCGGCTCCTCCGCCACCTGGCGCGCGGGGGGATGGCGGACATCTACCTGGCGGAGAACGCGGTCGGCCGCGTGGTGGTACTCAAGCGGATCCGCAGCGCCCTGGCTGCGGACCCAAACTTCGTGCAGCTCTTTCTGCGCGAAGCGAAGGTCGCCATGCAACTCGACCACGGCAACGTGGCTCAGGTCTTCGACTTCGGCGAGGCGGATGGATCCTACTTCCTTGCCATGGAGTACGTGGACGGTCCGAATCTCTTCCGGATCCTTCGTGCCGCCGAAGCGAGGGCGCGTCGCATTCCCCCGGTGCTGGCTGCCTACATCGTCTCCGAGGTGGCCAGAGGCCTCGACCATGCCCACCAGGAGATCCCCGGCCGGGCGGGGATCGTTCACCGTGACGTCACGCCGCAGAACATCGTCGTGTCCCGTGCGGGCGAGGTGAAGCTGGTCGACTTCGGGATCGCCAAGGGAGAGGGGCTCCCCGACCTCACCCGCCCTGGCGTCGCCCGCGGCAAGTACCTGTATCTCGCCCCCGAGCAGATCCGCCGGCAGCGCGCCGACCACCGCGTCGACATCTATGCCGCGGGGGTCGTTCTCTACGAGCTTCTGACCGGTCGGCCGCCCTTTGCGGGTGACGAGGTCTACGAGGTCCTGAAGGCGATCGCCGAGGGCCGCTATGCCCCGCCCCTCGAGGTCGATCCCGATCTGCCCGAGGCGCTCGATGCCGTGGTGCGCCGCGCGATGGCCCGGGAGCCTGCCGACCGCTATGGCCGGGCGCGGGACCTCGAAGCGGACCTCGTCGCCTGGCTGCGTGCCACACATCCCACCTTCGGCGCCAAGGCGGTTTCGGCCTTCCTCGAGGGGCTTGGCTGTTTTTCCGACGTGGGCGCCGAGGCAGAGGCGCGCGGCGCCACGACCGAGGAGAGGGACACGCTGGAGGTGGAGACCGGCGGTGCCCGCGGGACCCCGCTGGCCTGGACGCGCCGCGACCTCCTCGGTCTGTCGGCGGTGGGCGCCGGGCTCTACGCCGTCTTCTTGCTGCTGGGGCTGTGGATCGGGCGACCGTCGCCGTCCGTGGCGGTGGGGGCGCACCGCCAGGGCGGTGGCCCCGCGGCGCTGCACGCCCCTCGGGGCGCGCGCACCGCG
>CAYYHA010000182.1:0-8697 GCA_964471535.1 uncultured Myxococcia bacterium | reverse complement strand
TCGCCCGCGGGCGACCTCCCTGCAGATTGCCCTTGGGCAGCCTGTGGACCGGCCGCTCTTCACCGCAGCGCTGCTCTCCCGCCTCGAGAGCTGGTACGATGCCTGGGTCGAATCGGGATTCGGAGAGGTTCGTGCGGCCTGGTCGGCTGCGTCCTCGACGCTGGGGCAGCGAGTGCGCGTCGAGGTCGGCGAGGGCCGTGCCGCGCGCATCGTAGAAGGCGTGGCCGAGGCCATCGACGATGGGGGGGCCCTGATGGTGCGAGCAGTGGATGGGACGCGGCATCGAGTCGTTGCGGGAGAGGTGCAGCACCTGCGTCCGACGGACCGATGAGCGCGCTTCGTCTTCGTCTCCTCACGCCCCGTGCCCTCGACCAGCTCTGGCGTGAGGACGTGTCCCGGGGGAAGATCACCGTACCACTCGATGGGCCGGAGCCCCCGCTGCCTGCCGAGATGGAGGTCGAGGTGGAACTGCTCTCGGAGACGCAGGTGACCGTGCGCTTCCAAGCCCGGGAGATCCTCGAGATCCCCTATGGCGGGCGCCGGGTGCGTGGCACCATCCTGAATCGGCAGGAGGCCGAGGGCAGCTTCCTTGCGGCGATGGGCCGCTGCCCGCTCCTCGGTCGCTCGGTGTTGGTGGCCTCGCGCGGGCAGCGACTGGGCCTCGAGCTCATCCCTCCCCTGGCGGTGCAGGGGGCCCGCGTCACCGTGGTGCACGATGGTGAGCAGGCCTTCGAGGTGCTGGCAGAGGGTCTCCTACACATGGCCACGGCGATCCTAGAGGTCGAACTCGAAGGGAGACAGGGACCGCAGGTGCTCGCCGACCTGAAGGCGCTCGGCGGCGAGCCGGATTTCCCCATCTTCCTGATTGCCCCCGAAGGGAGCGATCCTGCGGACCGAGAGGCATGGGCGGAGGCGCTGTCGGTGGAGGCGGTCTTTGACGGGAGCGAATCCGCGGAGGCAGCCCTGCAGCGAATTCTCTCTGCCGTTCGGGCGCAGGAAGAGGGCTGGCACCTCCTCTGACGGCCCACCGGGGCGAGCTCGGGGGGGACGGGCCGTTGACACCTCGCCGGACCGGTGGTGTAGCTTCCTCGGAGCGCGAGATGCGCCCCCGAGAGGACTCTAGCCCGCGATGCTCCTGGCCGTCGACGTCGGAAATACCCACATCGTTCTCGGCGTTTATGGCGGGGAGGACACGCTCCTCGCCCACTGGCGGATCGAGACCCGCAAGCACCGGCCGGCGGACGAGTACGGCGTCCTCCTCACGCAGCTCCTGCGCACCGAGCGCCTCGAGCCCGGCGAAGTGGATGCGATGGTGGTCTCCACCGTCGTGCCCCCGCTGCATGAGACGCTCGCCCGCGTCGGCCGGAAGGTCTTCGGCTGTGAGCCACTCTTCGTGGGGCCCGGCGTTCGGACGGGCATGCCGATCCTCTACGACAATCCGCGGGAGGTAGGCGCAGATCGCATCGTCAATGCCGTGGCGGCCTACGAGACCTATCGGCGTGGGCTCATCGTGGTCGACTTCGGAACCGCCACCACCTTCGATGTCGTCACTCCGAAGGGTGCCTACCTCGGTGGGGCCATCGCGCCCGGCGTCGGCATCTCGATGGATGCGCTCTTCCACCATGCCGCGAAGCTGCCGCGCGTGGAGCTGCTCAAGCCGGAGCGGGTGGTGGGCCGCAACACCGTGGCCTCCATCCAATCCGGGCTCCTCTACGGCTACGTAGGGAGCGTGGACGGCATCGTCGAGCGCATGCGGGCGGAGATCGATTTCGAGGCGACGGTGGTGGCGACTGGCGGGCTCGCTCCGCTGATCGCCCAGGAATCCCGTACCGTGGAAGAGATCGACGAGCTGCTCACGCTCAAGGGACTCAAGATCATCCACGAACGTAACCGCGCTGCCGCCGCGCGACAGAGCGGATAGGAGAGAAAGCCCGTGACCGAAGCGACCGAGGCTGCACCCGAGGGCTGCCCACTTTCCCTCGACGCTCTGCCACCACAGTTCCGCAAGCATGTGGAGCCGTCGGGGAAGGAGAAGATGCGCCGCATGGCGGCCAAGGGGATCATTCCCATGCCGCCGGTGGAGCAGGTGAAGGCGCTGTTCATTTTGAGCTACGACCCCGATCCTTCGATCCGCGAAACGGCGCTCGAAACGGTCCGTGGTCTGCCCGAAAAGGTGCTGACGTCCGTGCTGCGGAGCACGCTTCCGGCCCCGGTACTCGACTTCCTGGCGGCGCACCTGGGCGACAAGCCCGCCTACGTCGAGCTCATCCTCCTCAATCAGAACACCTCCGACGAAACCTTCGAGCGGCTTGCCCGCACTGCGAACGAGAAGTGCCTGACCATCATCGCCGAGAACCAACTGCGGCTGCTTCGCCACCCGGCGATCATTCGGGCGCTTCACGAGAACCCCAACGCCTCGAAGGCGCTGGTGGACCGGGTGGTCGATTTCGCCGTTCGGTCGGGCGTGGATCTGCCCGACCTCGAGACCTTCAAGGAGGCGCGGCGTCGCATCTTCGGCGAGGAGGCCCCGCCCCCCCAGCCGGAGGAAACGGCTGAATCGCTGCTCGCGGCCCACCACGAGGAGCTGGCCTCCGAGACGGCCGAGGGGGTGGAGCAGGACGAGGACTCCGAGGAGCGGCAGACGCTCACCCAGAAGATCCTCAAGATGACGATCTCGGAGAAGATCAAGCTGGCGACGCTGGGGAACAAGGCCGCCCGGTCGATTCTGCTCCGTGACTCGAACAAGCTGGTGCAGCTCGCTGCGGTGACCAGTCCGCGGATCACCGAGGGGGAGGTGATCGGCCTGACCAACTCGCGCACGCTGCCGGACGACGTGATGCGAGTGATCTTGAGCAATCGCGACTGGATGAAGAACTACCAGGTCAAGGTGAACCTGGTGAACAACCCCAAGACCCCCGTTCCCGAGGCGCTACGCCTCCTGCAGCACCTGCGCAACAGCGACCTGAAGCAGCTCGCCCGCAACCGAAACGTCTCCAACGTGATCCGCACCCAGGCGAAGAACTTGCTCCAGAAGAAGGGGGTGCAGTGAGGCGCAGGCGAGGCCGCGAGCACTTCTCTGCCGCCGGGGCCGGCAGGGGCGCCGGACGATGGCGAGGCCATCGACGCCGTGACGGGGCTTGCCGCCGAGCGGTGCGGCGCGTCGGCTAGGCCTGCGCCTCCTCGCCGCCGACCTCGACCTCCCCGCTGGTCTCGAGTTCCACTTCCTCGGGCGTCTCGTCGAGCAGCTGCAGCGCCACCATCAGGGCCTTCCGGGTCTTGTCGCGCAGCACCTCGTCGCCCTTCAGCCTCTGGTAGGCCTTCAGCACCCGCTCCTCGTTCTTCGCATTCTCCGCTTCGAGTGCCTCCACGCGCTCCTTGAGCTGCTCGGCGCTCGCTGCCTTCTCCTCGAGTTCGGCGAGGCGCGCCTCCGCTTCGCTCGCCTTGCGGTTGGCTTCGGCAAGGCGCTCGCCCAGCTCGGCGACCTGGCCTTCGAGACGGCTCTTCTCCGCATTCAGGTCCTCGACCTGTGCCTCGAGTTCCCGTGCCCGACGGGCCTGCGACTGCGCCTGCTCGAGTTCCTCCTGCAGCGCCTGCAGCCGCTCCGCCTGCGACTCGGTCTTCTCGTTCAGCGTGCGCAGCTGGGCCTCGTTCTTCACCGAAGCTTCTTCATACTCGGCGATCTTCAGCTGCAGCTCGTTCTCGCGCTCCTGCCATTCGAGGCTCGCCTTCTCCTTCTCGTTGAGCTGCTCCTTCAGGCTCAGGATCTCCTTGTCCTTCCGGGTCAGCTCTCCCTTCAGGACGAGAACCTCCTTGGTCGAGCTGCCCTCGGAGCCGGCCTTGGCGACCTCCAGCTCGGTGCGAAGTGCCCGCAGCTCGTCCTCGAGCGCATCGACCTTCGCGCGGAGTTCGCTGCGCTCCGCCCGCAGTCGCTCGTTCTCCTCTTCCAGCGCTTGGACCCGCCGGCCCTCTCCCGCACCCGGTGAGGGCGAGGAGGGCGCCGCCTCTACGGGCGTGGGAGCCGCTTCCGGCTCCGACGAGGCAGCCGCCTCCGCTGCGCCCGCCTCCTCCTCCACTTCCAGGACCTCCAACGGCTCTTCGATGTCGTCCCCGCTCACCTCCAGGCTCTCGAGGGCCGCTTCCTCCACCGCGTCGTCGTCGACCTCCAGAACCTCGAGCGCCGCCTCCTCCTCCGAACTCGGCTCCGCCTCGACCAGATCGGCGTCGGAAACCTCGAGGCTCTCCAGAGCAAGCACCGCCTCGTCCTCTTCTTCCCCTTCCCCCATTGCCTCGCCGGAGCCCAGCGGTTCGTCCGCGCCGAGCGCCTCGATGGCCAGCTCCGCAGAGTCGACCTCCTCCACCTGGGAGTCGGTCACTTCGAGGGCCTCGAGGTGCACATCGGCCAGATCCTCGTCCGCATCGCCCAAGGCGGCCGCATCGATGACCTGCGTGCCCTCCTCGTCACCCATTTGGATCTCGCTAAAGGCATCCTCGAGCGCCGCGATCTCCTCGTCCTCTACGCCGGTCTCACCCGAGGGCGCGGGAAGGCCGATGAGTGCATCGAGTTTGTCGGCGATGAGTTCGGGCGTTGCCGGCTTGATGACGTAGTCCTCGGCCCGCGTCTTCAGCTTCTTGTGCTGCTCGAAGGTCTTCTCCGTGGCCTCGCTGGAGGTGATAACGAGCGGGATCTCTTTGAGGTTCGCGTTCTTCTTGAGCTTGTTGCATACCGCATAGCCGCTCATCTTCGGCAGCTCGACGCAGAGCACGATGGCGTCGATGCCACCCTCCTGAGCGATGCGGAGGCCCTCCTTTCCGTCCGCCGTGGTCTTCACCTCTGCGCCGCGCCGCTCGAGTTCGGCGCCCAGTTCGCCCGCGAATGCTTCGTCTGCCTCGATGAGGAGGATGGTCTTGCCCATCACATCTCCTACGAAAAATGCTGTGAAATCGCCCCGTTCTAGGGCCCGCGCCAGTTGGCCTGGATCTTAACCACGCGCCGGAGAACGGGTCAATTTGGGCGCTTCGAGGGGCAGGCGGTGCGTCGGCGGGGGATGCCGGGCACAACGGCCCTCGCGACGGTCAGGCACCGGGTCCGAGGCGGTCGCTCAGTGCGCTGCCTCGATCATCTGGAGCACCGCCGCCTCGTCCATGTCCCCCACCAGGCTGTAGACGAGCTCGTCCTGCTTCCACACTGCGACGGTGTAGCCTTTTTTGTTGGTCAGCACGATCTCACGGCTGTCGCCTCGCGGGAACCGGATCCGCCGGTGGAGCCCATCGACCTCTACGTCGGGTCCGGTGAAGACGAAGAGCCCCACCCGGCGTGCCGGATCGCGGGCGTCCCGGTACACGACGTAGACCGCCTGCCGATCTCGGATGTGGGAGAGTCGAGCGCCCAGCGGCCGCAGTGGGGGGGCGAAGGCCGGCAGATCGGCGTTGAAGTCGACCTTGCCCTGCAGCCACCGCTTCAGTCCCCTCACGTCCTGGCTGGCGACCTCGATGGGCAAGGCGCGGGCATGTTTGGCGACGGCGTCCTCGACCACCGGGTCCCCGTCGAACCCTCCGCTGGTGAACCAGACGAAGCCGGCCAGGAACGCCGCCGAGGCGAAGAGGGGCGCCGTCGTCATCCACCGGGGGCGCGGCGTGCTGGCCAGTGCGTGCTCGAAGAGGGGGTCGGGCTCGGTCGCGGCGGGGCAGTGCCGCAGGGCGGCCTCCACGCGTTCGGCCAAGTCCTCGGGCGCACGGATCGCCCCCGCATGGCGCTTGACCGTGGCCTTCAGCGCCAGGTGCTCAGCGACGCGCGTCTGGCAGGCCTCGCACTCTGAGAGGTGCACCTCGACCTCGGCGGCTTCTAGGTCCGAGAACTCACCGTCGATGTAGGCGTCGACGAACCCTTCGAGGTCTTCACACTTCATGGCCTGACCTATCGTATCCAGCTGGGACGCCCGCGGGCGCCCTCAGCGGCTGTTGCGGCGGCGGTAGGCGGAGAGGTCGGTGACCGCAGGCTGCTCCACTAAAGCGTCGTCTCCACCGCTGTGCTCCGCCGGGAGGACCCCGTGCTCCATCGCGTAGTCGGCGAGCTTCTTCTGCAAGAGACGGCGGCCCCGGAAGAGACGGCTCATCACGGTGCCCACCGGGCAGCCCACGATCTCGGCAATCTCCTTATAGGAGAACTCCTGCACGTCGGCGAGGATGACCACCAGACGGAAATCCACCGGCAGCTCGTCGATGGCCTTCAGGATCTCGTCCGAGAGCAGGCGGTCGAAGATGTAGTGCTCGGGATCTCCACTTCGGCCAGAGACGCCCGCCGAGAAGAGTCGCTCGGTCACCGCGTGACGCTCGGAGCCCTCGGTGATCGTGCGCTCCTTCGTCTTCCGCCGGTACTTGTTGATGAACGTGTTGGTGAGGATCTTGAACAGCCACGCCTTGATGTTGGTGCCCCGCTCGAAGCGGTCGAAGAAGCGGTAGGCACGCACCAGGGTATCCTGTACGAGATCCTCCGCATCGCGTTCGTTGCGGGTGAGGCGGAGTGCGGCGGCATAGAGACCGTCGAGGTGGGGGAGGGCGAGCTGTTGGAACTCTCGCCGGACCTCGTTGGACTGCCGCTCGATGGTGTGCTTCTTGGGCAAGGGGAAAACCCTCCTTTTTTTGTTACCTTACGTAACGCAGCCCCGCCACCTGGCAAGGCGGCTCGCCCGCACGGTCTGGAAACGACGCCCGCCGCCGACCTATTCCTGCAGCGGCCGCCGGGCCGGGTGGCCGCGCCGCCTGCCGGGCGCTGGAGGCCGCGTGGGGATGGCCCAGGCCGGGGGGTGCCGTCGCCTCGGCCGGTGGGGCGCTGCGGGTACGTCAGCCGTCGAGGAGTTTCTCGAAGGGGGTGTAGGGGAGACCGAGGGCCTGGGCCACGGCCGCGTGGGTGACGTGGCCCCGATAGGTGTTCAGCCCCTTGGCCAGGTAGGGATCGGCTCGCAGCGCCTCGAGGGGGCCACCGGCGAGGCGCCGGGCATAACGGATGGTGGCGTTGGTCAGCGCCAGGGTGCTGGTGTGCGCCACCGCGCCGGGCATGTTGGCGACGCAGTAGTGGACCACCCCCTCCACGACGTAGGTGGGGTCGGCGTGGGTGGTGGGCTTGCAGGTCTCGATGCAGCCGCCCTGATCCACCGCGACGTCGACCACCACCGATCCCGTCTGCATCTGCCGGAGCAGATCTCGGGTCACCAGGCGGGGGGCGCGGGCCCCCACCATCAGCACCGCACCGATCACCAGGTCCGCCCCCGCGACCGACTTCTCGATGTTGTGGACGTCGGAGTAGAGCGTCTGCACCCGCCCCATGAAGACGTCGTCCAGGTACTCGAGGCGGTTGAGGTTCACGTCCAGGATGATCACCTCTGCACCCATCCCCACCGCGACCTTGGCCGCGTTGGTGCCCACGACGCCGCCGCCGATGATCACCACCCGGCCCCGGCGCACTCCGGGGACGCCCCCGAGGAGCAGCCCCTTGCCCCCGTACTCCCGTTCGAGGCAGCGCGCGCCCACCTGGATCGACATCTTGCCCGCCACCTCGCTCATGGGCTTGAGCAGGGGCAGCTGTCCGTCGGGGGACTCCACGGTCTCATAGGCGATCGCCGTGACCTCCTTGTCGAGGAGCACCTTCGCCAGCTCCGGCACCGCGGCCAGGTGGAAGTAGGTGAAGATCGTCTGGCCCCGCTGGATCCGGTCGTACTCCTGCGCGACCGGCTCCTTGACCTTCACGATCATCTCGGCCCGCTGCCACAGCGCATCGGCCGAGTCGAGGAGTTCGGCGCCTGCGGCCTCGTAGCGGGCATCGGGAATCCCGCTCCCGAGCCCCGCGCCCCGCTCGACCAAGATGGTGTGGCCCGCATCCACCAGCTGGCGCACCCCGGCAGGGACCATGCCGACGCGCTCCTCCATCACTTTCACTTCCTTGGGAATGCCGATGATCACGGAACTCTCCTGCTCCTGAAGGCCGCTGGCGCCCGAAGGGCCCCGTCGCGTTGGGCTCTTGGCGCTGCAGCGCGCCTCTTGATAGGTCTCGTTCTCCCTCGACTGCTCCCGCGGTGGGCCCTCTGGCACCACCTACGCCCCGCCGCGGCTGCCGCGGGCTCCACCATGGAGGCACTGGCTTGCCACCGGCGGGGGGCGTGATAGCAGAGGCCCACGCCTCTTTCCACCGCGAAGACATGACGCGCTGCGACGACGCTCCCCACCCGCGCCCTCTGAAGGACGCCGATCTCTCCTCGGTGGTCGGCCTTTGCTTCGACGTCGACGACACCCTGACCACGGCCGGTCGCATTGGGCTCGAGGCCTGGCGGGCCCTGTGGAAGGCCCACGAGGCGGGGCTGGCACTGGTCGCCGTCACTGGGCGGCCGGCAGGGTGGTGCGACCTGATGTGTCGGCAGTGGCCCATCGATGGGGTCGTGGGAGAAAACGGCGCCTTCTACTTTGCGTGGGATCCGGTGCGCCGCCGGGTGCTGCGGCGCTGGGCGCAGGATGCAGCCACCCGGGCGCGGGGGCGCGCCCGGCTCGAGCGCATCCGGGAGGAGGTTCTGCGGTCGGTGCCCGGGGCTCGGGTCGCCAGCGATCAGGCCTACCGCGCCGCCGACCTGGCCATCGATTGGGCGGAGGACACTGGGCCGCTGTCGGAGGCGGCGGTGCAATGGATCGTCGAGATCTTCCGGCGACACG
>CAYYHA010000181.1:0-8802 GCA_964471535.1 uncultured Myxococcia bacterium | reverse complement strand
CCCGTGGCTACCGGCCGAAGACGATCCGCTCGCTCTTCAGGAGGCGGGTGAGCACCAAAAGACATGCCGCAGTCGGCACGAGGGAGCTGGCCCAGATCGCCCCGAGCCGTGCCGCCGAAACCGCCTCTCCCCGCATCACGTCGACGACGGCCGTGATCTGGGCCACCGTGGGAACGAAGGGGGTCCACCAGGCGTCCTCCACCGGGCTGAACATGAGCAGCATCGACGGCACCATGGGCACGAGGTTGAGGAGGTTGAGGTAGGTCTGCGCCTCCTTGAACGAGCGGGCAAAGGTGGCGACGAGCATCTGCACCGCCGCCCCGAGGAGCGCAAGGGGAAGGATCGCCGCGAGGACGACGCCGGCCTCCCTCGGACCGAAGACGACCCGAAGGCCCACGTCTTCGAGGGGGAGAAAGGCGAGCGCGCCAACGAAGCCGGCGAGGGTCACGAGCGTGACCAGGAGGCCGGCGAGCGATGTGGCAAGCCACTTCCCAAGGACGAGGGCCCCGCGGGGCACAGGGTTGAGCAGTAGGGGCTCCAGCGAGCCGCGCTCTCGCTCGCCGGCGGTGGTGTCGATGGCGACGTTCATCCCGCCGACCAGGGCGGCGAGCATGAGGAAGAGCGGCACCATGTTGAGGAGGTTCGCGGCGAGCTTCTCCGGCGTCGCCAGATCCACGCGCTCGATCGACAGGGGGGTCGCCAGGTCCGGAGTGAGGCCGCGTACGAGCAGTCGCATCGTCCCAATCTCGCCGGAGTAGGCGCGCAAGAGCTCCTCGACTCGGCGCACGTTCTTCCGGGCACGACTGCGGGAGCTGTCCTGCAGCAGCTGCACCGGAGCCGGCCGCCCGGACCGAAAGCGCCGGGCGTACTCGGGCTCGATGATGAGGACCATGTCGACCTCGCCCTGCTGCACCGCCTCCTCCGGCACCGCCGGTGGTGGCAGGAGCCTGACGCCGTGTGCCTGGAGGTATTCGGCCAGCTTCGGCCCGTGCTCGCGGCCGACCACCGCCACCTCGAGGGGGCGGTCACGCTCGAGATCGGCGATGAAGTCGAAGACGAGGAAGACGACGATGGGACCTAGGACGGGGAGCGCAAGGGCGCCGGCCAGGGAGCGCAGGTCCCGTGCGTGGTCGCGCACCTCCTTGCCGCAGACGACGCGGATCATGCGGAGCATGGGGTGTTCCCCTCGATGGCATCGGCGCCGTTCACTGCAGGCCCTCCCTCGTGCCAATGATCCGGACGAAGGCCTCCTCGAGTGTCGCGGCCCCCTCCGCAGTGCGGAGCGCCTCCGGCGCGCCTTCTGCAGCGACCTTTCCTCGGGCCATGACCACCACGTGATCGCAGAGCGCGCTCACCTCCTGCATGATATGGCTCGAAAAGAGCACGCAGCAGCCCTCGTCTCGCAGGCGACGGATCACTTCGCGCATCGCCCGCGTGCTCATCACGTCCAGGCCATTCGTGGGCTCGTCGAGCACGACGGTTCGCGGCCGATGAACGAGGGCCCGCGCGATCGCCACCTTCGTCCGCTCGCCCCGGGAGAAGCCGGCGACACGGCGGTCGAGCAGTGCCTCCATGCCGAGCAGTTCCGCCAGCGCCTCGACGCGGCGCGCCAACTCCGCCGCCCCTACGCCCTGCAGGCGGCCGAAGTACTCGATGTGCTCTCGGGCGGTCAGACGCCCGTAGAGACCGCGGCCGTCGGGGAGCACTCCGATGCGCCGGAGCACACCCATGGGGTCCCGCTGCACCTCGACGCCGTCCACCTCTGCGCGACCGGCATCGGGCTTCACCAGGCTGCAGAGGATCCGAAGGGTGGTGGTCTTCCCGGCGCCGTTCGGCCCCAAGAGCCCGGTGATGGACCCGTCCGGCGCTTCGAAGCTGACGCCGTCCACCGCACGGACCTCTCCGTAGTGCTTTCGTAGGGCCTCGATGCGAATCATGGGGGCGGACCGGCGAAGGTGGTGAAGGGCGGCGGCGGGGAGAGTTCGGTGACGCAGTGGGGATCGACCGCCTCGGGCGAGGCGCCCTCGATGAAGGCGGCAACCGTCTGGGCGGCGCAGCCCGCAGTGGTCACGCCGTGGGCGGCACCCGGGGCGACCAGATGCCGGCTGCGCGACAGGTGTCGTGCCACCTCCTCTCCCCAGACGGGTGGGGTCACAGGATCGAGCGCCCCCGAGAGAATCAGCACCGGCACGTCGCTCTCGACGGGCTCGTAGTACGCATCGGGCATCGCGGTGGTGGGCCACAGGGCACAAGCCTCCATCGTGGACCGCACCAGCAGATCCCCCGCGAAGGTGCCGGCCACCGCAGATGCGACCTCCTCTGGTGCGATGCGGGCGACGTCCTCGGAGCAGATCACCGAGAGGAAGAGGCCATCGGCGATCCCTTCCTCCACGGAACCACTGAAGAGCGTACCTGCGGCGGCGAGCGGTCCGTAGTCACCGGCCGCGGCGCGGCGCAGCACGAGGGGGATGAGCGTCGCGAGCCTCCGGTGGTAGAGCATCCCACGCACCGCGGTCACGATGGCACTGGGCCCGAGCGTCACCGTCTCCGCCCGGCCGGTGCGCGGGTGGGAAAGGCGCGCAAGGATGGGCCTCTCGCGAGCCCGTGCCAACAGGCCCAGCAGGTCCCCGCGGGGATCGGGGAACGCCTTGCGGCAGGCGTCATCGGCGAGGCAGCGTTCGGCGAGGCGATCGAAGGCGCGCTGCCCATCGCGGGCGGCGTAGAGAGGCAGCTTGATCGAAGGGGGCGCCACACCATCGAGTACCATGCGCCGCACGTGCGTCCCGTGGCGACGCAGATAGATCAGCGCCAGCCGGGTCCCGTAGCTCACCCCCCAGAGATTGATCTGCTGGTACCCCAGAGCCTTCCGGACGTCCTCGAGATCGTCGGCGGCGCTCGGCGTGAGATAGTGGGTGGGATCGGCGTCCAGCTCGGCGAGACAGCGCTCGAGTTCGGCAGGATCGAATCGTGCCGACAGGGCCTCGGCCAGGCTGGGGGCCTCCTCCTGACAGCGCAGCGGATGGGAGCGCCCGGTGCCCCGCCGGTCCACGAGCACGATGTCCCGGTGCCGGCGGACCTTCTCCAAGAGGCGTGCCACGGGCGCGCCGGCGGTGGTGGCCGCCTGCCCGGGTCCGCCGACGAGGATGAAGAGGGGATCCGGAGCCGGCGCCGGGGCGAGCGCCGGCACGCGGGCGAGGAAGAGGTCGATCGTTCGCCCGCCCGGTGCCTGCCGGTCCTCGGGCACCGAGAGGGTTCCGCAGAGCGCCGGCACACCGAGCCCTTCTAGCCGGCAGGGCTCGAGCGACGCCCGGCCGTCGCCCGCGGCCGGCCGGCTGCAACGACCCGCGCCACCGCAGAGGAGCGGGAGGAGAGCGAAGACGGCGACGCCGGCACGCCGGCGGCGCGCGGTGGGTGACGCAGGCGGCGCGGACGTGGTCGAATCGCCGGGGTGGCGCCCTCTTGCCGACCCCGCCTGATGCCATGACTCCATCCGACGGCCCAGCCTTCGAAGTCCGCCTGCCGGAACGCGACGTCGGCGCGCGCACCGTCCTCCGCACGGAGCGCGCCTGCCTCGCCATCCATCGCTTCGGTTGGCCATCGGGAGCGTGGGTGTACCCCGAGGATCCGACGGCGGTGAAGGCGGAGGGCATGCCTTGGCGGCCCGAACTCGTGGGCCGGCGCTTCAGCGACACCCCCGAGGGCATGGCCGAGTTCTACCGGGTGGTGATGGCGTGGGCGCCTCCGGCCCCCTACGCCCTCTACGTCCACCGGGGCGTGCTCTACCAGCTGGCCCCGTTGACTTGGGTGACCCCACACGCCAAGGCATGGAACGAGCGGGCCGTCGCGCTCGCGGTGGCCGGTGACTTCCGTCGGGCGCCCATCCCCCCCGAGGATTGGCGGGCGCTGGTGTCCGGCACCGCCGCCGTGTGCCAGGCCTTCGGATGGGACCCCGAGGAACGCTTCGGAGAGGCGAAGCTCCCCCGCATCGCCGGCCATACGGAACTCCCCGGCGGCACGGCAGACCCGGAGAAGTCCTGTCCCGGCGCCGGCCTCGATCTGCCGCGCCTCCGCGCCGCTTGCCGCGAGCTGTTACGCCGAGGAGAGGCATTGCCGGTGCTCCGCCTCTAGGGCCGCTGTGCCCGCGTCGACGACGGTGGGGCGGGCCGTCTCCGGGATCTCGTCGCACGGCCAGGGGGTGCCGTGGCCGTGTTGCACCGGCGGGGCAGCGGGTCGAAGCTCTTCTCCCATGCCCCTCTCCGTGGAGAGCACCGCATCGCTGTCCCGAGTGGATGCGGCCGCCTTCGATGCGCTGGTTCCGCCCTCGGACCCCTTCACGCGCCACGCCTTCCTCCTCGGCCTCGAGGAGACGGGCTGCGTGGGGGCCGAGGCGGGCTGGCTACCGGTGCACCTCCTCGTCCGCGACGAGGCCGGCCGGCTCTTCGGCGCGGCGCCCCTCTACCTGAAGGATCACAGCTACGGGGAGTACATCTTCGACTGGGGCTGGGCTGCGGCCTCGGAGCGCGCGGGCATCCCCTACTACCCGAAGCTGGTCTCGGCGGTGCCCTTCACGCCCGCCACCGGCGGGCGCCTGCTGGTCCACCCTGCCGCACCCGCCGCCGAGGTACGCGCCGCCCTCGCCGAAGGGCTGCGGGCGCTCGCCGACGAGACCGGCGCCATGAGTATCCACGTCCTCTTCTGCGACAGGCCGACGCAGTCGGAGCTGGGCGCGCACGGCTTCCTGGCGCGGATCACCTCGCAGTACCACTGGGAGAACCGGGACGGCTGGACCGACTTCGACGACTTCCTAGGAGCCCTCCGCGCCCCGGCGCGCAAAGCGGTGCGCCGGGAGCGGCGCATCGCCCGGAGCCACGGGCTCTCCCTGCGCATGTGGACGGGCGAGGAGATGGGCGAGGCCGAGTGGAAGGCCCTGTGGCGCTTCTACCGCCGCACCACCTCGCGGAAGTGGGGGCAGGCGTACCTTCGCCCTGCCTTCTTCGAGTGGCTGCGCACGCACGACGCCGAAGCGGTGCGCGTCGCCTTCGCCCACGCGGGCCACCGGCCGGTCGCCGGCGCGCTCTTCTTCGAGCGGGGCGAGGCCCTCTACGGTCGCTATTGGGGCAGCCTCGGCGACTACGACTGTCTCCACTTCGAGCTCTGCTACTACCAGGCCATCGAGTGGTGTCTGGCGCGGGGGCTGACGCGCTTCGAGGCGGGGGCGCAGGGGGCCCACAAGGTGCGCCGCGGTCTCTTGCCCCGGGAGATCTACAGCGCCCACTGGCTTCGCCACCCCGGCCTCGCCCGCGCCGTGGCGGAGGCCCTGCCCGTCGAGGAGGCCGAAGTCCGCGCGGAGATGGCCGAGCTGGCGCGCCACGGTCCGTTCCGGCGCGGCTGATGCCGGCCGTCAGCCGCTGCCGCGCACCACCTCCACCTCCACCACCTCGGCCGGAGGCACGTCGTCGAGATCGGCGGGTACCGGACCGCCGAGGATGCGCACCAGCCGCTCGTAGTGTCCCCGGAGCTCGGCGAAGTGCTGTTCGATCACCCGCTCCACCGTGCCCGGCATGTCCTCGGTGTAGCGAAAGTAGTAGCGCAGTCGGTCGAGCGCCTCGTAGAAGGCACTGGTGGCCGACTGCTCCTCTGGGGAGAGGTGGACGAGGTGCGCCGCTTCTGCCACCTCGAAGTAGGAGCGCACGGCGCCGAGGAGCACCTCCCGCTCGCGGCGCCGCGAGAAGATGGTGACCATCTCGCCGCGCCGCTCCCGCAACCGGCGCATCACGTTCTCGGCATCGAGGGCGACGAGGTTGCGCACCCGCGCTGCGGCCTCGGGATCCGAGCGACTCATCCCTCTCCCCAGGCTAGCAGATGCGGCCGGCGATGGCGCCGTCCACCGCTAGGGCGCCTGGGGAAAGTCGAAGCACAGGCCCTCTCCTTCGCCGTTCAGGAGCACCCGCACGCGGCCGCCTCGGGTGAGCTTCCCGAAGAGGATCTCCTCGCCGAGGGGCGTCTTGACGTGCTCCTCGATCACCCGCGCCAGGGGCCGAGCCCCCATCTTCGGATCGTAGCCCTTCTCGGCCAGCCACCGCCGCGCCGGCTCGGTGAGCTCGATGCGAACCTTCCGCTCGGCGAGCTGTCCTTCGAGCTCGGCGATGAACTTGTCGACGATCTTCCCCATGACCCGCGGGTCGAGGGGATTGAAGCGAACCCGGGCGTCGAGGCGGTTTCGAAACTCGGGGCTGAAGGCGTTCTCGAAGGCCTTGTCGTCCGCACCGACGTTCACGTCGTCCCCGAAACCGATGCGCGAACGCGCCAGCTCACGCGCCCCCACGTTGGAGGTCATGATGAGAATCACGTGGCGGAAGTCCGCCTTGCGCCCGTTGTTGTCGGTGAGCGTCCCGTGATCCATCACCTGTAGGAGCACGTTGAAGACATCCGGGTGCGCCTTCTCGATCTCGTCGAGCAGAACCACCGCATGCGGCGTACGGTTGACCGCTTCCGTCAGAAGTCCCCCCTGATCGAAGCCTACGTAGCCGGGCGGGGCGCCGATGAGACGGGAGACGGTGTGCCGCTCCATGTACTCGCTCATGTCGAAGCGGATGAACTCGATGCCCAAGGTCTCGGCGATCTGCTTGGCGACCTCCGTCTTCCCCACCCCGGTCGGTCCGGTGAAGAGGAACGAACCGATGGGCTTCTCGGGCGGCCGCAGGCCGGCGCGGGAGAGCTTGATCGCGGCCACCAGCCGCTCGATGGCCTCGTCCTGCCCGAAGACCTTCTTCTTGAGGTCGCTCTCCAGCGATGCGAGACGCTCGCGGTCGCTCTTCTCCACCCGCTTGGGAGGGATCTGCGCCATCTTGGCGACCACCTGCTCGATCTCGCGCACCCCCACCTGCGTCCGATCCGCGCGCAGCTTGATCGCCGCGCCCGCCTCGTCGATGAGGTCGATGGCGGAGTCGGGCAGGCGCCGGTCGTGGAGGTAGCGGTGCGCCACCTTCACCGCCTCCTCGAGCGCGGTGTGGGTGTAGGTGACCCCATGGAAGGCCTCGAAGCGGCTCTTCAGGCCCTCGAGGATCTTCACCGTGTCCTCTTCCGAGGGTTCCTTGATCTCGATCTTCTGGAAGCGCCGCGCCAGGGCCGCATCCTTCTCGAAGTACGAGCGAAACTCTTTGTAGGTGGTCGACCCGATGGTGCGCAGCCGGCCGCTGTTGAGGGCCGGCTTCAGCAGGTTGGACGCATCCATCGCCGAGCCACTCGCCGACCCGGCGCCGATCACGGTGTGGATCTCGTCGATGAAGAGGATCGCCTTCTCGTCGTCTTCCAGGCGCTTTATCACCGCTTTCATGCGGTTCTCGAAGTCGCCGCGATAGCGGGTGCCGGCGAGCAGGGTGCCCATGTCGAGCGCATAGATCGTCGTCCCCTCGAGCGCAGGCGGCACCTCGCCGAGGACGATGCGGCGGGCCAGACCCTCGACGATCGCTGTCTTGCCCACCCCCGGCTCACCGACCAAGAGCGGGTTGTTCTTCCGGCGACGCGCGAGGACATGGATGAGACGTTCCACCTCGGCATCGCGGCCGATCAAGGGATCGATGCGCCCCTCCTCGGCAAGCGCGTTCAGGTTGGTGCAGAAGGCCTCGAGGGGATCGCCGATGATTTCGGCACCCTCCACCTCGCCCTCGCGGCTCTCGAAGCCGTGTCCTTCGTCCGCCTCGGCCTTGCGGGCCCGCCGCGGGGCGGGGATGATCGCGCCGCCACCGGCCTTGGAGACGCCGTGGCTGATGTAACTCACCACGTCGAGGCGGGTCACACCGAGCTCGTTGAGGAAGCTCACCGCGTAGCTCTCCGACTCGGCGAAGATCGCAACGAGGACGTTGGGCCCGGAGACCGATTCCTTGCCCGAACTCTGGCAGTGCAGCGCCGCGCGCTGGATCACCCGCTGGAAGCCCAGCGTGGGGGCGGGCTCCACCGTGCGCCCCGGCGGGAGGCGGTCGAGCTCCTCGTCGAGGAAGGCCTCGAGCTTGGCCTTGAGCTTCTCCACGTCGCCTCCCGAGTGCCGGATGGTCTCCCGCGTCTCGGGGTCGTGGCAGAGGGCGAAGAGCAGGTGCTCCACACCGGCGAACTCGTGTCCCCGGCTGGCCGCCTCTTCGAGAGCGAGGCGGATGGCCACCTCGAGTTCGGGCTTGAGCTTCACGCTTCCTCCATGGAGAGCATCAACGGATGGCCGTGCTCCCGCGCGTAACGGGTCACCTGCTCCACCTTCGTCTCAGCTTGATCCCTCGGGTACACCCCCGCCACCCCGGCACCCTTCTGGTGCACGGTGAGCATGATGAAGGTCGCCTCGGAGCGGCTCTTGTGGAAGAACTTCATGAGCACGTGCACGACGAACTCCATCGTCGTGTAGTCGTCGTTGTGGAAGATGACCTTGTACTTCTTGGGCTTCTTGGTCTTCGGAGCCCGCTCGAGGACGGTCTCGCCCTCTCCTTCGTAGGGCCGGCCGGTGATGGGATCTTTCTCCGACATCGAACCAAATTCTAACCGTGCCGATTCCCCCGACAACCAACACTCGGCCCCGGCCGCCGCGACCGACACGGCGGCAGGGCCGTGATTCCTTCCGTATCTTGGCCGGCGGGGTAGCGGCCCATCGGGCCCCGAAAATCCTCTACAGGGTCGACCTGATTGGTGGGGTGCGGTCCTGTCGCTAGAGTGCCCGCATGCCGGGGCACGACAAAGGGTCCGAGGGGCCCGTCCACGAGCTCGTGGGCGGACGGCTGCAGATCACCTTCCGCGAGGAGATTGGAACGCCCACCGAGA
>CAYYHA010000180.1:0-8834 GCA_964471535.1 uncultured Myxococcia bacterium | reverse complement strand
GGTTCGGGCACGGCACGGGCACGGGTAGGTTCCGGCACAGGCGGCACGGAGCGGCGAGCCCATGCCACGGCGCACGGCTCCGCTGGCCTACATCGCCCAGTCTGGACTTTCGCCCCACCGCACCCTCGCTCTACACTGCGGGTGCGGCGCACGATGTGCCGTGCCTTCGCGCCAGCCGCAGGCGGTGGTCGCCTCGGGTGGGCGCTGGGCCACCCCGAGGAACACCCGAACTCGCGTGTCGATCGCCAGGAAAGCAGCAAGACCGTGCGGCGCCACGCCGCGCCCTGAAGCGATCCCCGCGCCGGGTGCCGGCGATGTCCGGAGGAGGTAGAGAGCCCACATGAAACATGACCATCTCTTCACTTCGGAGCCCCGAGTCGCCTAGCTAGAGAGACGACTCGGAGCACGTGATGGAACGCCAGGGGCTCGCCGCGGCCGCGGCGGGCCCCTTTTCGCATCCACCGACCTCCCCCAGGTCCTCGGCACGCCCGGCACCTGCCTAGTCGCGCCGGTGCGCCAGGCCCAGACCGGGCGCGTTGCTCGCCCGGACGCTTGTCCCGTCGAGGCGCTGGCTCAAGCCCCCGTGTAGATGCAGCCCACAGGCGAGTTCGCATCCGAGGGCGAGCGCTACCTCGATGGCGGCAGCCTGTGCCACCGGCCCGTCGAAGGCGTGGGTGACCACCACCCGCTTTCCTCGAGCGCGTGCCGCTGCGCCAATCTCCAAGGTGCGGGTGATGCCCCCCACGAGCGCCGGCTTGAGAACGACCACCGCGATCCGCTCGGATTCGAGAACGGCACCGCGAAAGGCTCGATCCTCCATCGACTCGTCGGCAGCCAGCGGCACGATGGGGTCCAAGGCGAGCAGGTCGCGCGGCGAGACCGGCTGCTCTGCGTACTCGAGTCCGAGGGGAGCGAGACTCTCCAGGAGGCCCCGCGCCTGCGGCAGCGACCAGCCCATGTTGGGGTCGACCCGCAGGACGGCCTCGGGACGGGCGGCCCGGATGTAGCGAAGCACCTCCACATCGGACGCCACATCCTGCCCGCCGAACTTCACCTTGACGGCGGAAAAGCCCGCGTCGATGGCTGCAATCGCCACCTGCACCCGCGTCTCCGTCGCGCCGACAGGCACCACCGCGTTCAGCGGCACGCGGGTTCCGGGGTGCCCGCCGAGCAGTGCCCACGCGGGCCGCCCCGAGAGGTGCCCAACGAAGTCGAGAAACGCCGATTCGAGCGCGAAAGCGGCGCTGGGGTAGCGTTCGGGATCGACTGTCTCCGCGAGCACGGAGAGAACCTCCCTGGCCGTGCCACGGATCCGGGGAAGCCGGCCCGTGAGCCGTTCGATCACGTCGATGGCTTCGTCGGCAGTGTCCCGGCTTCTGCCCGGGAGCGGAAACGCCTCCCCGACCCCCACCGTCTCACGGGTCGCAACCAGCACCCGCAGCCCTGGGCGTGCGCGCTTCACTGGGAGGATGCGAATTTCCATCGTCTCCGGTAGGGCCTCTGGGTTGCCGCGGCGGTGGAGCGCCTCGAGGGAGGTCGGGCGTAGGGGACGCGCCCTCCCTCCGCGCCTGGATTCGGGCGCACCCCAAGGTCGAGCCTACCTCGAAAACGCTGCGCCACCTGCCCCACCACATCGCGGCAGCGCAAGGCACGCGCTTGCGGCTGACGCACCCTGGCGGCCCGCCCACGCGACACCCCGCTTCGGAGACGGCTCGCCACCCTGACCGGCGGCATCCATTTTTGATATCGGAGGCCCATGCGTATCGGCTGCATCGGTGGTGGTCCAGCGGGCCTATACTTCTCCATCCTCATGAAGAAGGCGTTTCCACAAGCCTCCATTCGGGTGGTGGAACGCAACCGGCCGGACGACACCTTCGGCTGGGGGGTCGTCTTCTCGGCCGAGACACTGGGAAATCTCCGCGAGGCCGACGAGGAGAGCTACGCCGCCATCACCAACGCCTTTGCCTATTGGGACGACATCGAGACCTGGTATCGCGGCGAGTGCATCGTCTCGACTGGCCACGGCTTCTGCGGGATGAGCCGGCGTGGCCTCTTGCTCATCCTGCAAGAGCGGGCGCAGCAGCTCGGGGTCGACCTGTGCTTCGAAACCGAAGTCGATTCGGTGGACGCCTTCGACGACGCAGACCTCGTGGTCGCGGCGGACGGCGTCAACTCGAAGATCCGAGGCGCTCTCTCGGACGTCTTTCGGCCCACCATCGAGTGGGGCCGCTGCCGCTTCGCCTGGCTCGGCACCACGCTTCCGCTCCGAGCCTTCACCTTCATCTTCAAGGAGAACACAGACGGTCTCTTCATCGTCCACGCCTACCCCTTCGAGAAGGGGACGAGCACCTTCATCGTGGAGACCCACGAGGACACGTGGCGCCGGGCGGGGCTCGACCGAGCCAGCGAGGAGGAAACAGTCGCTTACTGTGAAGCGCTCTTCGCCGACGAGCTGAAGGGCCATCGCCTGCTCACCAACCGAAGTATCTGGCGAAGCTTCCCCACCGTCCGATGTGAGCGCTGGGCGGCGGGGAACGTGGTGCTCCTAGGAGATGCGGCACACACCGCGCACTTCTCAGTGGGCTCGGGCACGAAGCTGGCCATGGAGGATGCCATTGCTCTGGTCGATGCCTTCCGAGCGCATGGCCTCGACGAGATCCCCCGTGTACTCGAGGCCTATGAGGAGAGCCGGCGGGTCCCCGTTGCCAAGATCCAGAAGACGGCGGGCACCTCACAACGCTGGTTCGAGAACGCCCGTCGCTACATGGGCCAGCATCCGCTGTGCTTCACCTTCAATCTGCTCACGAGAAGCAAGGCCATCACCTGGGACAACCTCTCTCTCCGCGACCCCGCGTTCGTCGAGCAGGTCCGCACCTGGTGGGGGGAGACCCACGGTGGGGCACGGAATCCCGACGGGCAGTACGCGCCGCCGATCTTTGCGCCCTTTCGCTTGCGCGCTCTGGAGCTTTCCAATCGCGTCGTCGTCTCGCCCATGTGTCAGTACTCGGCGACCGACGGCGTGGTCGGCGATTGGCACTTCGTGCACTACGCCAGCCGCGCGATCGGCGGGGCGGGACTGGTGCTGACAGAAGAGACCAACGTCTCGCCCGAGGGGCGGATCACGCCAGGCTGTGCGGGCATCTGGAACGACGTCCAGACGGAGGCATGGAAGCGCATCGTGGACTTCGTCCACCAGCAGACCCCGGCGAAGATCGGGATGCAAATCGGGCATGCGGGCCGCAAGGGCAGCTGCAGCCGCCCGTGGGAGGGAGACCGACCGCTGCCGCCGGAAGAAGCCTGGGAGACGCTAGGCCCCTCACCGATTCCTTTTGACGAGGGTTGGCCGGCGCCGCGGGAGATGACGCGCGAGGACATGGATCGGATTCGCGATGCCTTCGTCGCGGCGGCGCGCAATGCACTCGATGCGGGCTTCGATCTGCTCGAGCTGCACGCCGCCCACGGCTACCTCCTCTCCAGCTTCCTGACGCCGGTTGCCAACCAGCGCACCGATGCCTACGGCGGAAGCCTCGAGAATCGCATGCGCTTCCCGCTCGAAGTCTTCGACGCAGTACGCAGCGCCTGGCCCGAGGATCGCCCGCTGATCGTGCGCCTGACCGTCGAGGATTGGTTGGGGGACGAAGGCTTCACCCTCGACGAAGCGGTGGAGGTCTGCCGGGCACTGAAGGCGCGCGGCTGTGACCTCATCGACGTGAGCAGTGGCGGGAACAGCCCCAGGAGCCAGCCGGTCTACGGCCGAATGTACCAGGTGCCCTTCGCCGAGCGCATCCGGCAGGACGTCGGCATCCCCGTGTGCGCCGTGGGCGCGATCCTCGGAGCCGACCACGCCAATACGGTGCTCGCGGCAGAGCGTGCCGATCTGGTGGCCATGGCCCGTCCCCACCTGCGCGACCCCTATCTGACGCTGCGCGCCTCGCAGCACTACGGCTACGAGTCGCAGTGGTGGCCGGTGCAGTATCTTGCTGCAAAGCGACCCCCGCCGCCGAAGTGATGCACAGCTTCGAGCTGGTCGCGCTGGTCCTGACCGGTGTCCTGCTCCTGGCCGGGGTGCTCACCGCAAGAAACGTCCGTCGTTATTTGCGTGGGCGCGCCGTCGAAGTGCGTCCGAGGCTGCGGCACTCGGGGGCGGCCGGTACCAACCGGCCGCGACCGGGGCCCGAGGACGGGCTCGAGGCACTGGGACAGTGCCTGGCGGAGGCTTGGCGGATCCTGGAGGAGATCGGGGAGGTGAGCCGCCAGAGCTACGTGGGGCGGCTGAGGGAGGCGAGGCTTCTAGGAGCAAGGCGGCAAGCAGGGGTGGCCGAACTCGCCCGCTGTGTGACAGAGGCAGTCAGCCTCCTCCAGGACTTGGACCCCGGTTTCGAAGCACCAGAGGTCGACGAGACGGAGTTTGGCGAGCTGCTCGAAGTCCTGCGCGAGGTCGAATGCGCCTACCGAAGGCAGAGCGGCTCAACGTCCGGGGCGGACACCCTCTCCACGGCGACGTTGCCGCTTGCGCGGTCCGGGGACGGCACACCGAAAGAGGGGTAGGAGAACGAAGATCGCGGCCGGCCCCCCGCAGCCACAGCCAGTAGGGGGCGGCGTGTCCTCCGGAGGCGCAACGCCGACCCCCGCTGCCTGCATGATGGGCCAGAGCTGCTCCACCCAGCGTGCGCCAGGACTTCCCTTTGGGCAGGCAGCCGGCCGAACCGCGGCAAAGGGCACGGCGCCCTGCCAGGATCGAAGGTCCATCGTATGCAGCAGATGGTAGTTCGCCGCGACAACGCTCTGGCACAGCCAAAGCTCCGCTCCGCGGCGCTCCAGGCATGCGGCGGTGGCTGGCGGCTCCGCCGAGCCGGCACCCGTCAGCCGCCCGTCGCTCCCTAGGACAAGGACGCCGTCGCCGATCTGCGCAGCCGCAAGAATCCGGGTGTGCGTCAGCCCAAGATCCGTGCACTGCGCATAGGGCGGCGGACACTCCGCGAGCCGCTCGCTTTCGCTGCCGGGCACGGCGAGGAGGAGCGCCTCGTCCACCCCCCACCCCACCGGCCGTCCGGACAGCGCAAGGGGCTGCCAGGTGAGCCCTCCGTCCTTCGAGAGCGCCAGCGCGCCATCCCCCGCTTCGAGGAGGAGACGTGATCCGTCGCTGAGCAGGTGGTTCGCTGGCTCCGCCCGCACCTGCTCGAAGCGGGTGGCGTCGGTGCTGCGCAACACGGCACCCTTGCTGCCCGGGGCGCCCACGGAAACGATGAAGACACCCTGGGTGACGGCCAGATCGCCGACGTATCCCTCGATGCCAGCCTCCTGCCATTGGCAGCCGCCGTCTTCGGTCACAAAGAGACCTTGCGTGGTCGCGGCGTAGACACGGCCCTTGAACAGGGCATAGCGGGTGATCACCAGGCTGCCACCCACCGTTTCTTCAAGCACCTCCTCGGGCGTCCAGGCGAAGCTCCCGTCGCTGGCCGCTCGAAGCAAACCGTAGTTCGTCCCGACGGCGCGAAGGTGCCCCCCTTCGAAGAGCGGCTGAATGGCCGCGGGGGGCTCGATCCCGTGGGCGAGCACGGGCGCAGGAAGGAGCAGCGCTACCCATGGGACCCATCGGATCATAGGTCGAGGTGGCCGGTCAGGGCGAACTCGACCGTGGTGAGACCGCGCCGGCTCGATTCCACCACGGTCCCGTTGAACGAAACGGGGGTGTACTGCACGATGACCTCAGGCAAAAGGAGGAGGTTCTCCGCCACGGGCGCGGTGACACCGATGCCGAGCCCCACATAGGTCAGTCCGATGGTGTGCTGGGTCGCGCTGGTGACGATCTGATGCGTGAGGCGGGGAGAGAAGATGAGCTGAACCCGCTCGTTCAAGTTCCACCCGATGAGCAGGGGGAGCATCATCCCGAAGGTGTGGGTCGCCGCGCCGCCCAGATTGGCTTGTTGCCAGTGTAGGGTGGGCGCGAGGGCGAGATCCCAACGTTGCGCCCCTTCGCCGCGCAAGAGCTGCACCTTCGCATCGGCGGCTACGCCGAAGGTGAAGAAACCGGGAACCCAAAAGCCCCAAGCCCGCCCACCGGCGTCGAGCCAGGGAAGCACACCGCGCCGGTAGCCGGCCATCAGATTGGGCCATGGCAAGGTCACGGGCGGACCAGGATTTGTCTTGGCACGATGGAAGATGATTCCACCTCCCATCCCCATCTCTTCCTCACCCGGCACGAGCACGCGGGCACGCCCTGTGCCCGCAACGCTCGCGCAGCCAGACGCAGTGGCCAACGTCGAGAGAAGGAGCCATCTCAAGGCGAACCGTGCACGCCGCATCCTCAGTCCTCTCGCCGCGTAAAGGTCACGAAGGCGGCACACATGTCCTGGTTGTCGCTTCCCCACGCGACATCGCGGGGCGGCTGTGGCTTTCCGCCGACCACCGGCTGATTCGCGGGCGAGTTGTCGAAGTGGCACTCGATGTAGATCTGGTCGTTGGTGCCGAAGGTCACCGGCTCGGTGAGCCAATACGGCTGCTCCCAGCCGAAGTCCCAGCGCGGAATCTCGAGCAGGCACTCGTTGCGACCATCCGAGTGAACGATGCCTACGAGGATCTTCGTCCCCAGGTAGTGCATATGCGGCGTCACCGCCTCCACTTCGAATGGTCCCTTCGCGGTCCACAGTGTCGGATGGAACTGGTAGCGGTAGGTCTTGTCGCGGTTTCCCGCTTCGATGAGGAAGGCCTCGCCAACGAACCACGCGGGATTTCCGACGGGCAGGGTTCGTGCCTCTCGCGCGCTGTCGTCGAGGCGAAACTCCACGGCCGTCTGATCCGTGGCCGCCCCCGTCTTCGCCAGTGAATAGTGGATGTTCAGGATGATCTTGGCGGAGCCCGGCTCGATTCGGTGGCCGATGCCGCGGGGCATGTCGCCTCCAAGGAGGCTGCCCCCGATGATCTTCACGCCCTTGATTTCTCCGAAGCCGCCTTCGCAGGGAATCCCGGGCTCGGGTGTTGCCGCGTCGAGCCCGACGGCATCCTGTGCGTCGGCCCCGGTCACATATCCAACGATGAGATGATGGACGATCGCTCGATTACCCGGAACCGGGTTGAGCCCGGTGACGTACACCTCTTCCTCCAGCGGCCAATCGAGCACGAAACACCGGAAATCATCGACTCGGCCAGGCAGAGGCTTGGGGGTATAGGGCTCCTCCATCTCCACGCGAACATCCACGCGGGACAGCCCGCCTGCGCGTGCTGGCGGCGGGACGTAGTCCTCCGGCCGTCCCTCCTCGGTTCCCGTATCGAGCCACCGGACGAGCGTCGCACGCTCCTGGTCGGTCAGAGAGAAATCGTCAATGTAGGCGTTGCAGCACTGTGCAGGCAGCCAGGGGGGCATGCGCCGATTTACGACCGCATCTCGAACCGCATCGCGAAGAGCGACCACATCGGTGTACGCAGTGAGAGGGAAGGGCGCAATCCCGCCCGCCTCATGACACCACCCACACTTCGCTTCGACGATCGGGCGCACGTCACGGTGCCACGTGGGCTCGGCGGGCGCGAGCGTCGGATCGGGCTCTGCGGCCGGCTCGCTGCACCAGGGAAAATCAGTGGGAGAGACGCAGCCGGAACCACTCGAGAGAGAGAGGGCGAGCCCAAGGTACGCAAGGAAGGTGCGGAGCCTTGTGCCCGCGGCCGCCCGCGGGCGCAGTGCACTCATGAGCTTCGCTCGCATCCCACACTCTAGGGTAGCGTACCTATGCCTGGGGCGCCCGGTGGGCCGTGCAGTGGAGGGTGGGGCCCGTGCGGCCGCCTCCTAGTCTTCTGACGGTCGCGGGTCCTCATCATGGCTGCGCTTGAGAGGATCCTTGGAAGCAGGAGGCGTGTGCGAGGGCGGGGCTGAGGCGGCAGCCGTTCGCTGTTCTGTCGCTTGCGGGGCGAGGAAGCGCAAGGTCTCTGCTGCACGCCGGCACACGACAGCCCTTTCTGCTTCTCGGCCGGCAGCGAAGGTGCATGTGAGTACCAGGTAGCGCGCGGGGCCGGAGACGATGAATTGATGCATGATCACCGGGCGCATGGATGGCTCGGGGCTCGATTGCTCCCTTTCTGCGTTCGGTGGAGGTTGCGCGCCCTCGCGTTGTGGAGCGGGCATCAGGTAACGCGCGCGAAACAGCACCGCCGGCCCACCAGCGAGATCGACGCGCTCGAAACCAAGCGGGACGAAATCGGGAAAGACCTTACGATAGCTGTCTTCGAGGACAGCCTTGAGACGGGAGAGTAGTGGCTCCTCGAGGGACAGGGGTACCTCTTCAACGAGGATGTTCAGCGTATCGTGGAAGGCTTGCTCTCGTGGGTGGGAGAGATCGACAAAGAGGGCATCAATTTGCGTTGGGTCATACTGGTTTCGAACGGCCTCAGGCAGGCGTTGAAGCTCCTCTTTCGCCAGATCTCCCGAGAAGAGACTCCATCCCTTTGGCGGAAGGATGCTGTAGCCGGCAGGGCTGTCGTGCCGCACTTGTGCATGCAGCGGGTTCGCACAGATCAGGGCAAGCAGGAGAAGCGGAGAATAGGGGCGACGCATAACCACGAACTCTACCGCGTTTTGCTCGTCCCGGACCCAGGTTCCTGGGAGCCTAGAGCCGCCGACCCACCCCCGTGCCAGCTGTGCCAGGCCGGCTTGGCCGTGCACCTCACCCGTCAGGCCTCATCGTGCGACACCTGCGGTCTCTTTTCCCCCCACAGCGCACGCACACCGCTCCCCTCCCGCCACCTCTGCTGCTGGCAGGCACACCTCTCCCCCTGACCTACCCCCGTTTCCCCTCTCTGCCCCCTTTGCGCCGCCCTTACGGCGGCGCCTCACACCTCACCCC
>CAYYHA010000179.1:0-8855 GCA_964471535.1 uncultured Myxococcia bacterium | reverse complement strand
AGGGTCCGAAGCGAGGCCTTCGGAGACCCGAAGCTCTACCTCGAAGGTGTCGCCGATGGCCAAGATCACGGCCGGTGCATCGACCTCGGTGAGCTCAGGCGGCGTGAAGTCGAAGGAGACGGTCGCGCTCTGGAATGCGGTCGCTGGACCGCGAGATGCCCGGGCCTCCACCGGCACGGCTTCGCCCTCGGGCTCGTTTCGATTGGGGAAGTAGGTGAAACGGTAGGTGGAGCCGCTTTGCCCGTCGAGGTGGGCGGGCCGACTTCCAACGAGGACCGTCACCTCTTCGGCGCCGTGGGCCACCACCTCGATCTCGAGGCGCCCCGTTGCACCGACGCGTTCCGGGGAGACGTCGACCCGTTCGATCACCACGCCCTCTGCAGGCACTGTGAAGTCGCGGGTGCACCCGCCCGAGCAGGCGAAGCAGAGGGCGAGCGCGGCCGCGTACCGCGCACGAGACGAGCCGTGCACCCATCGAGTCTAGCAGCCTGGACGCCGACGGGAACGCCCAGCGACAAGAGCCCGGTTGGGCGACCGCTCGGCGGGAGCCTCGGCACGCGTGCCGGCGGCAGGCGCCCGCGGCACAGGCTGCAGGGGGCGGCGGTGGGTGGGGGCGCTGGCGTTTCCGGCTACCGGACCTCCCAGGTATCACCCTGGGAGAGCAGCGCGTGGAGGTCGGCCTTCTTCTTCTCCTTCGCCTCGGCGATCTGCGCTTGCACCAACGACTCGTAGGTGGGCCGGCTGACCGCGCGGAAGACGCCCAAGGGGGTCGGGTAGTGGGGCGGATGCAGCTGCGAAAGCAGAAAGGCGTAGGTGGGATCGGTGGACGCCTCGTCGTGCACGAGGATGTCCGCTTCGGTCACACCGTCCTCTCCGATGACCACCACCTTCGGGCAGCCGTCCTCTCCGCGCACGATCCCCTTGTTCCGGTCCTTTCCGAAGATCAGGGGCTTTCCGTGCTCCAGATAGAGGGCGTTGTCGTCCTTCGTGGCGCGGTCGGTGAGGTAGGCCCAGGCGCCGTCGTTGAAGATGTTGCAGTTCTGCAGGATTTCGATGAACGCCGTCCCCTTGTGGGCGTCGGCACGCTTCAGAACCTCCGTCAGGTGCTTCGCGTCCCGATCGATGGCGCGGGCGACGAAGGTCCCCTCGGCCCCCAGCGCCAGGGAGACGGGATTGAAGGGGTTGTCCACCGAGCCGTACGGGGTGGACTTCGTGCGCTTTCCGAACTCCGAGGTGGGTGAGTACTGCCCCTTCGTCAGCCCGTAGATGCGGTTGTTGAAGAGGAGGATGTTGATGTCGGGGTTGCGGCGCAGCGCATGGATGAGGTGGTTGCCTCCGATGGAGAGCCCATCCCCATCCCCGGTGATCACCCAGACCGAGAGTTCCGGCCGTGTAGTCTTCAGCCCCGTCGCAAAGGCGGGGGCACGGCCGTGAATGGTGTGGAAGCCGTAGGTGTTCATGTAGTAGGGGAAACGGCTGCTGCAGCCGATGCCCGAGATGAAGACGTAGTCCTCTCGCTTGTGCGGCAGCTCGGGCAGGGTGCGCTGCACCGCGGCGAGGATGGCGTAGTCGCCGCAGCCGGGGCACCACCTCACGTCGATCCCCGCGTCGAAGTCCTTCCGGGTGTACTTTTGAACCGCTGTGTCAGTCATGGATGTCTCTCGGTGGGGGTTCGAGGGAGCGTGGACCAGATCAGCCCAAAACCTCGCGAATGCCCGCTTCGATCTCCGATGTCTTGAAGGGGAGCCCCTGGATCTTGTTCAAGCCGCGGATGTGGTCGCGGCCGAAGGCCGCTCGGAGCAGACGCACGAGCTGCCCGTTGTTCATCTCGGGCACGAGCACGTGTTCGAAGCTCTCGATCATCGGGCCCACGTTCTTTGGCCAGGGGTTGATGTGCCGTAGGTGGAGGTGGCTGACGTCGAGCCCCTTGTTCCGCGAACGCTCCACCGCCGCGGCGATGGCCCCATAGGTGGAGCCCCAACCGACGACGAGGAGCTTCCCCTTCGTGTCTCCGATGACTTCGGCGTCGGGGATGTCATCGGCGACCCGCGCGACCTTCTCCGCGCGGAGCTTCACCATGAACTCGTGGTTCTTCGGGTCGTAGCTGACGCCGCCGGTGATGTGTTGTTTCTCCAGGCCCCCGATGCGGTGCTCGAGGCCCGGCGTACCCGGGATGGCCCAGGGGCGCGCCAGGGTCTTTTCGTCGCGCAGGTACGGGGTGAAGCCCTCGGGGTCGGTGCGGAAGTGGACCTCGAAGCCGGGGATCTCGTCGAGCTCGGGGATGCGCCACGGCTCGGCCCCGTTGGCGAGGTATCCATCGGAGAGGAGGACCACCGGGGTCATGTACTTGGTGGCGATGCGGGCCGCCTCGATGGCCGCGTAGAAACAATCGCCGGGCGTCTTGGCGGCGATCACCACACAGGGTGCCTCGCCGTTGCGCCCGTACATCGCCTGGAGGAGGTCGGCCTGCTCCGTCTTGGTGGGCAGCCCGGTGGAGGGGCCGCCCCGCTGGATGTTCGCGACGACGATCGGCAGCTCGGTCATGATGGCGAGGCCCAGTGCCTCACCCTTCAGGGCCAGCCCCGGCCCCGAGGTCGAGGTGAGGGCCAGTTGGCCTCCGAACGCGGCGCCGATGGTGGCGCAGATGGCCGCGATCTCGTCCTCGGCCTGGAAGGTGACCACCCCGAACTCCTTGAGCCGGGAGAGTTCGTGGAGGAGGTCGGAGGCCGGCGTGATGGGATAGCTGCCCAGGAAGAGCGGCAGCCCGCACTTCTGGGAGGCGGCCACCATGCCCAGCGCCAGGGCCCGATTCCCGGTGAGGTTGGTGTAGGTGCCCGGCTTGACCCCGGTGCGAGGGGGCACCTCGTAGCGCACGTGGAAGATCTCGGCCGTCTCCCCATAGGCGTAGCCGGCCTTGAGCGCCTTCGCGTTCGCTTCGATGAGCTGTGGCTTGCCGCGGAACTTCTGCTCGATCCAGTGCAAGGTGGGCTCGAGCGGCCGGCTGTAGAGCCAGTAGAGCAGGCCCAAGGTGAAGAAGTTCTTGCAGCGTTCGATCTCGCGGGCGGAGAGCCCCGTGTCCTTGAGCGCCTCGGCGGTCATGCCCGAGATGTCGAGGGCGACGACCTGGTAGTTGGAGAGGCTGCCGTCCTCGAGGGGGTTGGTCTCGTATCCGGCGAGGGCGAGGTTCTTCGGCTTGAAGCCGCCGGTGTTGACGATGAGGAGCCCGCCGCGCTTGAGGGCACCGATGTTCTGCTTGAGAGCGGCCGGGTTCATGGCAACGAGCACGTCGAGCTCGTCTCCCGGCGTGAACACCTCGTGACTCGAGAAGTTGATCTGGAAACCGGAGACCCCCGCCAGCGTGCCCGCCGGCGCCCGGATCTCCGCGGGGAAGTCGGGGAGGGTCGCCAGATCGTTGCCGACGATGGCGCTGGTGTTGGTGAACTGCGTGCCGGTGAGCTGCATCCCGTCGCCGGAGTCTCCGGCGAAACGGATGACGACGTCATCGACGCACTGGGGCGTTACGTGCTTGGGCGTTGCAGATGGTGTGGCCATGGTGTTCAGGGACCCGGCGTGGGGGCGTCTAGGGTGGGAGCTAGGTGGAATGTGGTGGGGTTCGAGGTGCGGTGCAAGCAGGGCGAAAGAGGTTCGAATGGGCGTCTCGGGCTGCCTCTGGGGGATCTCGGGGGGTTCAGGGGATCGCGGCCAGCACCTCCTCGGCGTGCCCCTTCACCTTCACCTTCGGCCAGACCCGAGAAACCTTCAGATCGGGCCCGATGAGGAAGGTGGATCGAATGATGCCTTCGTAGGTTTTGCCGTACAGTTTCTTCTCTCCCCATGCCCCATAGCGCTCCGCCACGCGGTGATCTGGATCGCTTGCCAGGACGTGCCGGAGCCCCTCCTTCTCGCGAAAGCGGGCGAGGCGCTCGGGCGCATCCGGGGAGATCCCCACCACCACGGCGTCCTTCTTCTGGAACTCGGGCAGCAGGGCGCTGAAATCGCGGCTCTCCAGGGTGCAGCCGGGGGTCATCGCCTTGGGGTAGAAGTAGAGGACCACCCAGCGTCCGTTCTGATCGGCCAGGCGGAAGGTTTCGCCGGTATCGGTCGGCAGGGTCACCGCAGGGGCCTTTCGCCCCTCGAGAGCAGCCCTCGGGTCCGAGACGGCCTTGGCTCGGGAGGCCTTCGTCTTGCGGGCCTTCGTCTTCGTGGACTTCGCCTCGGTCTTCTTGGGTGTGGCCTTGCGGGATGCGGTGGCCTTCTTGCCCGCCGACCGTCCCCCGGACGTGCGGGCCACCGTCCTGCCGGGCTTTCTTGCCGCTGCCTTCGTCTTCGTGGCCATGGGCAACTCCTCGACCCTCCCCTGGAAATGGGGCCGGTTGATTACCGCGCTCGGCAGTCCCGCGCAACGTATCGTGCGCCGCAGGGCGCCGGTACCGGCACGCATTGGGGCGGCCCGGCGTGGCGACGGCTCCGGTGCCGGCATAGCGGCCGCCGGGTGGGGGCCGTTTTCTACTGCCGCCGAGGCCAGGGCCGTGCCATTGACCTGGGGTCGGTGCGTGCCTATGATGGAAAATCATTCTTGATTATGCCTTCCCCGCCGACCCTTGAGACCATCGAGCGCCGCCTCGAGGAGTTCCGCGCCGCCTGCCGGGCCCGCGGCCTCTCGATCACGCCGCAGCGCTTGGAGATCTATCGGGCGCTGGTCGCCCGGGGGGACCACCCGTCTCCGGAGATGCTCTACGAGTCGGTGCGGGAACGCATCCCCAACCTCTCCCTCGCGACCGTCTACAAGACGGTGGAGATGCTCACCGACCTGGGCCTCCTGCAGCCGGTCAGCCCACTGCACGACCGGATGCGCCTCGATCCCAACATGGAGCCCCACCACCACCTGGTCTGCGTACGCTGCCGGGCGGTGGTCGACGTGGACGCCGAGGCGGTGGAGACGCTGCGCCTGCCGCCGGCGGCGCGGCAAGGCTTCAAGGTCTTCGGTGGCACAGCCCATTTCAGCGGCCTGTGTCCCGAGTGCCAGCGGGCCTAGAGGGGCTGTCCGTGCGTCCGCTCGGCCACGGCGGCGAAGCGCTGCCTGGCCCCTTGACATTCAACAGTTGGAGAATCATTTTCCGGCATCCTTTCGATTTCCCTTCAACCCCAACCCCATTCGAAGGAGTACGAAGATGCCAGAGCTCAAGGGTTCGAAGACCTGGGAGAACCTGAAGGAAGCCTTCGCCGGTGAGTCGATGGCGAACCGCCGCTACCTCTACTTCGCCAAGAAGGCCGACGTGGAGGGGCACCCGGACATCGCCGGCCTCTTCCGCGACACGGCGGAGGGCGAGACGGGCCACGCCCACGGCCACCTCGAGTACCTCGAGGAGGTGGGCGATCCGGCCACCGGCGAGCCCATCGGTGACACCGAGGCCAACCTGAAGTCGGCGATCGCCGGTGAGACCTACGAGTTCACCGAGATGTATCCCGGCTTCGCCAAGACGGCCCGCGAGGAAGGCTTCGACGAGATCGCCGAGTGGTTCGAGACCCTGGCGAAGGCGGAGAAGTCCCACGCCGGTCGCTTCAAGCAGGGCCTCGAGACGCTCGAGGCACAGGGCTAGTTCAGCTTCTGCGGGGGCGGCAGGCACGCCTGCCGCTCCCACCCTCTGCCCTCGACGGAGCGGCGTGCTGCCGCTGCCAGCGGGGCCCGGGTAAAGCAGCCAACGCTGCCCCTGAATCCGCTGTTCCCGCCACCCGCCCGGCGTTTACGGAGGCTTCATGCGTGGATTCGACCCCCATCACCCTGACTTCTACGACCTCGCGGACCTCGAGTCCGAGATGGATCGAATCTACGACATCTGTCACGGCTGCCGGCTCTGCTTCAGCCTCTGTCCCAGCTTTCCCGCCCTCTTCGACGCCATCGACGAGAGCGAGGAGGAGGCGGTCTCCGCCCTCACCTGGGAGCAGAAGATGCGGGTGGTGGACCTTTGCTACAACTGCAAGCTCTGCTTCCCCAAGTGCCCCTACACCCCGCCGCACGAGTTCGAGCTGGACTTTCCCGCCTTGATGCTCCGCGCAAAGGCCGCGAAGGCGAAGCACCAGGGCATTCGTCTGGGTGACAAGTTCCTGGGCAACCCGATGCTCGTGGGCAAGATCGGTGGCGTCGCCCCGACGCTGGTGAACGCGCTCAACGCCCCCGGCACGCTCAACCGGAAGGTGATGGAGAAGGCGCTCGGGCTCGAAGCCGACCGACACCTGCCGCCCATCGCCAGCGAGCCCTTCGAACGGTGGTGGAAGCGCCGGGGCGGGAGCCGCCCCTCGGGAAAGAAGCAGGGAACGGTGGCGCTCTTCTACACCTGCTCCCTCAACTACAACTGGCCCGGTGCGGCGAAGGCGCTGGTCGAGGTGCTCGAGCACAACGGTTTCGAGGTGCACTGTCCCGAGCAGCGCTGCTGCGGCATGCCCGCGCTCGACGGAGGGGACATCGAGCAGGCGATCGAATGGGCTCACCAGAACCTCGACGGCCTCCACGCGGCGGTGCGCGACGGGATGCCGGTGATCATCCCCGGGCCAAGTTGCTCCCTGATGATCAAACACGACTACCCCACCCTGACCGGCGAAGCGCGGGCGCAAGAGGTGGCCAGGCATACCTATGATGCGGCCGAATTCCTGCTGAAGATGCACAAAGAGGGGAAGCTCTCGACCGACTTTTCGTGGCATCCCGAGGTGGTCGCCTACCACCAGCCTTGCCATCTGAAGGTTCAGAACTTCGGCCTGCCGGCCCGCGATCTGCTTCGGCTGACCGGGGCGAAGGTGAAGCTGGTGGACAAGTGCTCGGGGATGGATGGCACCTGGGGCATGAAGCACGAGTTCTTCGAGCTTTCGATGAAGCAGGCGAAGAAGCTGGCCGGGGGCCTCGAGCGGGCGAAGGCGGATCTCTTGGTCAGCGACTGTCCCCTGGCGTCGCTGCAGGTGGAGGAGGTGCTCGAGCGCCGGCCGCTTCACCCGGTGGAGGTGCTCCACCGGGCCTATGGACTCTCTGCCGCGCCGAAGGAGGCACAGCCATGATGGAACGTGTGACGCAAAAGGACATTCTTCCGCTTCCCGCCTACGAGCAGGTTCGGGACGACTTTCGCAGGGAGATGATCGCCTACAAGAAGAATCGCCGACTCTTCGTGGGCGATGCGGTCACCCTCGTCTTCGAGGACAAGAAGACGATGATCTTCCAAGTGCAGGAGATGCTCCGGGCCGAGAAGATCACCGACCCCGAGGCGGTGCAGTACGAACTCGACGTCTACAACAAGATCCTGCCCGACGAGAACGAACTCTCCGCCACGCTCTTCATCCAGTTCTCCGATACCTCGAAGGTGCGCGAGGAGGCGAAACGCTACAAAGGGATCAGCCGCAACACCTATCTCGTGGTGGGCGAGCACGAGATCCGCGGTGAGTTGGACGAGATGAGCGCATCCGAAGACCGTGCCTGGGCGGTGCAGTATCTTCGCTTTCGCTTCAGCCCGGAGGCCAAGGAGGCCTTCCTGCACGGCGAAGCGCCGGTCCGCGTCGAGATCCGCGATACGGTCTACCAAGAGCAAGCAGAGCTGCCCGCTGCGATGCGAGAGGCACTCAAGGCAGACTTTCGGTAGCTCGCGCCGCGCCCAGCGAGCGGCTGTACGACGGCGGCGGCACGGCGACCTCGCAGGCGGCGTGGCCGACGCGTCACCACCGGTGCGGACGCATCACTTCGTGAGGTCCACCTCTTCCTCACCATCATCCTGCTCACCAGCCGCCGCAGGTTCCTCGGTCGAGTGCTCCGGGACCCCATTGCGTCGCGGCGTCGGTCGCGCTTCTTCGACGGCGGGGTAGGTCAGCTCCATCCCCTCCCGCGCAGCGAGGGAGCCGGAAAAGGTGCGCCGCGCTGCCCGTTCGATCGCCGCGACTTCCCGGTCGGTGCGCTCCGGTAGGTGGTGGAAGATGATGAACTGCCGGACCTTCGCGGCCTTCGCGATTTCGACGCCCGCCCGCCAGGTGGAATGCCCCCAGCCGATGTGTCCTGCATATTCGGCATCGGTGTAGGTGGAGTCGTAGATGAGCGCGTCCGCCTCCCTCGCCAGCTCGATGAGAGCCGGATCGTGGTCGGGGTCGTGCTCGATGTCGGTTGCGTAGACGACCGAACGGCCCCGGTAGTCCACGCGGAAGGCCATCGCCTCCCCCGGATGGTTCAGGTGGGCGCTGCGAACGACGACCTCTCCTCCGATCTCCACCCGATCGCCAGGCTCCATGGGATGGGGTACGAGATCCGACTTCCCCTCTTCCTCCATGGTCACCGGGAAGTAGGGGGCCACCATTTGTCCCGCGAGGACCTCCTTCACGTTGCAGCCCGCTTTCGTCGCGCCGTACAGGTGCAGTGTGTTCCCTGGGACGAAGAGGGGCCCGAAGAAGGGGAAGCCCATGATGTGGTCCCAGTGGTAGTGGGTGAAGAAGAGGTGGGCGGTGATGGGCATGTCCCGCAGCAGTCGGTTGCCCAGCTCGCGGATCCCCGTGCCGGCGTCGAAGATGAGCAGGTGCTCACCTGCACGCACCTCTACGCACGATGTGTTCCCCCCATACCGGGTGGTATCCGGGCCGGGGGAGGGGAGCGAACCCCGTGTGCCCCAGAACCGGATGGTCAGGCCACCGCCGTCATGCATCTTGAGTCTGTCCTCCGGTCGCACCGCCTGGTGCCACTCCCCGCCTCGGCTCGGCAGTCGCCCGACCCCGAAGAGGCCAACAGAGCCGATGGTAGTCGGCGGGCACCCCGATGATCAAGAAAGCGCATCTCCTGCGCCGAGCCGCCGCCCCATCAGGATCCGCCGCTCCAAGCTCCCCGCCGTGATCCA
>CAYYHA010000178.1:0-8898 GCA_964471535.1 uncultured Myxococcia bacterium | reverse complement strand
AAGAGGGCAGCGCCGGGTGGGGGCGGCCCCTCTGGGATCTCGCCCCGGGGTGCGGACGAGGCGCCCAGCACCGCGCGCGGATCCATCCACCCGGCCTGGCGCCTCCGCTCGGGCCACCCCCGGAGGCGCCGAGGCACCTGTGGCGAAGACACTTCCCTCCGGCGGCGGGCCCGCGGCGCTCCCACCGAAGCCGGCGCGCCTCTCCGTCAATGCCTTCCCGTACGCGCAGGTCACCCTCGAGGGCGGGCGGGTGCTCGGCACCACACCGATTCGCGCTGCGGTGTTGCCACCTGGGACCTATGTGCTCGTCCTGCGGAACCCCGAACTCGGCCTGGAGCGGAAGGCGACGGTCACGCTTGCGCCTGGGGAGGAGAAGACCCTCGGCCTCCGCCTCGATCGCTGAGGCGCTGCGACGCGTCTTAGGGCCGGGTCTCAGGTCCGGCGCGCGATCCGCCCAGCGCACCCGCGAGGCCCACCCCCCGCCGCTGGGACCGGGCCCAGCGTGCTCCCATCTCCCTTGCCTCCCGCGACCCGGTTTGAGACGCTCGCGGCGGCGTCGTCGGGGTGCCGTCCCGTCGGCGCTCCGGGGGGACGCTTCATCGCCGCCTCAAGGGGGACGCCATGTCAGCTTCGAGGGCCATGCCAGCTTCGAGGGCAGTGCCCACGCGCGGTGTCGTGCCGCTGCGTACCGCCGCACCGACGCGCACGGTCCCGTCGCTGCGCGCGGCCGTGCTCGCGCTCCTCGTGCTCGCCCCGTTGCCGCTGGTGGCTGCGCCGCGGGCCCCTGGCCCCAGCGATGCGCCCCACCTGCCGCCGCCTCTCGCACCGTGGAAGGACTGGGTGCTCGACGGCCAGGAGGAGGCCTTGAAGTGTCCCCTCGAGGTCCGGCCCTCGGGGCTGGTGCGCCGCTGCGCCTGGCCCGCGCGTCTGACGCTCGACCTGGGCGCCGGGGGCGGGCGCTTCGAACAGCGCTGGGTGCTTCAGGTGGAACGCTTCGTCCCGCTGCCGGGCAGCCGCGCCCACCCGCCGCGCGAGGTCCAGGTGGACGGCCGGCGCGCGGTCGTTCTGGAGCACAAGGGACGCCTGGGTGTCCGCCTGCCCCCCGGTCGCCACCAGGTGCAGGGCGTGTTCGCCTGGCCGGAGCTGCCCGAGCAGCTCGAGATCCCCCCCGAGACGGGGCTCCTCTCCCTGCGCCTCGACGGCCGGCCCGTGCCCTTTCCCCGGCGTGAAGCCGACGGCCGCCTCTATCTGAAGGCCCCGGCGCAGGCCGGGCGCGCCGAGGATCGCATCGTCCTGCAGGTCTTCCGGCACATCGTCGACGACGTCCCCATGCGCGTCGTCACTCGCCTCGACCTGCGCGTCTCGGGCAAGAACCGAGAGCTGACGGTGGGCCCCGTGCTCCTCCCCGAGGCGATCCCGGTGCGCCTCGACGCGCCGATTCCCGCGCGGCTCGAGTCGGATGGGCGGCTTACCCTGCAGGTGCGGCCGGGTACCTGGCCCATCGAGATCGAGTCCCGCTTTCCCGGCCCCGTCTCGCAGATCGCCTCACCGCGCCGTCCCGACCCGTGGCCGAAGTCGGAGGTCTGGGTCTTCGAGGCCCGCCCCAACCTGCGGGTCGTGAACGTGCGCGGGGCGCCGGCGGTCGATCCCGGGCAAACGAAGCTGCCCGAGGCGTGGCGCTCGCTCCCCGCCTACCTCGTGGAGGCGGGTGCCACCCTTGCCTTCGAGGTCTTGCAGCGCGGAGCGGCCGAGGTGGCGCCCGATCAGCTGCGCCTGACCCGCACCCTGTGGCTGGACTTCGATGGGGGGGGGCTGACCGCCCGCGACGAGATACAGGGCACCCTGCACAGCGGCGACCGCCTCGTCGCCTCTCGCCGGCTGAAGCTCGGGCACGTGACCGTGGATGGGCGCGAGCAGCTCGTCACCGTGCTCGGGGAGGACGGGGCCCCGGGCGTGGAAGTGCGCCGGCGCCAGCTCGATGTCGTCGCGGAGAGTCGCATCGAAGGCCCTGCGGGGGACCTGCCGGCCGTGGGATGGGATCACGACGTGCAGTCGCTTCGCGCCACCCTCCACCTGCCGCCGGGCTGGCGGCTCTTCCACGTCGCTGGGAGCGACCGGGTGGATCCCGAGTCGGAGGTGTGGCTCGCCTCCTGGTCCCTCCTCGACCTCTTCCTCCTGCTCGTCGTCGCGTTGGGCTTCGCCCGCCTCTACGGCTGGGGCTTCGGTGCGCTCGCGCTCGTGACGCTCGCTCTCGTGCTCCCCGAGGACGGGCCCGCCTGGATCTGGGTCTTCGTCCTCGTCTTCGAGGCCCTGCACCGGGTCGTCCCGGCCGGGCACGTGCGACGCGCCGTCGCGTGGCTGCGGGGGACGGTGTGGGTCGTGTTGGTGATCCTCGCGGTGGCCTTCGCGGTGCGGCAGGTGCGCGTCGGCCTCTATCCCGTCCTCGAGTGGCCGGAGCGCGAGGTGGCGGGAGAGGGGCTCGGTGTCTCTGGCGTACCTACGATCTCCGACCTCGTCGGTGCCAGCGCCGATGCCTTGGCCGGCGAGGAGGTCCGGGCGCTGGAGGACGAGTCGGCACCCAGTCCCAAGCGAAAGGGAGAGCGGTGGCGGGGAATGGCGCAGCAGGCGGCCCGCCTCTCGAGCAGCGATTCCAAGCTCTCGTACGAGGTCGATCCCAAGGCCTCGGTGCAGACCGGTCCCGGCCTGCCCAAGTGGAGCTGGCGTACCCTCTCCCTGACCTTCCAGGGTCCGGTCTCCAAGGCGCAGCGGCTCTCGCTCTACCTCCTGTCGCCTGCGGTGAACCACGCGCTGGCCTGGCTTCGGACGTTGCTCCTCGGTGTCTGGGTGCTCGGTGTCCTCGGTGTCCTCCAGCGAAGGCGAGACGATGCGGCCCCGGGGGGAGGGGGAGGGCCCAAGGCGACCGCTGCGGCGGCCCTGCTCGCCGGCGCCGTCCTTCTGTTCCCTGCCGGCGCGGCCGCTCTGCCCACGGGGGACGCCGCGGGGCCGGATTCGAGTTCAGGGTCGGCGGACGCCTCGGCAGCGACAGTGGCGGGACCCCTCACCCCTCCGGCGGATCTGCTCGCGGAGCTCCGCGCCCGTCTGACACGGCCGCCCGAGTGTGCCCCTGAGTGTGCAGCGGTCACCCGCCTGGAGGTCGAAGCCCAGGGGGAGATCCTGCTCCTCCGGCTCGAGGTGGGTGCCGCAGCGCCGGTGGCGCTTCCGCTTCCCGGGGACCCGGCCGCGTGGTCGCCGGAGGAGGTCTACGTCAACGACTGGCCGGCGGCGGCCCTGGCGCGGGATGCGTCGGGGCGGCTGTGGGTGCAGATCGAAGCGGGGGTGCAGCACCTGCTCCTGCGGGGGCGCTTACCCCCTCGCGAGACGATCGAGGTCCCGCTGCCTCTGCGTCCGCTGTGGGCGCGGGTAGATGCGACGGGTTGGCAGGTGGACGGCGTGCACGAGGACGGCACCACCGACGCGTCGTTGCTCCTGACCCGCGTTCGCAGCGAGGGCGAGCAGGCACCGCTGGAGGCCGGGGCGCTTCCGCCCTTCCTGCGGGTCGAACGGCACCTGAAGCTGGGCCTCGACTGGTCGGTGACCACGACCGTCGAGCGGCTGTCGCCCGTGGGCTCCGCCGTGATCGCGGAGGTTCCCCTGCTTCCCGGTGAGCGGCCGACGACCGACGGGCTGCGGGTGCGCGACGGCGCCGTCCAGGTGAGCCTTGCGCCAGGCCAGGTCCGCTTCGCCTGGGAGTCGGTGCTCGAGGAACGCGAGCAGCTCGAACTCGTCGCCCCAAAGACCACCGAGTGGGTGGAGCTGTGGCTGCTCGACGTGAGCCCGGTCTGGCACGTGCGGGCAGAGGGGATTCCCCCGGTCCACACCGCGGCGGAGGAGGCGCTGCGGCGGTGGCAGCCCTGGCCGGGTGAGGCGGTTTCGCTGCGGATCCAGCGTCCGGCGCCGGCCGAGGGGCGGCAGCTGACCATCGACGAGAGTCACCTTTCGGTCCACCCCGGCCGGCGGGTCACCGACAGCAGCCTCGAGTTCGTGGTTCGGGCCAGCCGAGGGGGGGCCCACCGCGTGGTGCTCCCCGAGGGTGCCGAGGTGCAGGAGGTCACCATCGATGGGACCTCGCAGCCGGTGCAGAAGGAAGGGCGTACGGTCACGCTGCCCATCCATCCCGGCCGGCAGCGGCTGCGCATCGAGTGGCGGGAGCCCCGGCCGGTGACCGGCTGGTACCGGAGCAGCCCCGTGGACCTGGGCGCCCCCTCGGTGAACGCCACGCTCGAGGTGACCCCGAGCGACGGCCGCTGGCTGCTCGCAGTCGCGGGTCCCGTCGCCGGGCCCGCCGTCCTCTTCTGGAGTCAGCTGGCGGTAATCCTCCTGGTGGCGTGGGTGCTTGGCCGCGTTCGGTGGGTGCCGCTTCGCTGGTATCAGTGGTTCTTCCTCGGCATCGGGTTCACGCAGTCGTCCATCTGGGTCGCGGCCTTCGTGGCCGGCTTCTTCCTCTTCGTGGGCTGGCGGGAGGTGCGACCGGATCTGTCCCGAAATTGGTTCAATCTCCGGCAGCTTCTGCTCGCCGGATGGGCGGTGGCGGTCCTCGTTGCCCTCGTGGCTGCGGTGAGCCTGGGGCTCCTCGGTGACCCCGAGATGCAGGTGGCCGGGAATGGATCGAGCGCGTCAGTGCTGCGCTGGTACGCCGACCGCAGCGGCGCCACCTTGCCCCAGGCCACGCTCGTCAGCGTACCCATCTTCGTCTACCGCCTCGCCATGCTCGCCTGGGCCCTGTGGCTGGCAGCCGCCCTTCTTTCCTGGGCGCGGTGGGCCTGGGATGCCTTCGGTCGCGGTGGCTACTGGCGCCGGGCGCCCGCGCGCCCGGCCCGGCCGATCTCTGCCGGTGGGGCGCGTGGCACGGCCGCGCCCAGCGAGGGGGACGGGCCGAACGCGCGGGCCGCCGAGAGCGGGGCCGGTGAGGGCGCGCCGGCACCTGCCGCTCCACCCTCCGACGCGTCCGATGCCGGGGCCGGCAGCGGCTCGGCGCCGCCGGGGGCCGAAGTCGAGGCGGCCGAGCCGGAAGGCGCAGGCCGGAGGAACCGAGGAGGAGCGGAACGGACCGGGGCCGAGGCGGAGGGTGGCGGTGAGTCGGACACGGATCCCAGCGATGGCCCTCGGTAGCCGCGGGCCACGACCTGCGAGGCGCTGGGAGGAGGGGGCGCACCGGCCGGAAGTGCCGCCCTTCGGGGGGCACCCGCATGTGTGACATCCTGGTACGGGTGCTCCCCGGGCGCATCCTCTTCGGGAAGAACTCCGACCGGGAACCCAACGAGGCGCAGTGGCTCGAGTGGCACCCACCGCGGGATCATCCGCCGGGCGCCCGAGTGCGCTGCACCCACATCGAGATCCCCCAGGCGGCGCACACGCATGCCGTCCTGATCAGCCGTCCCTTTTGGATGTGGGGGGCAGAGATGGGGACGAACGAGCACGGGCTCACGATCGGCAACACGGCGGTCTTCACGCGCGAGCGTGTCGCTCGGACGGGGCTCACCGGGATGGACCTCGTGCGCCTGGCGCTCGAGCGGGCGACGGGTGCCGTGGAGGCGGTGGAGTGCATCCGGAAGCTCATCGAAGCGCACGGCCAGGGCGGTGCCTGCGGCTACGAAAAGCGGCGCTTCCGGTATCACAGCGCATTTGCCATCGCCGATCCCAGGGAGGCGTTCCTTCTCGAGACGACGCGCGGGGATCTTGCGGTGCATCCGATCCGGGAGGTGGCGGCGATCTCCAACCGTCTCTCCGATCCAGCCTTCGCGGCGCGGCACGGGGACCCGCTGCGGAGCCACTTCGCGCGGGCCAAGGAGCGGGCAGGCCGCGTCGCCTGCATAGGGGCCTCCGCCGACAGCGTGGAGGCGCTGGCTGCGATCCTCCGCGACCACGGGGCCGGGCGGAGCGCCCCCGAGTACGATCTTTGGACCGGTGCGCTGCGTGCCCCCTGTGCCCATGCCGGCGGGCTGCTCGCCGCCACCCAGACCACGGCGTCCTGGATCTCCGAGCTCGGCGCGGACGCGGTCCGCCACTTCGCCACCGGCACCGCCGCGCCCTGCATCGGCGTGTTCAAGCCTGTCTCCGTCGAGACGCCTGTCGACTTGGGGCGACCTTCGGGGCGCTTCGACGGGGAGAGCCTCTTCTGGCGGCACGAGCGCCTCCATCGGCGCGTCCTTCGAGATCCAGGGCGCTTCCTCCGGCGCATCGCCGACGATCGGACCGACCTCGAGGCCCGCGTCTTCGCGGGCGAGCTCGCATCCAGCGAGGCGTTCTCCCGCGCCGAAGCGCTGCTCGCGGACTGGACGCGGCGGGTGGAGGCCGAGCCGGTCGCCGACATGCGGCCTCCCTTTGTCCGCGCCTACTGGGCGCGGCAGAACACCCGCGCTGGGCTCCCGCGGTAGGGGTGGCGGGGCCATGTCAGACCCCCGTGCTACAAGACCCCACCCATGGGTGGGGGGTCGCGGTTCGCGGCGTGTCGCGGGCCCGCGCCCGCCCGGGACGGCGCGCTCCCCAGGCGACACCGGCGCTGCGATGTTTCCGGAGCGCTCAGTCCAGCGACTTGGGGTGCGGAGCGCCGCTCCACACTCAGCCGAAGTCGGGGACGCACTGGCAGGAGGAGACGTCGCAGATGAAGCCGGGATCGCAGCCTCCACACTGGTCGGCGCAGCCCCCGGGATCGTCGGGGTAGGGATCGGTGGAGCGGTCCTCCCACTCTCGATAGCTCACCGTGACCCGGTCGCCGACCTCGGGGCGACTCGGCCCAATGAAGAACACCGTCTTGTTCACGGGGTCGTAGTCGAACCCGTCGCGGCGGCTGCGGGGCACTTCGCGGCGGCCGGCCGCCGGGTTCTGGGGATCGCAGGTGGCTGCCGCCGGTGTGACCACCACCTTGATGGTGGCGCTGATAGGATCGCCGCTCAGCTGGAAGCTCGAAGCGGCGCCGGCCACCGCGTTGACGATGTCGTCGAGGGTCTGGCCGGGATCGCTGGCGCACACCGATCCGTAGCTTCCCCCGGTCGCTTCGATGACCTCCTTGTACCCCCATCCGGCCTCCTGGCTGGAGGTGCCGTTGTTGGGGTTCTCGCAACCGCCGGGCGCCGGGGCGATGATGCCGAAGGCGATGGCGTCCTGCGCCCGCAGGTGGTCGATGAACGGCGCCACGACGTCGTCGATGCACTGCTGCCCCGCCGCATCGGGGACGTAGTTCTTGTCGCGGTCCTGTACGCCGGGACAGGCGCGCTCCACCTCCTCGGCGTGCTCGTCGCTCACGTAGACGACCACCAGCTTCACCCCTTCGCGGAGCTTGCGGGGCTGCTCGGTCGTCGTTCGGGGCAGCGCGGTCCCCCCGGGCCCGACCACGTCGTCGATGGCGGTCAGCCCGTACTCACGGCCGTTGCCTCCGTCGATGTCCCACCAACGGGCGAAGGTCCCCGCATCGCGGGTGAAGCCGGGATTCTCCAGCCGGCCCGCGTTGCCGCTGCCGTCCCGGCTGTTGTTGGGGTGGAGGATCACGCTCATGCGGAAGTCCACCCCGAGGTTGTCGAGGGCCGAGAAGATCTGCGTGGCGTTCTGCTTGATGGGTCCCCGTTCGTCATCGGTGGATCCGGAGATGTCGCTCATCCACACGAAGTCCGCCCGCGGATCCGATTCGACATCGAAACGGTCACAGCGGGCGTCGTCCCCGTCCCCGAACTGGCCCAGCGCCGTCCCGTTCGAGAGGTCGGAGATGCGGATGCGGGCCAGGGACGCGTCGTCGTCGTAGGCGGCCTTGGGCGCGACGCCGCCGATGACCACCACCCGCTTCGCATCGCCCGCGGCGCTGCGCCGCACCAAGATCTCGAGACCGAAGACGAACTCGTCCCCTGGGCCGATGCGGCTGCCCGGCAGTCCAGAGAGGTCCCCCGGCGCATGGCCGCTCAGCGCCGCGACGAGGGCGTCCCGCACCGCCGAGGCATGGCTGCCCGCAGCGGTCAAGCGGATGCGGGCGGAGACCATGGCGGGATATCCGTCCCAGCTCGTCACGGACCGGCCGGCGATCGCCTCGGCGAAGGTCCACGGCCCCCTGGCCCCCTGCACCCGCGCGACGAGGGCGGCGAACTGGGCCGATGGGTCTCCCCCGGCCACCGGCTCGTCGATGGAGAGGACGAGCCCTGCCACCGCGTCGGCCGGGTAGTCGAAGGCGGCGCCGAAGGTGCGCTCGCCCGGCGCTGCCCCGGCAAAGGCAAGCGGTGCATAGGTCGCACCCGCCTCGAGCGCGACCCGGTAGTCTCCCTCCTGCCGCTCCTGCCACTTCACCGGCTTCAGGCTGTCCCGCGCGCAGGCGGCCAGCACGTCACACTTCCCGTCGGCCGGTGGATCGTTGGGATCGGTGGGATCGTAGCCCAGCGAGACCTCGTCGCCGTCGAGGATCCCGTCGCCGTCGCTGTCCGGGTCGAGGGGTGCCGTCCCCACCTGTGCCTCGGCACCGTCGTCGAGGCCATCTCCGTCGGTATCGGGGTTGGTGGGGTCGAGGCCGTCGGCCCGCTCCGTTCCGTCGTCGAGGCCATCTCCATCGGTGTCGGCGGTGGCGGGGTCGGTGCCGCCGGCCACCTCCTCGCCGTCGTCGAGGCCATCTCCATCGGTGTCGGCACGGGTGGGGTCGGCGCCGTAGCCTGCCTCCTCCCCGTCGGCGAGGCCGTCTCCGTCGGTGTCCGAGCGGGTGGGATCGGTGCCTCCGGCGCACTCGGCGTCGTTCTCGATGCCGTCTCCGTCGAGGTCGCCCGCCGGCCCCGTCCAGGCGCCGTTCTCGCACTGGCCGCTCTGGTCCGGCGGCCCGCAGCGCCCGTCGATGCACAGGGCGGCACCGGCGCAGTCGCGGTGCCGCCC
>CAYYHA010000177.1:0-8982 GCA_964471535.1 uncultured Myxococcia bacterium | reverse complement strand
TGTGGAGGGTCCCTGACACGGCGCCACGCTCGAAGAAACAGAGCACGCGTCGGGGTGTCTTGGGGCCTGGTGAGGCAGGCAGGATCCAACGCGTTTCATCGGTGGGTAGGATGATGGAGATCGCGTCTTTTCGGATGGAGAGATAGGGGATGGGTTCCGGCCGGCCGTCGACCTCCACGTCGGTGACGGCAAGGAAGGCCTGCTCGTGACTCAAGTACTCGGGCCAGTGGCCCCGGAGTGGGAGCCGAAAGGTGGCGGTGATCCAGCCCGTGGGCAGAAGGGCCCGGGCGGGCACGGTGCGGGCGTCGGGGTGATAGGCCACGGTGCATCTCTCCTTGGGCGTTGGGGTCTTCTCGACCGGGAGTCGGTCCGGGGTTAGCATGAGCAGCCAGTGACAGACTACCTGGTGAGCCTAGCCTCGGCGCTGGTCGTATTTACGGCTCCGATCGCTCTGACCTATTTCTTCGATCGGACCGGCGCCATCGTCGCGAGCGCCATGGCCCTGGTCTTCTCGTTGGTCTTCGCTCGACTCTACCAGCGCTTTCGGGAGCGCGCGCGGGAGATCAACCGGAGTGCGCAGGAGATCTCCCGCGGGGATCTCTCCAAGCCCATTCCCTCGGTCCACGCCATCGGCGCGCCGGAGATCGACGAGCTGACCGAGTCGATCCGCAACATGCAGGCGAACCTGAAGGAGCTCGTCGGACACATCCAACGGACGGCGGCCTCGGTGAGCGACGCGGCGGGTGAGTTGCAGGCGTCGGCCGAAGGGGTCAACGCCTCCTCCGTGTCGGTTTCTAGGAGCATGGAGCGCATCGCCGAGGGCGTGGCGCTGCAGAGCGAGCTGGTGGAGCGCACCAGTCTGCTCATCACACAGATGGCGCAGTCCATCGAGCGCACGGCACGCAGCGCCGAGGATGCCGCACGAAGCTCCACCGAGACCTCGACGGCGGCGCAGGTGGGGGGCCGCGCCGCGAGTCTGGCTGGCGAACGCCTGACCACCGTCTTCGCGCGGATCGAAAAGGCCTCGGACATGGTGATCGAGTTCGGGAACAAGACCCAGCAGATCGACAAGGTGGTTTCGGTGATCGCCGGTGTTGCTCAGCAGACCAACCTCCTAGCCCTGAACGCGACCATCGAGGCGGCGCGGGCGGGGGAGTATGGGCGCGGCTTCGCGGTGGTCGCCGAGGAGGTGCGGAAACTGGCGGAGCAGGCGGGACGCTCTGCGGATCAGGTCTCGCGGCTGGCCGAGGACATCAACAAGGATGCGGCCATGGTGGTGGGGGCGATGCGGGAGGCCACCGATGAGCTGCGGGAAGGTCGCGAGGACCTCGAGAGCATCATCAAGAACCTGCAAGGCATCGCCAGACAGGCCATGGAGGGAGCAGAGAAGGTCGACCACATCACCAAGGCGGCCAAGGATCAGATCCAGGGCAGTGAGGAGATGGTGCGGGCGACCGACAACATCTCGGCTGTGGCTCGGGACAACGCCAAGTCCACCGAGGAAGTGCGACAGGTGGTGGCGGAACAGATCCAGGCCATGGAGCGCATGGCCGCCTCGGCACAGGAGCTGCTCTCCCTGTCCAAGGAGCTGCAGGCGGTGATCGCGAGGTTTCGCACGTGAGCGAGCCCCAAGCCTCTGCCGAGTACCTTCGCTTCGAGAGCGGCGGACTCGTCTTCGCCTTCCCGCTCCACCAGATTCGGGAGGTGGTTCCCGCCGATCTCCTGGTACGCGTGCCCAAGGTGCCGCCGTGCATCCTGGGCCTGGCGAACCATAGAGGACGCATCCTCACCGTGGTCGACGCTGTTTCGCAGAGCACGGGCCGCCCGCCTCCCTCTCCGCGCCTGCTCCTCCTCTTGGACCTGCCCGATCGTACGCTGGCGGTGGCGGCAGAGCAGGTGGAAGGGATTGGGCCCCTCGAGGTGCACGAGGTCTCGGGCAGAAGGGTCGCTCGGCTGGGAGACCGTGCCGTGACCATCCTCGACGCCGAACGCTTCGCGCGGGGGGTGGACGAGGCAGCCGGCGCCACGGAGGAGATCTCGCGTCGCGGAGAACGCCCGTGATAGGGTCGATGGGTGAAGGGAGACACTCGATGCCACGTCGTGTTCTGGTGGTGGACGATGCCATCTTCATGCGGAACATGATCAAGGACATCTTCGCGCAGGCCGGAGATTTCGAGGTTGTGGGCGAGGCGACGCATGGGCTCGAGGCGGTGGAAAAGTTCAAGGAACTGCGTCCCGACCTGGTCACGATGGACATCGTGATGCCCTTCAAGAGTGGGATCGAAGCCACCCGGGAGATCATGAAGGTCGACCCCGATGCGGTGATCGTCATGTGCTCGGCGCTGGGCCAGGAGCAGCTGGTCATGGAGGCCATCGAGGCCGGCGCCGCCGATTTCATCGTCAAGCCGTTCAAGGCCGAGGAGGTCCTGCAGGTCGTTCGCAAGGTCCTCGGCGAGGCATAGGAGGACCAGGTGCCCCGGTGATGGCACCTCGACGTGTCGAATGGCCCAGGACATGTCCAAGTACCTGGACCTCTTCGTCCACGAGTCCACCGAGCATCTCGATGCCATCGGCCGACGGCTCGTAGAGCTGGAGCGGGAGCACTCTCCCACCCTCGTCGATGAGATCTTTCGCCATGCCCATTCGGTGAAGGGCATGGCCGCGTCCATGGGTTTCGAGCCCATCGCGGCGATTGCCCACGAGCTCGAGGATGTCTTCGAGGTGCTCCGCCGCGCTTCGCTACCACTCCAGCATGAGGAGATCGATCTCGCGCTTGGAGCGACCGATGCGATCTCGAAGCTCGTGTCGGCGGCAGCCGAAGGCGGTTCGATGGGGTCGGTAGACCTGGACTGGGAGCGGCTGGTGCGCCGCCTGAAGGCATGCCGCGTCCAGATCGAGGCCCGCGCCGAACGGACAACCTCCGATGGTGCCGCGGCGGCCGCGCCTGCAGCAGGCGAGGGGGAGGCGCGCGATGCCGAACTCCCCATGCTCCGGGTCCTGGTCGAGATTGCCGGCACCTCGAAGGTGCCCGGCGTGCGAGGCTTTCTCGTCTACAAGCGCCTCTCCACGGTGGGGCGGATTCACCGAACCTCGCCGAGCCTGGGCGAGCTGAAGGCCGGCCGCCTTCCCGACCGCCGCCTCGAGATCGTGCTGGCCACCGACGAGGGGCGTCGCGCGGTAGAGAAGCAGCTGTCCACCGTTTCAGAGTTGGCCGCGGTACAGATCGAGCCCTACCGTCCCGAGCCGGAGCTCTCGCCCCCGGCGCCTCCGAGGGAGCCCCCCTCGCGTAGTTCGGGACGAACCGTGCGCATCCGCACCGACCTCCTCGATGGCTTCATGGATACGGTGGGCGAGCTGATCCTCGCCTCCGACCGGCTCCGGGGGCTCGTGGGCCGAGGCGAGGGGGAGGAGCGCACGCCCGTGGACGACGCCCTCGACCGCCTCGAGAGCATCGTACGCGGTCTCCATGCGCAGGTGATGGCCACCCGCATGACGCCGCTGGCCTCGCTCACCGACAAGATCCCTCGCATCGCTCGGGAGGTGGCGCGTACCCTGGGGAAGGAGGTGCAGGTCACAGTGGAGGGAGGTGAGATCGAACTCGATCGCGCCATCCTCGACGAGCTCGAGGCTCCCCTGACGCACCTCATCCGGAATGCGGTGGACCACGGCATCGAGGCGCCCGACGCGCGTGATGCAGCGGGCAAACCGCGCGCGGGAAGGATCTCCGTATCCGCCCAGCGCGATCGCGACGTGGTGGTACTCGAGGTCGCCGACGATGGACGGGGCTTCGACCGGGAACGCCTGCGGCGGGCGGCGGTCGAGGCAGGGCATCTGAGCCATCGCCAAGCAGAGGCGCTTTCGGAGTCGGAGCTTCTGATGCTCGCTTGCCTCCCCGGACTCTCGACCCGGACGGAGGTCTCCCAGATCTCCGGTCGCGGTGTGGGCATGGACGCGGTGAAGGCAGCGGTGGAGTCCCTCGGAGGTGGACTCGAGATCGAGAGCCTGCCAGGCCGCGGCACCACCTTTCGGCTTCGTCTGCCCCTGACCGTCGCAATACAGCGCCTGCTACTCGTCGGCGTGGGCGACGATCTCTTCGGTCTGCCCATCACCAAGGTGCTGCAGGTGGTCGAGCTCGAGCAGCGCCAAGCGAGTGAGAGCGGGGGGCAGCTCCTCGTCCCCTACCAAGAGGGGCTCGTCCCCGCCTGGTCCCTCGCGGAGGCTCTGGGGCTCACGGCGTCGCCGGGCCCGCGCATCCCCTATGTGGTCGGCGAAGGGGAGGGGCGTGCGCTCTTCGCCCTCTCGGTCGATCGCATCGCTGGACATCTCGAGGCGGTGATCAAACCGCTCACCCGCCCTCTCGATGCCATCGCCGGCCTCTCCGGCGTGACGCTGCTTCCCGATGGCCGCCCGCTGCTCGTCCTGGACATGGCTGCACTCGCGCGAGAGGTCGGCGCGTGAAAAGTGGTCTAGACTGAAGCCACCCATGGATCCCGCCGCGCTGACACATCTTCAAATCGACGCGCTCCGCGAGGTCACGCAGATCGGCTGTGGGGCCGCTGCGACGGCGCTGGCGCAGCTCCTCGGAGGCAGGCGGGTGGGAATGACCGTCACCGAGGCAAGGGTGCAGCCCCGCGGAGCCCTCCGGGCACGCCTGTCCGCGCTCGGGCCCCGGCTCACCGGCGTGCGGCTGGCGCTGCGCGGGGGCGCAGAGGGCGAGCTGCTCCTTGCCTGGGAGAAGGCCGACGCAGAGCGCCTCTCGGCACTGCTGGCTGCGAGCGAGATGGTGGGCGCAGAATCGGATACCGGGCAGCCGGATCTGTCGGACAGTGCCCTGATGGAGGTGGGTAACATCGTTGCCTCGGCCTACCTCAATGCGGTGGCCAAAGTGACGGGGCTGATGCTCCTCCCCTCGGTTCCCGAGCTGGTACACGGGGATGCCGAGACACTCGCCCAGAGCCTGGCGATCGCGCCCGATTCCCCCGGCGAGATGCTGCTCCTCGAGACGTGGCTGGAGGTGGAGGGGGATGCGCCGACCTGTGGCCATGTGCTCATCGTCTCCGATGCAGGCTCCCTCGACGTGCTGCTGGGCACCCTGGGGCTTTGAGCGGAGGCTCTGAGCGGCCGTAGGGTGTCCCTCCCTCCTCCCCGCGTCTGGCGATGGGCGCCTGGATGCATGTTGGGGCGGGCCGTGGTATGCGGCAGCCATGAGACCCGAGGCCCTGCGTGCGCTGCTCTGCTCGGTCGCGAACGGAGAGCTTAGCCCAGAGCGCGCCTATGAGGCCCTGCAGATCCTCCCCCTGCAGGAGCTGGCCGAGGCGCAGGCCGCCCTGGATACGCATCGCCCCCTGCGCACCGGGCAGCCAGAGGTGGTGCTCGGTTCGGGCAAGCGACCAGAGCAGCTCCGAGAGATCGTTGGGGCGCTCGCCGCCACCGAGGTTCCCGTCCTGGTCACGCGCCTTTCCTCCGCCAAGGGGAGGGCGCTGGAAGCGGCCTTTCCCGACGGCACCTTCGATCCCCTTTCGCGCACCTTCCTCCTCGGTGAGGAGGCGGTGCCCGAGCCAAAGGGTCGGCCCGTCGTCGTGGTCGGCGCGGGGAGCAGCGATGCCCCGGTCGTGGCCGAGGCGGCGGTCACCGCACGCGTGCTCGGTGCTCGCGTGGAGCAGGTCCACGACGTCGGCGTGGCAGGCATCCATCGCCTGACGCGACATCTTGGGACACTCCGCTCCGCGGGGGTGCTCGTCGTCTGCGCAGGGATGGAAGGGGCGCTGCCTTCGGTGATCGCCGGCATGACGGGACGGCCAGTGATCGCGGTGCCCACGTCGGTGGGCTATGGCGCCAGCTTCGGCGGCTTGGCCGCACTCCTGGGGATGCTCAACAGCTGCGCTGCGGGGGTCTGCGTCGTGAACATCGACAACGGTTTCGGCGCTGGTCAGCTCGCAGCACGGATCGCATGTGAGATGGTGGAGGAGGAGGCAGATCCGTGAGCGTCCTGTGGCTCGACCCCGTCGGGGGCATCGCCGGTGACATGACGCTCGCGGCGCTGCTCGATCTCGGCGTGGACCCCGACACCGTTCGCGAGGGCCTAGGAGGCCTGGCACACCTGGGCTTCCGCCTTCAGGTGGGAGAGACCGAGCGCCACGGGATTCGCGCCCGGACCGTGGCGGTTCTCGTGGACGGGCGGCGCGAGGGTCCTGGCGGTCTCACCGTCGAGGCCGGGGAGGCGTTGGGGCGGCAGGAGATCGAGCACGGGGACGTGGGTGACGGGGGCCTTGCGAGCGCAGAGCGCAAGCAGCGCGGGCATACCAACCGCGAGCACGCCCACGGCGGGCACACCCACGGCGAGCACGCCCACGGCGGGCACGCCCACGGCGAGCACGCCCACGGCGAGCACGCGGCCAGTGCGCATGGCCATGGCGGGCCTACGCAGGAGGCGCACGGCCACGGCCGCACCTGGGGGGAGATCCGTGCTCTGCTCCAAGCGGCAGGGCTGCCCACAGTGGCGGAGGCAGTGGCACTCGAGGCCTTCGAGCGCCTTGCGCACGCAGAGGCGGCGGTCCATGGCACCACGCCCGAGGCGGTGCACTTCCACGAGGTGGGTGCCGTGGATGCCATCGTCGACATCGCAGGGGTCGCTGTCGCCTACGCCGCGCTCGGAGCGCCGGAGGTGCTCGCCGGGCCACCGCCCCTGGGGCGAGGCTTCGTACATACGGCCCACGGACACATGCCGGTGCCGGCGCCGGCCACCCTCGAGCTGCTCCGCGGCGTGGAGGTGGCGCCGGCTTCGACCGAGGGCGAGCTGACCACACCAACGGGTGCGGCGCTGCTCCGCACCCTGGCCGGCGACCGCGTGGGTTCGATGCCATCGATGCGCCCAGAGCGAATCGGCTACGGCGCCGGTCAAAGTGAGTTCGAGGATCGGCCCAACCTGCTCCGCGCGGTGCTCGGTGCACGGCCCCCGGCCGAGGCGCGGACCGGGGAGGTGCTCGTCGTAGAGACCAACCTGGACGACCTGCCAGCGGAGCTTCTGGCGGCCGCAGTGGAGGCGCTGTTTGCGGCGGGTGCCCTCGACGTGGTGGTGGTTCCCGCCTTCATGAAGAAGGGGCGGCCTGGCCACCTGCTGCAGGTTCTCTGCCACCCGGAGGAGGAGGCACCCGTCGTGGAGGCGCTCTTCCGCGAGACGCCCACCTTGGGGGTGCGCCTGCACAGGGTGGCGCGGAGAGAACTCTCACGCCGTGTGGAGTCGGTCGCCACGCCGTGGGGACCGGTTCCGGTGAAGGTGGGGCGCCTCGCTGAGGAGGCGCTCACGCACGCCCCCGAGTACGAGGCCTGCCGCAGACTCGCCCGGGCGGCAGGCGTGCCGGTGCGTGCCGTTTACGAGGCGGCGCTTGCGGCGGCCCTGCGCCGGGAGGGCGGGGGCTGATATCATCGGCGTTGTGGGGAGTCGTGCGCCCGAGAGCAGCGTCGTCGTCAGCCCCGACAGCGGGGCGATGGCGCACCTGGGCGACCTCCTGCGGGAGGAAGGCCTCGAGGTCTTCCTCGCCTCTGACCACGCCGGCGCCCGCCGCCTGCTCGAAGAGACGGCGGGCGATCCATCGATCCTGATCCTCGACTTGGCCGATACGGAGGGTGTCTTCGGCCTCCTCGAGGGCTTCCGCTCCAGTGGCGCGCAGCGAGCCACCCGCATCCTGGGCCTCCTCGATGCCGACGCAGCGGGCGCGCTCGCCACCCGTGCCTTGGAGGCGGGCGTGCATGACTTCATCCGCCGCCCGCTGGTGGCCGACGTGGTGCGGGCCCGACTTCGCTCGCAGCTGCATACGGCGAGACAGCTGAAGGAGCTGCAGTCGGAGGCAGAGGACCTGATTCAGCTGCTCGCGCTCACCCGTCGTCTCGCGTCCACCCTGGACGTCGGCTCGCTCCTCTACGACCTGGTGGCGCGCCTCGCGGAGTCGCTGGGGGCCAGCCGGGTTTCGCTCGTGCTCATCGACGAGTCCCGCCGCATGGGCATGGTGATGGCTGCCTCCGACGACCAGAGGATCCACGACCTGGAAATCGCGCTCTCCGACTACCCCGAGATCGAGGAGGTGCTGCAACGACGCTTACCCCTCATCGTCGACGAGGTCGCGGAGCATCCCGTACTCCTTCCCGTACGTGAGCGCCTCATCGAAAAGGGCATCGGATCGCTGGCCCTCTTCCCCCTCGTCTTCGAGGACCAGGTGACCGGCGTGCTCTTCCTGCGCATGGAGCGGGCCCATGCGCTCACCCGACGGGATCGCTTCTTCGCCGAGATGGTGGCGGAGGCCACGGCGGTGGCGCTGCGGAACGCGCGCCTCTTCGAGCACATGCGGGACGAGTCGAAGCGTGTCGCGGCGCAGCGACTTCGCGCTGAGCGGAAGATCGCGGGCCTCGAGCGCTACGCCGATCTCTACGAGCACGTGCGCGAGGGCATTCTCCTCATCGACGAGGTGGGCACCATCGGAAGCGCCAACCCCTCGGCCCGCAAGATCTTGAGTGCCTACGGACAGCTCGAAGGCCGGCGGCTGCCCGCACTCGGCTACGAGAACGAAGACCACGATCGCCTGCAGATTCTGGCCGACAGTGTTTCGAAGGGTCTGGCGGCCGGCCCCATCGAGGTCTCGGTGAGAGGTCCCGGCGAGGAGCCACGCTGTCTCTCGGTCAGCGGAAGCCCGCTTTCCGGTGGTGGAGCCGTGCTGAGCTTCCGGGATGTGACCGAGGAGCGTCGGGTGGAGAGCGAGCTACGCACCACCACCGAGTTCTTGCAGAATCTCATCGACAGCTCGGCCGACGCCATCGTCGCCGCCGACCGGCGGGGCCGCATCCTGCTGTGGAACGCTGCCGCCGAGCGCATCACGGGTTGGCGCTCCGAGGAGGTGGTCGGCGGGAAGATGCACGTCTCCGCCATCTATCCCGACGACGGCGCACGCGAGGTGATGCGAATGCTGCGAGGCCCCGAGCACGGCGGTC
>CAYYHA010000176.1:0-9006 GCA_964471535.1 uncultured Myxococcia bacterium | reverse complement strand
GGCGGAAGAGGCCCCGCGCCTGCGCGCCGAGGGGCTTGCCCGCTTCCCCCTCTCCTTGGGGCTCACCTACACGCGGCGTGTGGGTCGCATCGTGCAGACCCGCCTCGCCTCGGGCGGCTCGGCCGCGGGGGACACCCCAGCCTGAGGAGCGGCCCGGCGCGCCGGCGGATCCCCCGGACGCCGCCACTGCGCTGTGCTAAAGGTGGGATCGTGCGCCCGCGCTCGACCTCTTTCGCCCCCCGCGCCGCCCTCCCCTTCGTGGCGCTCGCCCTCCTCGGGGCGGGCGGCACCGGCACCTTGAGCGGCGCGCTCGAAGACACCTTCACCGCCGCACCGATCGCGGGCGCTACGGTGCGCGATCTGGCCAGCGGCCGGGCGGTGGAGACCGACGCGCAGGGCCGCTACGAGATCTCGGTCCCGCTCGGCGCCACCTACACGCTACGCGTCGACGCCCCCGGCTACACGCCGATGGACCTCGTCCACCAGCGCCCGGGCCGCCCCCACACTGCGCGGCTCCTGCCGTGGACCCTTCCGGATCAGGCCCCGCGTTCCGACCAGCCTCTCTATGGCGTGCCCTGGCACCGGCGGGAGGCCCGGGCCATCCCCGGCGCCGAGCTGAAGATCCCCGGGCCCGGCCCTGGCCGCCACTACTACCCCACCCCGCCGGCGCTGCCCGCGACCATCCGGGTGGCACGACGCTACGCCAGCTCCTGCTCGGGCAACCCCATCGTCGAGATTCAGGAACTCGATTTCGAAGACTACGTGGCCGGCGTGGTGCCGGCGGAGATTGGTGTCTTCGCGGCAGTGGAGCCCCGCAACGAAGCGGCCCGTGAGACCTTCAAGGCCTTCGCCATCCTGGCCCGCAGCTACGCCCTCTGGTGGTACCTGCGGAGCGGCGGCGAGAGTGCCGAGTACCACATCGACGACACCGCCTGTAACCAGCGCTACGAGGACGACCGCGTCCCCTACATCACCGAGCAGGTCGCCGCGACGGCGGGCCTGGTCCTGGTGAAAGCGAGCGACCCCACCGTCATCGACAAGTACGAGTACGCGGCGAGCTGCGGTGAGCACGGCACCCGCCCCGAATACCAGACCGAGATCGTCCCCGACGCGGTGCCCGGGGTCGCCTGCGTGAACACCTGGTGCGGGCACGAGAGCTGCGCCGGCCACGAGGACAACCCCGATCTTCCTGGGACGGATCGCTGCCTGGTGCGCGGGACCTGCCAGTGGGGATCGGTGGAGCGCTCGAAGAACGGGGCGACCTGGCAGGAGATCCTCGCCCACTACGAGCCGAACCTGAGCGTGGTGCAGCTCGGCGCCGATCCCGTAGGGAACCTGGTCGGCTTCGTGCGCGCCTACGACATCCACACCGGCGAGGGCATCGCCGGAGCCACCGTGACACTCGACACTGGCGCCACCACGACCACCGACATTCGGGGTCTCTATCGCTTCACCGCCCTTCCCTACGGCACCTACACCATCACCGCGAGTGCGGCCGGCTATGCGCCGGCGAGCCTCACCCGGCGCATCGAGATGCCGGGGGACACCTGGGGCTCCATCGCCCTCGTGCCCGCCGGGGATGGGGGGATGGATGGCGGTGGGCCGGCGCCCGATGGGGGCGTCGACGGAGACACGGGCACCGGCGGCGGCACCGATGGAGGCAAGGCGAGTGACGGCGGCGCGGGCGGCCCATCGGTCACCGGCGGCTGCGGCTGTACCGCGGCGGCGGAGGATGGCCACGCAGGTGCCCTCTTCCTCCTCATCGTGCTGGGGCTTCGACGTCGCCGGCGGTGGGACAGAGCAGGCGCTCCCCGCCGCGCGCACCGAGAAGCGTCACCCGTCCCCCGCCGTCACAGGTGATCCGGAGGCCGGTGGCCACGCTCGCTGCGTCGAGCCGCAGCCGCGCCCCTTCGCGAACCGTGATCGACGAGGCGTCGAGCCCTCGCGCCTCCACCTGCGCGCCGTACCACAGGGCGAGCCCGGTGTCCCCCGCGCCCTCCACCGAGACCCCGGAGAGCCAGAGCACGCCGCCGGAGATGGCGAGACCCGCCTCGCCGCTCCCTCGGATCCTCAGCCCTTCGATGCGGCCGCGGACGTCCTCGAGGTAGGCCCCGTGCCCGGCTGCCGCCGAGAGATCGACCTCGGCGGCATCGATGGGGCCGCGGATGACCTGCAGGCCGGCGCCGCGGCTCGCAGACACCCGAACCCCCCGCAGGCGGAGGGGGCCCTCGAGGTCGTTGGCCTGTACCCCGCCGCCGGGCCCGGCGCGCCGCACCGAGACGTCGTGCAGCGCTGCCCGACCGCCCGGAAGCCCCACCCCCGCCTGCGCGACGTCCTCGATCCGCAGGGCAGAGAGGGTGATGCGGCTTCCCGGCCCCCCGAGGACCCCGTACTCGCAGCGGTGGAGGTGCCCCCCGCGCAGGCGCACGTCGGCACGGCGGGCCAGCACGCAGGCACGCCTCGCCCCATCGACCTCGAGCCCTCGAGCGTCGACCTCACCATCGACCACCCACACGCCCGTCTCCACGTCGGTGGCGACGAATCCGTCGACCTGCGCCGTGCCCCCGGCCACGCGAAGCGCGCTGCGCCCCCCTTCGACGCGAACGCCGGAGAGGTGCAGCGTGCCCTCCACCCGGAGCGCGTGGGCGCCGGCCTCGGGGCGGACCGTCACCGCTTCGAGGGACACCGCCCTCCCCCTGGGCACGTGAAGGCTGCCGACGATCACCGTCCCGGCGCCGGCGCCACGCAGGCGCACGCCGTCGTCCAAGGCGAGAGTCTCCGCGGGGACCTCGCCCGGGGGCAGCCGCACCGCGCGGGGGCAGCCGGGGAGGAGGGCGAGCCAGAGCAGCCAGGCGAGATGCGGCAGGGCGCGACCTCGCAGCGTGCGGCCTGCGCCTCGGCCCCCGCCTCGCTCCCGGCGCCGCCGCCTCACGGCTCCTTGGCGCCTGGCAGGAGCACCGTGGCGGGACGGATCGCCTCCTTGAGCTCCCCGGTCCCGTAGCGAGCGACCAGCGTCTCCACGTCCACGTCGAGCGCCTCGCACCCGAACGCCACCACGTCCTTGGCCGGAACGCAGTAGAGGCGATCGCCCACGAAGAGGCTGACGAAGATGCCCTGGCACTCGGGCAGGGCCGAGCGCGTCGACTCACAGTGGTAGACGAGCTTGCGCAGCAGCGTGCCCTCGAGCCACTCCGCGTCGGGCTCCTCGGGCACGACGACCTCGTAGCTGAACGACTTCTCCCCCTCCGCCCGGCGGAAGCGGGTGCGCGCCCGGTCGAGGGCCTCGTTGGCGTTGATGGCCTCGTCCATGAGGAAGGCCTTGTCGAAGAGCGGCTTCAGATCCACGGCAGGCGTCAGCTTAACCACGGATGCGCCGGGTGCCAGCCGCGGCGCGGTGGGCCCGCCGCTCGCGCGGGCTAGTTCCCCCCGCCGGCGGCGGGGTGGTCCTGCTCCATCGCCATGAGAACCGGATCGCCGAGCACTTCGAGGGGATCCTTCACGTGACCATGGAGCCACACCTCGAAGTGGAGGTGCGGCCCGGTGCTGCGGCCGGTGCTGCCCGCCAGCCCCACGGGATCGCCGCTGGCGAGGCGGTCCCCCCGCCGGACCAGGATGTGGGAGAGGTGGCTGTAACGGGTGACCCAGCCGCCGGGGTGGGTAATCTCCACCTGGCGTCCGTGACCGCCGTTCCAGCCCGCCCAGGTCACCACCCCAGGCCCTGCGGCGCTCACCACCTGGCCCAGGTACGCCTCCAGGTCCACCCCATAGTGGAACGCGTGCCGATTGCGCCGGATGGGGTCCAGCCGGCGGCCGAAGCCCGAGTTCACGATGACCGGATCGACCGGCCATACGAAGTGCAGGCGCTCCTTCGTCCGAGGCAAGGGGCGCATCCTCCGGCGAGCCTGCTCGATGCGGTGGCCCAGGTAGGCGATGCGGGAGCGGATACGGTCGGTGAGACCACCGGGCAGCCGCCAGGTCTCGACGTCCGCTTTCAGCTGCCCTTCGACCATCAACTTCGCACGCACCAGCTCCACCGCCGGCGTCTGCGCCGGAGGCTGGTCGAGGTACTCGTCGAGGCGCAGAAGGAGGGCCTCCCACTCCCGCACCACGGCGCGAGGCGCGGGTTGCCGCCGCAGGGGATCGCTCGCCGCCCGGAGGGAATCGAGCACGGCTGCGGTCCGAAGCAGCGCCTCGTCCACCTCGATCCGGTCCGGGATGGGGGTGCGCCGGCCGTCGATCTCCTCCACCGGGCGCAGCAGGGGTGCCACGGGCACGGCCTCGTGGCGCGCGGGCATGGCACGGACCAGGGGCGGCGGCGTGAGCAGCGGTGGAGGCTGCTCCCCGGGGGCCTGCGGCGCGCTGCCGTGCGCGCACGCACTCCCCGCGGCGAGCGCAAGGACGCTGAGCCAGACCCGCCAGTCCACGCTGCGAAGGTAACAATCCGCTACGACGGGGGGCAAGAAACGGCCCTCTCCGGAAAGGTGCGCCAATGTAGGCGGGTGTAGCGAAAAGCGTCCAAAAGCAGATCGGCCCGGATGCACCGCAGCGCCCGTGCGTAGCGGAACGGAGCCTGCCTTACATCGGTGCAGAAGGTGCGCCGAAGTGCTGTAACATGCGCGCCTGCAAAAGACGTCGAGAGGTGGCGCGCGCCGAGGGAGGGAACGGACACGCGACCGGATCCGACGCAGATCGAAACCCCAGGCCAACGTTCACGGACCCGACCCACTACGGACCCAGGGAGTCATCCAATGCGTGACGCATTCATCGAAAGCTCAGGCCTTCGTCTCTTCGCGCTCGCTGCCACCACCGCGGCCCTCGGGCTCGCCGGCTGCGAGGGCTGCGAGGGTGGCGGAACTCAGGTGGTGCAGCCGAACATCGTCGTCGAGCCCACCGAGATCGTCTTCGACAAGGTGCCGGCGGCGGAGGAGGCAAGCCAGCTCGTCACCATCCGCAACGACGGCACCAAGGAGTTGCTCATCGACGGCGATCCGGAGCTGCAAGAGAACAGCGAGGACGCGGAGACCGAGTTCGTCCTGCGGGGGGTGATGGAGCCGGTGGACTGCTCGAGTGGTGCGGCTCGTGCCGACGACGACCCCTACTCGCTCGAGCCCGGCGAGTGCGCCACGGTGACCGTCGGCTACGTGCCCATCAACATCGGTGTGGACACCGGAGCCCTCATCATCCGGAGCAACGATCCCGACACCCCCGAGCTCACCGTGCCCATCAACGCCGAGGGCTCGGCGCCGGACATCGAAGTCTGCGTGCTCGCCTCCGACTGCTCGGCGGAGACGGTGTGCAACGACATGGACACCCTTTCCATGCACTTCCCCGTCACCGCGATCAACGCGAGCACCACCTGCCCGGTGCGCATCACCAACACGGGAGCCCTGCCCCTCAAGCGACTGGCCTGGGATTTCAAGAGCGGCAACCGGCGACGGGACTACCTGCTCGATCCCGAGGACCTCGGCTCGCTGGGCGACCTCGGTGAGGGAGAGGGCGTGGAGGTGAACGTCACCTTCCAGCCCAAGAGCGGCGGCCTGCAGGAGGCACTCCTGGAGATCGTCTCCAGCGATCCCGACGAGGGCGCCGTCACCATCCACCTCGAGGGCATGGGCGACGGCCCGAAGGTCTGCCCCGATCCCTTCCCGCAGGTGGACTTCGGCACCGTGGCCGTGGGCGCAACCGAGCCCCGCGAGGTCACCCTCGAGAACTGCGGCACCCTGCCCCTCGACATCACGAAGCTCGAGGTGCAGGACAACTCCGGTGGCCCGTCCAACGTCTTCGCGATGGGCGCCGGGGCGCCCGGCACACCGATCAGCCTGAATCCGGGCGAGACCGCGACGGTGCCCGTGGAGTTCACGCCGACGACGCCTGGACTCTTCAACGGACGCCTCTATCTCGAGTCCACCGATCCGGTGGTTCCGAGCGGCTGGGTGAACCTGGTCGGCCAGGGTGAGATCCCGCCGTCGTGCCAGATCCAAACCTCCACCACCACGCTCCACTTCGGCACCGCAGCACCCGGCTACCCGGTGGAGAAGACGCTGGTCGTGTCCAATCCAGGGCAGCTCGATTGCACCGGCGTCACCGCGGAGATCACCGCTGGCGCCAACGTGGCCTTCAACGTGGTGGGCCTGCCCGCAGGCGGCCCGCCGTGGACGCTCACGCCGGGGCAGATCGTGACCTTCACCCTGCAATACGACCCACAGGATACGACCGGCCCCGATCAGGGTACCTTCACCATCGGAGCGGCCGAACTCTCGATGCCCGTCGAGGTGGCCCTGCTCGGTGATCCGGTGGCCAACCCCAGCTGCAACCTGGACATCACGCCGCGGCCGGGGAACTTTACCTTGAGCGCCTGCGCCTTCGGGGCGGGCCTCAACCCGCGGGTGGCGCAGTTTGGCGCCACCAAGATCGGCCAGGAGAAGACCCTCACCGTGAGCCTCGAGAACCAAGGCTCCATCCCCTGCAACGTTACGCAGGTGGAGATGGTCGAGGCGATTCCCCTGATGGGCATCGATCCCACCTTCACGCTCGCGACGGGGCAGAACCGGGTCTCGGTCAACGGCTCGCTGACCAACACCATCAACCCAGGTGAGATCGGTGTCATCGAGGTGCGCTACAAGCCGACCAGCGAGGCCGAGAACTGTGGCCGCGTCATCGTCCAGACCGACGATACGACCCACCTCGATGGGACGGAGTGCGCCTTCAACGGGGGCATGCCCGGCTGTGCGGGCGTGACGATGATTGGCCAGGGCGTCCGCTCGGCCATCGAGGTGATTCCCACCGAGGTGGACTTCGGCGTGGTCACGGTGGGCTGCGCCAGCCGGGACACCGACGTGACCATCTACAACATCGGGCAGGCCCCCTTGAACGTCACCGACATCTACCTGGATCCGCCGGGCAAGGGGCAGCCGCCGAGCGGGCCGTTCAGCATCACTGCGGCACCCCCGCTGCCCACCACCATCGCGGGCGGCAGCTCCATGACGATCAAGCTGAAGTACCGCCCACCCGACACCAACACCCACTCGGCACTGCTGGTGATCGAGAGCGACGCCCAGAACGGGAACTACTTCACCACCCCGCTCACCGGTCAGGGGACCAACGACAGCCACCAGGTCGACCAATTCCAGCAGCTCTCCGAGCCCATGGTGGACGTGCTCTGGGTGGTCGACGACTCGTGCTCGATGAGCGAGGAGCAGAACAACATTGCCAACAACGCCAACACCTTCCTCAACCGGGCGCTGAACCTCATGACCGACTTCCAGCTCGGCGTGGTCACCACCGACATGACTGATCCGAACAAATCCGGCCGGCTGCAGTCGCGAAACGGGCGGCCCAAGATCATCACCCGATCGACCCCCAATCCAGCCGCAGCCTTCGCCGACAACGTCCGGCAGGGTACCTTCGGCGACGCGACCGAAAAGGGCCTCGATGCCACCCACGCCGCGCTCTCGGATCCGCTCATCAACGATCCGGCGGCCAATGCGGGCTTCCTGCGTGACGACGCCAAGCTCGTGGTCATCGCCGTGAGCGACGAGGAGGACTCCTCGACGCCGCCGGTCGACTTCTTCGTCGACTTCCTCAAGAACATCAAGGGCTATCGGAACAGCGACCTGATGAGCTTCTCCGCCATCGTCGGTCCCGAGCCGAGCGGCTGCTCCTCGGCCGACGGCGACGCCGTGGCGGGGACCCGTTACCTCGAGGTGGCCCGCCGCACCGGGGGCCTCGAGCGCTCCATCTGCTCCAACAACTGGGGTCAGATCGCCGACGACCTGGGCCTCGACGCCTTCGGCGCCAAGAGCCAGTTCTTCCTCTCGCGGGAGCCCATTCCCTCGTCCATCGTGGTGCGCGTGAACGGCTCGACGGTACCGTCGAGCGACTACAGCTACGACGCGCCCTCGCAGTCGGTCATCTTCGACCCGACCGCGGTGCCGCCGCAGGGCGCCACGGTGGAGGTCGAGTACGACACGGTCTGCAACTGAGCGGGGCGCACCGGGGCCCGGCACTCGCCGGGCCCCGCGTGAGCTCCTGAGCGAGACCTCCGCCTCAGGAGGAAAGGGGGCGGCATGCGCCGCCCCTCATCCCTTGATGCACACCACCTGCCGCAGGGTGTGGACCACCTCCACGAGGTCTTGCTGCGCGGCCATGACCTTGTCGATGTCCTTGTAGGCCAGGGGCGTCTCGTCGAGGACACCCGGGTCCTTGCGACACTCCACGCCCTCGGTCGCCCGCACGTGGTCGGCCACGGTGAAGCGGCGCTTCGCCTCCCCGCGGCTCATCAGGCGGCCGGCGCCGTGGCTGCAGGAGTGAAAGCTCTCTGGGTTTCCCTTGCCGCGCACGATGTAGGAGCGGGCGCCCATGCTCCCAGGGATGATGCCCAGATCGCCGGCGCGGGCCCGGACGGCCCCCTTGCGCGTCACCCACACCTCGCGGCCGTAGTGCACCTCGCGCGCCACATAGTTGTGGTGACAGTTCACCACCTCCAGGGTCGCCTCGAAGGGCGGCAGCTCTCCGCTCTCCCGCATCGCCTCGAGCACCCGCTCCATCATCAGCTCGCGGTTCGTGCGCGCGAAATCCTGAGCGAAGCCCACCGCCTCCACGTAGTCGTCGAAGCAGCGGCTGCCCTCCTCGAGGTAGGCCAGATCCCCGTCGGGCAGACGCAGGTTTTGGCGCTCCGCCTCGCGCCGCGCCAGCTCGATGAAATAGCGGCCGATGCGGTTCCCCAACCCCCGCGACCCACCGTGGAGCATCACCCAGAGGCGGTCTTCCTCGTCCAGGCACAGCTCGATGAAGTGGTTGCCCGTGCCCAGGGTGCCTAGGTGCACAACCGTGTTGCACTTCTCGATCTTCGGGTGCTTTTGGCAAAGCGCATTCCACCGGGGCAGCATCGCCTTCCAGGCCCGCGCCACCGGGTCGGGGATGCGCTGCCAAGCCCCCCGATCCCCGCGGCCTCCGCCCCGCGTCCGGCCGTGGGGCACGCGCGCCTCGATGGCCCCGCGTAGGCGC
>CAYYHA010000175.1:208-9037 GCA_964471535.1 uncultured Myxococcia bacterium | reverse complement strand
GGGCAGCGAGGCGAACTTCGTCGGGTACGTGGAGGGGCGGGGCGTCTTCGAGGGTGCCGCCGACGTGGTGGTCACCGATGGCTTCACCGGCAACGTGCTGCTCAAGACGGCCGAAGGGGTGGCCTTGGCCCTCTATGCGATGATGCGTGAGGAGATTGAGGCCTCGGCGGCGGCGCGCGCCGGCTACCTCCTCATGCGGGGGGCACTCAAGCGCTTCCAGCGCCGGCTCGACTATGCCGAGTATGGGGGGGCCCCGCTCCTTGGCACGCGGGGGGTGACGATTCTCGCCCATGGAGCGAGTAATGCGATTGCGATCAAGAATGCCGTGCGCGTCGCGCGGGACCTCGCCAGGGCGGGCCTGGATGGGGTCCTCGTCGAGGCGGCACGGAAGGCCACTGCGCTGGCCGAGGCGGCCGGCGCTCGGGAGGAGGCGTCATGAACGGGCGGACGAGGGCACGCATCATCGGGACGGGAGGCTACGCCCCCGAGAAGGTGCTCACCAACGACGATCTGGCGAAGATCGTCGACACCTCGGACGAGTGGATCCGCGAGCGCACCGGGATCCGCCGGCGCCACGTGGCGGCGGACGACGAGGCGACCAGCGACATGGCGGTGAAGGCCAGCCGCCGGGCCCTGAAGCTCGCCGGCGTGCGGCCCGACGAGCTGGGCCTCATCGTCATGGGCACCATCAGCCCCGACATGCCCATGCCCGCCTGCGCCACCCTGGTGCAGAAGAAGCTGGAGGCCCACCAGGCCATCGCCTTCGACGTCTCCGCCGCCTGTGCGGGAAGCCTCTATGGCCTGTCGATTGCCGAAAAGTTCATCCGGGCGGGCGAGGTGGACCACGCCCTGGTCATCGGCGCCGAACTGCTGACCCGGATCGTCGACTGGACCGACCGCAACACCTGCGTGCTCTTCGGGGACGCCGCCGGCGCGATGGTGCTCGGGGCGGGGGAGGACGACCGAGGGGTCCTCTCCACCCACCTCTACACCGACGGGCGGCAGGCGGAGATCCTCTGCATCCCCGGAGGGGGCTCGCGCCATCCCCAGAGCAAGGAGACGGTGGAGAAGGGCCTGCACTACGTGAAGATGCAGGGGCGGGAGGTCTTCAAGCACGCAGTGCGAAACCTCGAGGAGGCGAGCCGAAAGGCGCTCACGCACAACGGGGTGACGCCCGACGAGGTCCGCCACGTCGTGGCCCACCAGGCCAACATCCGCATCCTCGAGGCGGTGCTCAAGCGCCTCGAGATCCCCATGGAGAAGGCGGTGCTGAACATCGAGGAGTACGGCAACACCTCCTCGGCCAGCCTGCCGATGACCCTCGATCAGGCCAATCGGGAGGGGCGCCTCGAGCCCGGCGATCTGATCCTCATGATGGCCATCGGGGCGGGGCTCTCCTGGGGATCGGCGCTGGTCCGATGGTGAGCCCTTGGACCGCTGCCCCCGGTGGTGACCTCCGCGGGGGGACGTGCTAGAGGGGCCGCGCATGGAAGCGGTGGCATTCATCTTCCCCGGCCAGGGCTCGCAGGCGGTCGGGATGGGGCGGGCGCTCTACGACGGATCGCGCGCCGCGCGCGCGGTGATCGACGCGGCCCACGATGCGCTCGCCGCGGAGCTCGACCTCCGGTCGCTGCTCTTCGAGGGGCCCGAGGAGGCCCTGCAGCGTACCGCCAACACGCAGCCGGCGATCCTGACGGTGAGCGCGGCGGCGCACGCGGCCCTCGCCGAGGCGATGCCCGATCTCCGCCCGCGGCTCGTCGCAGGCCACAGCCTCGGCGAGTGGTCGGCGCTGGTGGCGGTGGGGGCGCTCTCCCTCGGGGATGCGGTCCGCGCGGTGCGCCGGCGGGGGCAGTTCATGCAGGAGGCGGTGCCCGAGGGTGAGGGGGCGATGGCGGCCATCCTCGGACTCGACGCCCCGGCGGTGGAGGCGCTGTGCCGCGCGGTGAGCGAGGAGGTGGGCCTGGTCGCTCCCGCCAACTACAACGCGCCCGAGCAGATCGTCGTGGCCGGCCGGGCTGAGGCGGTGGCCGCCGTCGCGGAGCGAGCCAAGGCGGCCGGCGCCCGACGCGCGGTGGAGCTTCCGGTGAGCGCGCCCTTCCACTGTGCGCTCATGGAGCCGGTGCAGCCCCGCCTCGCCGAGGTGCTGCAGGCGATCCCGCTCGCTGCCCCGGCTGCACCGGTGGTGAGCAACGTGAGCGCCGAGCCGGTGAGGGACCCCGAGGCGATCCGGGGGCTCCTGGTGGAGCAGGTGGTCCGGCCGGTGCGCTGGGTCGAATGTGTGCAGCGCATGGCGGCGGAGGGGGTCACGACGCTGGTGGAGCTCGGCCACGGGCGGGTCCTCGCGGGGCTCGTGCGGCGCATCGACCGGGGTCTGAAGGTGCTCAACGTGGGGGCGCCGGAGGACCTCGAGAAGGTGGCGGCTGCCCTCTCCGGGGAGGCGAGATGAACGGCGGCTACGATTTCGAGGGGAAGGTGGCGCTGGTCACGGGGGCCTCGCGGGGCATCGGCCGCGCGGCGGCGGTGGCGCTGGCGCGTGGCGGCGCGACGGTGGTCCTGAACTACGCCGGCAACGAGGAGGCGGCCCGGGAGGCGGCGCGCCTCGTCGAGGAGGCCGGGGGCCGGGCGGATCCGAAGCGTTTCGACGTCGCCGATCCCGAGGCCTGCAAGGAGGCCGTGGCCGAGACGGTGCGCGCCCACGGTGGCCTGCACATCCTCGTGAACAACGCCGGGATCTCCATCGACGGTCTCCTCCTGCGGCTGAAGGACGAGGACTGGAACCGCACCCTGGCGGTGAACCTCACCGGCGTCATGAACCTGTGCCGCGCCGCCGCCCGCCCGATGATGAAGCAGAAAGGCGGGTCCATCGTGAATCTCAGCAGCGTCGTGGCCCAGTCCGGCAATGCGGGACAGGCCGCGTACACGGCGGCCAAGGGCGGCGTGATCTCGCTGACCAAGACCCTGGCGCGTGAGCTGGCCAGCAGGAAGATCCGAGTCAACGCGGTGGCGCCCGGGTACATCGAGACCGATATGACCGGCGCCCTGCCGGAGGAAGTGAAGGAGAGGATGGTCGAGGCGATTCCCCTCGGGCGGCAGGGCCGGCCGGAGGAGGTCGCCGCGGCCGTGGCATGGCTGGCGTCCGACCAGTCGTCTTACGTCACCGGGCACGTGCTGAACGTGAACGGCGGCATGTACATGTAGGAGAGGCAAAACCATGTCGGTGGAAAGCAAGGTCAAGAGCATCATCGCGGAGCAGCTCGGGATTTCCGAGGACACGATCAAGCCGGACTCGGCGTTCATCGAGGATTTGGGTGCGGACAGCCTCGACATCGTCGAGCTGGTCATGGCCATGGAGGAGGAGTTCGAGGTCGAGATCCCCGACGAGGAGGCCGAGAACATCAAGACCGTGGCCGACGCAATCAACTACATCAACGACCACAAGAAATAGGCGCCGGGAGGCGCGAGCCCGATGAGCGAAGGGAAGCACGGTCCAAACGGTCGCCGGCGGGTCGTCGTGACCGGACTCGGCATGGTCTGTCCCACGGGGACAGGGGTCGAGAAGGCGTGGGAGAACCTGATCGCGGGTCGATCGGGGATCGGCCCCATCACGCGCTTCGATGCCTCGGAGTTCGCGACGCGCTTCGCCGGTGAGTGCAGCGACTTCGACCCTGCCGAGTGGCTGCCGCGCAAGGAGATAAAGCGCAACGACCGGTTCATCCACTTCGCACTGGCGGCGGCGAAGATGGCGCTCGAACACAGCGGGCTCGAGATCACCGAGGCGAACGCCGAGCGCATCGGAACCTTCGTGGGATCGGGCATGGGCGGCCTCGGCTCCATCGAGGCCACCCTGGACGTCCTGCGGCAGAAGGGGCCGAGCCGCATCTCACCCTTCTTCATCCCGCAGACGATCATCAACCTGGCGCCGGGGCAGATCTCGATCCACTTCGGTACGAAGTACGGCAACCTCTCCCAGGTCAGCGCCTGCGCCACCGGCGCCCACGCCATCGGCGAGGCGGCGATGCACATCGCCCTCGGGCGCTGCGATGCGATGATCGCCGGAGGGGCCGAGGCGACCATCACCGAGCTGGGCATCGGCGGCTTCAACGCGATGCGGGCGCTCTCCACCCGAAACGAGGATCCCCAGGGCGCCTCGCGGCCCTTCGACAAGGACCGGGACGGCTTCGTGGCCGGCGAGGGCGCAGGGATCCTCATCCTCGAAGCCGAGGAGCACGCCAAGGCGCGCGGGGCGGAGATCCTCGCCTACCTCGACGGGTATGGACTGACCAGTGACGCCTACCATGTGACGAGTCCCGCACCGGAAGGGGAAGGGGCGGCGCGCTGCATGCGCATGGCCCTCGAAGATGCCGGGCTCGCGCCAGAGGCGATCGACTACATCAACGCCCACGGCACCTCGACCGAGTACAACGACAAGCTGGAGACCGCCGCCATCAAGACGGTCTTCGGGGATCACGCCTACGACGTGCCGGTCAGCTCGACAAAGTCGATGACAGGGCACCTCCTCGGTGCGGCGGGGGCCGTCGAGGCGGTGATCACCGTGATGGCGCTGCGGCGCGGGATTCTCCCACCGACCATCAACTACACCACGCCCGATCCCGAGTGCGACCTCGACTACGTGCCCAACGAGGCGCGGGAGGTGCCCATTCGCGCGGCGCTGTCGAACTCACTCGGCTTTGGCGGGACCAACGCCACCCTGATCTTCACCAAGCCGAGCTGAACCTCTGGAGGGGCCATGGCCCGGATCGTCCTGGGAAGCGACCACGCCGGCGTCCACTTGAAGGACCGACTGGTGGAGCGGCTGGCGGCAGCGGGCCATGCGGTCGACGATGTGGGCACCCACGGCACCGAGTCGGTCGACTACCCCGACTTCGCGCGTGCCGCTGCCGAGAAGGTGAGCCGAGGGGAGGCGGAGCTGGGGATCCTCGTCTGCGGCACCGGTCTCGGGGTTTCCATCGCTGCGAACAAGGTGCCGGGGATTCGCGCCGCGGTGTGCCGCAGCGAGTACGAGGCGCGCATGGCCCGGCAGCACAACGACGCCAATGTGCTCTGCTTGGGGGAGCGGGTGACGGGGATCGGCCTTGCGGAGGCCATCGTCGACGCCTTTCTGGCCGCCCACTTCGAGGGCGGCCGCCACGCCCGCCGCGTCGAGAAGATTCACGCCATCGAGAAGGAGTACGCGTGAGCCACATACAGAGGCCCCTGTCGGAGGTGGATCCCGAGATCGCCAACGTCATCGTCAACGAGACGCGGCGGCAGGAGGAGGGCCTCGAGCTCATCGCCTCGGAGAACTTCGTCTCCGACGCCGTGCTCGAGGCGATGGGGTCGGTGCTGACGAACAAGTACGCGGAAGGCTACCCGGGCAGGCGCTACTACGGTGGCTGCGAGTTCGTGGACGTGGCCGAGCAGCTCGCCATCGACCGGGCCAAGGCCCTCTTCGGCGCCGAGCACGTCAACGTGCAGCCCCATTCCGGGGCGCAGGCGAACATGGCGGTCTACTTCGCCGAGCTCGAGCCCGGCGACACGATCCTGGCGATGGACCTGGCGCAGGGCGGGCACCTGACCCACGGCTCGCCGGTGAACTTCTCGGGGCGGCTGTACCAGGTGGTGCCCTACGGCCTCGGTGAGGACGAGCGGATCGACTACGACCGCGTGGCAGAGCTCGCCGAGCAGCACCAGCCGAAGCTCATCGTCGCCGGTGCCAGCGCCTACCCCCGCGTCATCGACTTCGAGCGCTTCCGGGCCATCGCCGATGCGGTCGGTGCCAAGCTGATGGTGGACATGGCGCACATTGCCGGTCTCGTGGCCGCAGGCGTCCACCCCTCGCCGGTGCCCCACGCCGAGTACGTGACCACGACCACCCACAAGACGCTGCGGGGGCCCCGCGGCGGCATGATCCTGTGCCAGAAGGCCTACGCCAAGACGGTGAACTCGCGGGTCTTCCCAGGGATGCAGGGGGGGCCGCTGATGCACGTGATCGCCGCCAAGGCGGTCGCTTTGAAGGAGGCGCAGAGCGAGGACTTCGTCGCCTACAGCCGGCAGGTGGTCGAGAACGCGCAGGTGCTGGCGAAGACCCTCGTCGAGGGAGGCCTGCGCCTGGTCTCCGGCGGCAGCGACAACCACCTCGTCCTCTGTGACCTCCGACCGAAGGGGCTTACGGGAAAGAAGGCCGAGAAGATCCTGGAGGCGGCGGGGATCACCACCAACAAGAACATGATCCCGGGCGATCCCGAATCTCCCTTCGTGACCAGTGGCCTGCGCCTCGGTACGCCGGCGGTGACCACGCGGGGTCTGGGCCCCGAGGAGATGGAGACGGTCGGCGGCTTCATCCTCGAGGTCCTCGATCATCCCGACGACGAACACGTGCACCGGCGGGTGCGCGAGGCGGTGCGCGACCTCTGCCGGCGCTTCCCTCTCTACGCGCATCGGCTGTAGAACCGCTCTCTCATGCGGTGTCCCTTCTGCGCCTCGACCGACGGCCGCGTCGTCGATTCCCGCCTCTCCAAGGAGGCCACCGTCATCCGCCGGCGGCGGGAGTGCGCCGCCTGCGGCCGCCGCTTCACCACCTACGAGCGCGTCGAGGAGCTCTCACCGCTGGTGGTGAAGAAGGATGGGCGGCGCGAGCACTTCGACCGCCGGAAGGTGATCGCCGGTCTCGAGCGCGCCTGTGAGAAACGGCCCATCTCGGCCGAGCAAATCGATCGCATCGCCGACGACGTGGAGCGGCAGATCCAGGGCTCGGGGGAGAAGGAGGTGCCGAGCGCCGTCGTCGGCGATGCGGTGATGCAGCGCCTGCGCAGCCTCGATCAGGTCGCCTACGTCCGTTTCGCCTCGGTGTACCGCGATTTCCGAGACGTGGACGAGTTCATGGAGGAGCTGCGCCGACTCATCGCGCTGCGGGAGGAGGGCGAATGAGCCGCGCCACCCGCCGCGCCAGGGACGAGGCGATGATGCAGCGAGCGCTCGCCGAGGCGAGGAAGGCCACCGGGCGGACCTCCCCCAACCCCCCGGTGGGTGCGGTGGTGGTCCGCGGGGAAGAGGTGATCGCGACCGGCCACACGGCGCCCGCCGGTGGCCCCCATGCCGAGGTGGTCGCGCTCGAACGCGCCGGTGAGCGGGCGCGGGGTGCCACGCTCTACACGACGCTCGAGCCCTGCAGCCACGCCGGGCGCACGCCGCCGTGCACCGACGCCATCCTCCGCGCCGGGGTGGCGCGCGTGGTGGTGGGCTCCACCGACCGGAACCCGCAGGTGGCCGGAATCGAGCGACTTCGCGAGGCCGGGGTCGACGTGGAGTGCGGCATCCTCGAAGCCGCGTGCGATGAGCAAAACCGGTACTTCTTCACGTGGATCACCGAAGGCCGCCCCTACGTGGTCCTCAAGGCGGCGATGACCCTCGACGGACGCATCGCTACGGCCACGGGGGATTCGCAGTGGATCTCCTGCGAGGCTTCCCGAAAAAGGGCGCATCGCTGGCGCGACGAGCTCGACGCGATCCTGGTGGGGGCGGGGACGGTGCGCCACGACGATCCCCGCCTGACCACGCGGCGCAGCGACCGACCGGGCCGCGATCCGGTGCGCGTGATCCTCGATGGGCGGCTCTCCACCGACCCACAGGCGCAGATCTACGGCCTCGATTCCGAGGCGCCGACCCTCCTCGTCGTGCCCGTGGGGACGCCCGCCGAGGCCGTGGCTCCCTACCAGCGGGGACCCACCGAGATCCTCGAGGTCGAGGGCGCGGAGGGACGGGTGGAGATTCCGGCGCTGCTCCGGGCGCTGGGGGACCGGGGCCTCATGTCGGTGCTGGTCGAGGGGGGAGCGAGGGTCCATGGCGCCTTCCTCGCCTCGGGTCTCGCCGACGAACTCCGGCTCTTCCTCGCGCCCAAGCTCCTCGGGGCAGGGCCGGCCTGGCTCGATCTCGCACCCTTCGGGGCGCCGGAGGCGGTGCGCGACGCGCTGCGCACCGGCGCCCTCTCGGTCGAGCCGGTCGGCGACGACCTCCTGATCACCGCCCGGCTGTAGACGATCCCGTTCCGGAGGTTCGTTCCGCCCGGGGCGCGCCGTGGACCCAAGTCCCGGTCGTGGGCAGGGCGCCGGCCGAGGGCGCCTAGGCGACGGTGGTGGCGCGCCCCGACCGGGCCGCCGCGGCGATGGCCGCCCCCATCGCCACCACTCGGTCGGGTGGCACCTCGCACCGCGGCTTTCGCTGAAAGTAGAGGGAGACCGCCTGCCGGACGAAGGGGAGGTAGCAGGTCCCCCCGGCCAGGATCACCGCATCGACCTCGGCCGCCCGGAGGCCCGCTTCACCGAGCACCTGGTCGCAGACGAGGAAGGTCTGCTGCAGCAGCTGGCGGCTGGCCGCTTCGAGTGCGCTCCGCGGAAGGTCGATCGCCTTGCCGGAGAGCGCCGGGTCCAGGGTGGACAGCGGCAGGCGCGTCCGGTCGATCTTCGACAGCCGGAGCTTCGCCTGCTGGCAAGCGAGGACGAGGCGCGCCATCGCCTCGGGGCGGGTCGAGAGATCCCAGCGGTGCACCCGCAGGACCTCCTCGACCACCCACTCGGCGAGCAGCCGGTCGAGATCGTCGCCTCCGAGGTACGGCTCGCCGCCGGCGGCTAGCACCTCGTGATCGAGGCCATGGACCCGCAGCACCGCGAAATCGAAGGTCCCGCCTCCGAGGTCGTAGACGGCGACGGCCTGGGGCCGCCCACCGCGGCTGAGGTAGGGCAAGGCGGCGGCGTGGGGCTCGAGGAGGATCCGTGCCTCGGCGAAGCCGGCCGCACTCACCGCTCGGGTGAGGGCGGCCCGCTGCTTCTCATC
>CAYYHA010000175.1:0-198 GCA_964471535.1 uncultured Myxococcia bacterium | reverse complement strand
CTCGCAGCGGGCCAGCCAGCCGAGCAGCCGGGTGGCTGCGTCGGCCGCGGTGACCAGGCCGGCACGCGTCCGGAACGCGGGCAGGTCGTTCTCGCCGCGGGTGAGCTCGTACTGCCCGTAGCTGTCACGGAACTCCGCCACCTCCTTGTCGAACCAGGTCAAGCCGAGGAGGCGCTTGACCGAACACAGGGTGTTCCG
>CAYYHA010000174.1:0-9050 GCA_964471535.1 uncultured Myxococcia bacterium | reverse complement strand
GCGCCCAGGGTGCGCCCGCCCCGTCTAGCCCCAGCGCGGCGCCGGGGGTCGAACGACCCTGCCCGCGCTGCGGCACGCCCGTCGCCGCGGGGCACAGGTTCTGCGGCAGCTGCGGCGCGGAGGCACCGGTCCCTGGCGAGCCCCCCGCGGCCACGCACGGGACGCAGATGCTCCACGCCGTCGACGCGGAGGCACTGGCGCGTCCCGCTTTCCGCGTCGTGCTGGTGCGCGCCGACGGTGCGACAGCGGGCACCTTCTCGCTCTCGGCGCAGCGCACCGTGGTGGGTCGAAGCGAGGGCACCCTCCTCATACCGGACGACCCCTACGTGGCGGGCGCCCACTGCGCCCTCCTCCTCACGGGCGGGACTCTGGAGATCGAGGACCTTCAAAGCGGCAGCGGCACTTGGCTGAAGGTCCCCCCGGGGGAGTCGATTCGCCTCGGCTCGGGCAGCGAGATCCGCCTCGGACACCAGCGCCTCGTGCTCGAGGCCATGCCCGCCCCCGATTGGCAGCCGGGCGAGCCCAAAGTCTGGGGCTCCCCCGACCCGGGCTACCTCGTCCGCCTGGTGCAGCACCTCGAGGGCGGGGGTACGGGCGCCATCTGGCCCCTCACGGAAGGCAGCGTGCTCCTCGGCAGGGAGGAAGGTGAGATCCGCTTCCCCTCCGACGGCTTCGTCTCTGGACGCCACGCCCGCCTCACCGTGAAGGCCGACGCCAGCGTCTACTTCGAGGACGTCGGCTCCTCCAACGGCAGCTACCTGCGACTGCGACAGCGAACGAAGCTGTCGGTGGGCGATCTGGTCCTCGTGGGCACCCATCTCCTGCGCATCGAAGCGGGGTGAGCCGGCGCCACCTCCTCGCCGTCGTCCTCGTGGGTGTCACCGCGGCTGCGGTGCACCTCGCCTCGCGACTCGAGCCGTACCGCTGGCTGAAGGGGGATGGGGCGTTCTACTTCACGGTCGCCCAGGGCCTCATCGAGGACGGCAGCTTCGAGCAGCGGGGCAAACAGGCCGAGAGCTGGTACACGCAGGACCTGGGCTGGAATCGCAACCTCGATCCCGCCTGGTCCAACATTGCGCTGGCCGCCGACGGCAGGCGGTGGCTGCCCAAGCATCCCATCCTGTTGCCGCTGCTCGCGCTGCCCCTCATCCATGGGCTGGGGCCCTGGGGTGCGCTCCTCTTCAACGTGGGGCTCTGGCTGTGCCTGCCGCTTCTCGTCTTCCGCATCGGCAGCCGGATCGCCCCGGCCTGGGCGGCCGCCATCGGCGCCGCGCTCTTTGCCGCCGCCTCCTTCCAAGGGGACAGCCTCTACAGCTTCTCCAACGACGTCCTCTACACGGCGCTGCTGCTGGCGAGCTTCGATGCCGCGCTGGGCGGCCGTCCTGCGCTGGCGGGCTTCTCGATGGGCGTCTCGATCCTTGCGAAGTTCACCAACGTCCTGGTCGCCCCTGCACTGGCGCTCTTCTACCTCCTGCGCCGCGAGGGGCGGAGCCTCCTCTCCGCCGCACTGGCCGGCGCCGGGCCGGTGCTCGCCCTCCTCGCCCTCAACTGGGCCTGGTTCGGCGGTCCCCTGACCACCGGGTACCACCGCATCCTGGTGCGCCGCGGCGGCCAGATGGCCCTGCACAGCCACGTGGACGACTTCGTGTGGCGCGAGTGGGGGCCTAGGCTCCTGCACGTCCTCGGTGAGGTGGCAAGCGCCTTTCCGCCGCTGCTCTTGGTGCCGGTTGCGCTCGGCGTGCTCCTGTGGCGGCGCCGCTTTGCCGAGGCGGCACTCCTGGCCCTGCCCATCGCCGTCCCGCTCGCCTTCCACGCCCCCTACCGCTACTTTCGGCTCCCCTTCGTCCTCGGCAGCCTCGCCGTGGCGGCCGCGACCGTCGCGGGCGCGCTGGCGCCGGCGGAGGTGCGCGCCGGGCCCGTGCCGTCCCCGGCGGCCCGACCGATGACCGCACAGCGGTGGGCCCGCCTGCAGCGCCGCCTCGTCGCCGGCGCCCTCGCCTTCGTCGTCGTCCCGCTCGGAGTCGGCTTCGTGCGCGGCCTCCTCCCCCGCCGCACCCTCGCCGAGCGAATCCGCGCCGCCGAGGTCTCGCTGGGCACCGAGCCCTGCGACTACTTCAACCCCAACCTCTGGGGCTGGGAGTGCTCCGGCTCGGACCGGGGGCGGGCGGCCCTCATCACGCAGGCCGTCTACCGGCACGGCCGGTGGTGGGTACGCCTCTCACCGCACCCCAGCGGCCGTTCCCGCCGGATCACCTGGGCGGACGCGCACGGCACCTACCGCCTCCGATACCGGCACGACCGCGGTGCGCCGCTGCTTCTACGCGTCCGCTCGGGGGCCCAGGTTCTCTGGGAGGCACCGCTTGCCCCTGGTCAGGCGGACGAGGCCACGGTGACCGTGCCCGACGGCGGTGCGGGCCTCACCCTCGAGGTTCAGGGGCGCCGCGCGAGCGAGCTGCTGGTCGATGGCCGTCTTGTTGCCCGCTCCGGCGATGGGGCACCTTGAGCGAAGTGGCTCCACCCGTTCCACGAGCGCCAGGCGCCGTTCGGAAGCACCGCGGGACGCCACCGGACCCCCGCCGCGGGGCGGCGCTCCCTGGCCGCCGTCAGCCGAAGGACTTCTCCACCCGCTCCTGCTCCTCCTTGCAGCGGATGCAGAGGGTGGTCACCGGCCGCGCCTCCAGGCGCCGGAGGCTGATCTCCTCGCCGCAGCTCTCGCAGATGCCGAACTCACCCGCGTCGATGCGATCGAGGGCCTTCTCTATCTTGCGCAGCAAGAACTTCTCCCGATCCCGCAGGCGCAGCACCATCGACTGCGCATACTCGGAGCTGGCCAGGTCGATTTCGTCGGGCAGATCGTCGGTGTCGAGCACCGTGTCCTCGGCCAGACTCTTTCTTGCCTGGGCGATGAGCTTCCGGCGCGACTCCTCGAGGATCTTACGGAACCTCTCCAGGTCCTTCTTCTTCAAGGCGAAAACCCCCTGTGTCTCCGGGCCCGACCCGCCGGCCCCGGCGTCGAAAAGGTGGGGCCGTGTAACAACCGCATCGAACCTATGTCAAGGTGAAACAAGGGGAAACAGGCGGTCCTGACGCGACGCGTTACACCTGCAGTCGCCCGCGGTGGGTCAGGATCTGGCGCCGCGGCGAAGACGGCCTACCATCGGAGCCGTGAGCGAGAAGAAGAAGCCGACCAAGCGCGGGCCGAGCCGCAAGGGCAGCCTCGACCGGGACTTCCTCCGCGCCGTCCTCACGCTGGGGGGCAAGCGCGACGTCCGGCACGTCCTCCTCGTCAGCGACGTTCCCCTCCTCCCCGAGGATCTCCGCGGGCGCTCGGTGCGCCGTAAGCTCATCTTCGCGGTGACCAGTGAGGTGGCGGCGGAGCAGATGCGGGCGGCGGAACTGCCGGTGGTGGTCATCCCCCCCTACGAGTACGCCCGCGTCGAGCGCATCAAGGTGGCCGTGCTGGCCGCGCTCTCGGCGGGCCTCGTCAGCGAAGGCGACGTGGTCCTCGCCGCGACGGGCAAGACGGGCGGCTACGACACGCTGCTGCGCCTCGAGGTGGGCTTCGGTCTCGAGGACCGGGTGAGCCTCGACGCCCTGCAGCTCTCACAGGAGTTCTCCAGCCAGGTGGTGGAGGCGCTCATCGACCTGGCGCTGCGCATCGGCCACAACGGCTTCGAGGGCCACCCGGTGGGCACGATCATCTGCGTGGGCGATGCGACCACCGTCATGGAGAAGAGCACACAGCTGACCATCAACCCCTTCCAGGGCATCAGCGAGGGCGAGCGGAACATCCTCGACCCGAAGATCCGCGGCGCCGTCGAGGCCTTCAGCGTTCTCGACGGTGCCTTCGTGGTGCGCGAGGACGGGGTGGTCATGGCGGCAGGGCGCTACCTGCAGCCGAGCACCGAGGAGGTGAAGGTGCCCATGGGGCTCGGCACCCGACACGCCTCTGCTGCCGCGATCTCTCGGGAGACCGAGGCGATCGCCATCACGGTGTCGCAGACGAGTGGGGACGTGCGGGTGTTCCGGAACGGCGAGATCGTGCTGGAGCTGCATCAGAGCGGCCGTCGGACGCACTAGCCCCCGCGCCCGCCGGCGTCGCGTCCGCGGGCAGCGCACCCGCACCGCCGCCGCGCCCCAGAGCCGCCAGGGGATCGACGCCGAAGCGCCTTCGCACCGCGTCTCGGAGCTCCGCAGGGACGGCCCGGGGATCGAGCAACGCCCCTTGCAGCAGCGCCTCGGCCGCCTCCTCCCACCGGCCCGCCCGCCACGCGGCCTCGGCACGGGCCACCAGGCGCCGCGCCCGCTCACCGAGGGCATCGGCCACCGCCCGCCCCAGGACCGCGGCCGCGCCCTCGATGGCGCGTTGCCGGAGCACATCGCTGTCGGGAAGGGTCAGGGGATCGGCGGGCACCTCCCGCGCCGGCACCGCCCCATAGGTGTAGTCCTGGGCGGAGACCTGGTACGCCACGGGCACCTGGCGAGGGGCGTCGAGCCAGGGGGCCTCGAGGCGGAAGCGTCCATTTGCCTCCGCCCGCATCCGCACCTCGGCACCCTGAACTTCCACCTCCTCGTGCACCGGCCTTCGCAGGAGCTGGGGCAGCGAGGCCAGCTTCTCCTGCACCCGCCGGTAGGCGCGAAGGGCGTTCTCGTAGCGCTCGCGGTAGAGGTCCAGGGTCTCGTAGGCCGACTGAAGCTCCCGGCCCAGGCTCGGGTTGCCCCCGCTTCGCACGTAGGCGCGTCGGATCGCCTCCACCCGCCGCGCCTGCTCGGCGACGAGATCGGCCGCCTGGCGCACGTGCTCGGCGAGCTGCTCGGCATCCTGCCGGGCCTCCACGTACTCGGGGTTGGCAACGGTCTTGTGGCCGAGGAGTCGTTCGAGGGTCAGGCGCCGGGGGATGCGCGTCCGGGAGACCCCGACCGAGAGGTCCCCACGGAGCGTGAGCGCCTCGGCCACGTCGCCGTCCACCGCCACGTCGCCGCCGACCTCGACGGGCAGCCCCGCCGCCTCTGCCCACCGGGCCAGGGCCTTCGCCAGAGCAGGCTTCTCCACCCGCTCCGCCGACCTCCCCGAGCCCGTGACCTCCCCGCCCGCCCTCGCCGCCTCGGCCGGCCACCCTTCCGGGAGGAGCGCCACGGGCACGCGGGTCCGGCCTTCGAGGGCACGTCGTGCCGCGGCACGGCCGCCTTCGGCGTCACAGGCCCGGGTCTCCAGGCGGAGCGCGAGGGCGTAGTGGAGTAGGGCCAGGCCCGGGCGCCCCTCCCGCGCCGCCCGGGCGCCCGCCTCACACGCCGCCCGGCCCTGCCTCGCCTCCACCTCGGCGCGAAGCGCCGCCAGCCGTCCCCCCACCAAGCCCGCCTTCGCGGCCTGCGCCACCCACCGCGCGGCCTCATCGATTCGGCCATGCGCCAGCGCCTCCGCCACGCGCTCGGCCAGGCGCCGCTCGATGCGCTTCAGCCCGCGGCGGGCGGCGGCGTGGCCCGGGCGCGCCGAGAGCGCCCGCTGGTAGTGGCGTGCGGCCTCGAGGAGCGCACCGGCCTGCTCCGCCCTGCGCCCCGCACCCACCTCCACCTCGGCGAGCTTCGCCCGCGCCGCCGCGAGGCGCCCCACGAGGTCGGGGTCCCCCGGGTGCTCGGCGAGCGCCGCCTCATAGGCCGCGACCGCCTCCTCGTAGCGCGCCTCGGCCATCGCTCTGTCCCCGCGCGTCGCCGGCGCCGTGGCGCAGGCGGTCGCAAGGCACAGGGCCGCCGCCAGGGCGAGTGAACGCTCCGAGGCGAATGCCGCCGCCGGGCCCGCAGGCCGCCCCGTGGACACCCGAGGTGCGGGCCTCTCGAAACCTAGGTTCATGCCCCCCCACCCTAGGCCATCGGCTCACAGGCGGCACACCGCCCCAAGGGGACAGGCCCCGCACACCGACGGGATCCGGCGGTGGCGGCAGCGGCCGGAGATGCCGAGATGCGCCAGCGCGAAGTCGTAGCGCACCGGATCCTCGGGGCAGAGCGCCGCAAGGTGCCAGGTGATCTCCTCGGCTGCGGCCCAGCTCGGCTGCCGGCGAGTGGTCAGTCCCAGGTAGCGCCAGAAGCGAACGGTGTGGGTGTCCAGCGGCACGACGAGCGCCTCCGGCCCGGGCAGCGGCCAGAGGCCGAGGTCCACGCCGTCGGGCCGGCGCACCATCCAGCGCAGGTACATGTTCAGGCGCTTGGCCGCACCGGGGCCCTGCGCGTCGGGCAAGAGGTAGCGAAGGCCGGGCGGCGGCGCCCGCCGGCCCCAAACGGGCCGGAAGTCCACCGCGTAGAGCGCCCGGGCGAAGTCGCCCAGGGCCGCGCGCAGCCGGCGGTGCCGGTCGAAGAACGCGGCGAAGGCGGCGCCCAGGCTCCCCCACGCCGACGCCACGACCCCGGCGCCGTAGACGAGGGCCGCCAGGTCCGCCGGCGTGGTCCAACGGTGCTGTATCCCGCGGAAGGTCTCTTCCGTCACCGCATGGGCCACCTGTGACGGTTGGGGACCGAGGCGCGCCAGAACCCGCGCCACCGAATCTTGGATACTCTGCACCCGGCCGTAGGCGAGCGACGAGGCGACGAGCCCCACCAGCTCCTGATCTCGCGGATCGCGGTAGCGATGCACGAACGCCACGGGATCCCGCGACCGGTATCGCTCCGGTTCGTGACAGGTGAGCAGGGCCTCGAGCGCCGGCCCCACACGCCGGGCGCGCACCGTTCGAGCGCGGCGGGCGTCGGCCTCCCGGCGGTAGCGCCTCGGCACCAGACCGGCTGGCACTGGCCCGCCGGGGCAACGGCCGGAGGGCAGGGCGGCGGCAGGCGGACTCACTTGACCAGTTTGGAGATGGCGCGGAAGTGCTCGTGCGAGGCGCTCTTGACCAGATCGAAGAGCACCACCTCCGTGCTGCTCACCGTCGCCCCGAGGCGATCCATCAGCTCCAAGCCGGTCTTCCAGTTCTCCTTGGTGCGCGAACAGCACCCATCCCGCGCCACGTGACAGAAGTAGCCGTGCTCGGTGAGCCAGCGCACCGTCTGGAAGACGCAGACGTGGGTCTCCTGCCCGACCACGATCACCTGCCGGCGCGCCTCCTTCGCCAGCGTCTCCTTCACCGGGGGCAGGTGCCCGCAGGCGAAGTCGGTCTTGTCGAAGGGGCGCACCCCCTCGGGCAGCGCCTCGAGGATGCGCCCATCGGTAGGTCCGAGCCCCTTCGGATACTGCTCGCTGACCACGATGGGCAGCCCGAGGCGCTTTGCACCTTCGATGAGTCGGACGGCGTTCTCCACGGTGCGCTCGAAGACCTTCTCGGGCATCGCGGCCCCGAGGCGCTCCTGCAGGTCGATGACCAGCAGCGCCGCCGAGTCGGGATAGATGGTGAAGGCGGGGTGCGGCTCGATCTCGGTCTGCTCGAGCTCCGCGTGCCACCTCAAGATCTGCTTGGCCTTGGGCATGGGTCACTCCTCCTCCCGCACCCAGTACACGGTTCCGTCGTGCTCGACCACGTCGTAGGTGGCCTGCGCCTCACAAAGCTTCGGCTCGCTCAACAGGGCCCCGTCACCCAGGCGGAAGACGGCGCCGTGACAGGGGCAGACGACGCGATCGGCCTCCACCCTCCCGTCGGAGAGGAGACAGCCGGCATGGTTGCACCAGTCGTCGAGGGCGAGCAGCCTTCCCGCCCGCCGCGCGACGAGGAGGTAGCGGCCGTCCACGCGGAAGGCGCGGTGCTCGCCCTCCCCCGGCGCCGGCCCGAGGGCACGCACCCGGCGGCTCACGGCCTGCCTCCCCGCCGGCGATCGGGGGAAGGTTCCCGCCGTCCCCCCGGTGCGCACCCCGGCGGGCGCTGCGCGAACCGGAGCACGGCGCCGGGCCGAGGGGAACGCGGGGGCGGTGGACGCGGGACCGGCACCAGGGGCCTCGCCTCAAGCACGCGGGGTGGGAGGCGGAAGGAGGAGCTTCGTGAGCAGGGGCGCCAGCGCCCCCGCGGCGACCCACAGCCCCTGTACCACCCGGCGCAGGAGCACGACGGAAACCGCAAGGGGCAGTGCGACGCCCAGGGTCGGCGCGGCGGCCGCGAAGGCCGTCTCGGTCGCACCCAGCTGCCCGGGCAGCCAGTTCCCGACGGCCGAGGCGATGAGGTCCACCCCGTTGCCCAGAAAGATGCTGTCGAGACCAAAGCGATGGCCCACCGCCACGAAGAGGACCCCGTACTCGAGCGCCTCCACCAGGCGCGCGCCGAGCAAGAGCGCCGCCGCGGCGGGCGGAATGCGCCGCTGCCGCGCCGCGTCGCCAACCCGTGCCAGCCAGGCGCCGAGACGGGGGATGCCCCGGGTCAGCCGCTCGACCGCACCCGAGCGCAGGCCGCCGAGGAGCAGCGCTGCGATCCCGCAGAGCACCAGCGCATGGAGCGCCAGCGCGACAGTGAGGAGTGAGGGGCCGGTCCACACGAGTGCCACCATGGCACAGGGCACGGAGACGAGCCCCACGCTGAGCAGCGCGAGGACGTGGCCGACGATGCCCACCCGCGCGGCCTGCGCCCCGCCCACCGCCGGGGCGATGGAGGCCGCCTTGACCGTTTCGGCCGCGAGCCGTCCGCCTGGCGCCACGGTCCCCACCGCGTAGGCCGCCAGATGGGCACTCCACAGCCGGCCCCGCCCGAGCCGGCGCACGCCCCCCCCGGCGAGGCGCCGGGTCACCGAAACCTCGGCGGCGATGCGCAGCCCTTCCAGCAGGAAGAGGAGGGGGATCCACGGCGCACCGGTGCTAAGCGCCCGGCCCACCGCCTCCGTGTCGGCGAGATCGAGCCAGAAGGCGACGGCGAGTCCCCCGAGGAGGAGCAAGCCCAGCCCCACTGCGATGCGCCGACCCACGACGCACCATTTTGGCCAAGGGCGGCGGGCCGCGCAAAGCCTCCTCGGCAACAGCTTGGTGACAGACAGGGCCCGGGCGCCCGGCGGTCCGGCGCGGCTTCGGCCCCCTGGTCGCCGCAACGGTGCGGGACCAGGGTGCCGTGTGGCGATGGGTGGACTTGAACCACCGACACGGGGCTTATGAG
>CAYYHA010000173.1:0-9095 GCA_964471535.1 uncultured Myxococcia bacterium | reverse complement strand
GTCCCAGGGCGCCCGGTGACCCTACCCACGGCACCCCCGAGCCTCCCGGGGAACCGGGGCGGCAGCGCGGGGAGCCCCCCACCGAAGAGCCGTCCCGGCTTGCTGCCGCCCCATCCCGGCCTGACAGCCCCGCCGCGGGCGATTCCTCGCACCGGCACCTCGTCCTCCACGCGGGTGCGCGGCCGCACCCCGGAGAAGGCACGGCGCCTGAAGGAAGCGGACAAGGAGGAGCGGGAGAAGAAGAAGGTCCGCGGGAAGCTGACCGCACCCCGGGGCACGGCGCCGCGCTAGGGCACCCCCCAAGCCATTGGATCCCCTCCAGCGGGCGCGAGCAGACTCGCGCCCGTTTCGCTTCCGTCCTCGGATCCTTGCGTGTATGGTCCCGGCGCGCGTGGCTCGCCGAGCCGAAGCGGGGTGAGCCGAAGCTGGGTACTGGGACAGAAGAGGGGAGCAGGTGATGCGTCGCGTTCTGTTGGCCGTTTGGGTGTGTGGATTCGCGTGGATACTCGGGCCCTCGGTCGCCGGGGCCTCGGGCTACGAGTACCCGGAGAACGGTGCTCGCGCGCTGGCACGCGGGGGCACGGGCGTCGCCGATCCCGGCGATCCCACGGCGATGATGTTCAATCCGGCGGGGCTCGCCTCGCTGCGGGGCCTGCGCATCCTCCTCGACGGCCACTTTGCGTTCCTGGAGACGCGCTTCCAGCGCCGGGGCTTCGATGCCAGCGGAAACCTGGTGGACATCGGCGATCCGGTGTCCAATGGCTACAAGCCGTGGATCGCCCCTTTCCTAGGGGTGAGCTATCAGCTCACGACCGACCTGACGCTGGGAGTCGCCGTCTACGGACCCTCCGCGTACGGCGCGCAGTCCTACCCCGATCCGCGGAAGATCGCCCCTGAGTTCTACGACGGCAATCCCGATACCGAGCCCGCGGATCCCGACGCCATCGCCCAGAAGGCCCCGCAGCGCTACAACCTCATCGATTCCTTCATCCCGGTCCTCTACCCCACGCTCGCAGCGGGGTGGGCGCCCACCGAGTGGCTCTCGGTCGGCGTCTCGGGCCAGGTCGTCTTGAGTCAGACCCGCTTCTCGCAATCGCTCTACGGCGGACTCGCGCCGGGAGAAGATCCCGCCTTCGAGGGCGTCGCGGACCTGGACGTCACGGGCAAGCCTGCCTTCACGGGTATCCTCGGGGTCCAGGTCCGGCCCGCCGATGCGCTGACCCTGGGCTTCAGTGTGCGTCCGGGCTTCGAGCTCGTCGGCGAGGGCACCCTCGACCTCACCTTCAACGACGGCCTCACGCAGGAACCGTTCAACATCCATCAAACGGGCAACGCAGCGCGGTTCAAGACGACCTTCCCCACCGTCTACCGCTTCGGCGCCACGGTGCACAGGAACGGCATCCGCGGCGCCTTCGACGTGGTGTACGAGGGATACTCGGCGGTCGAGGCGTTCGTCCTCGAGCCCTACGGGGTGGTGGTCGAGAGCGACATCTTCCAGGATCCCATCGAGGTCGAGGCGCTGCGGATTCCCAAGAAGTGGCGCGACGCCGTGGGCCTGCGGCTGGGCCTCTCCTTCGATCTCGAGGCGATGGGGCTTCTCGAGCGGGTGCCGCTGACCGTGCACCTCGGCTACGCCTTCTCCCAGTCGGCGATCCCCGAGTCGACGCAGGGGCTCGACTTCTTCGGCGGCGACATGCACCAGATCACCGGTGGGCTCGAGTACTCCCGCGACTGGTACACGATCACCCTCGCGGCGAGTCACGCACCGACGGTCCGCCGCGACGTGAAGCGCTCGGAGGTTCTGCAGGTCGTCGCGCCGCCGCCGGGCAGCAGCTACGAGGGCACCGTGGTGGGCACCGGCATCTACGAGCACAGCTTGACCCTCGTCGTCCTGGGCCTGCAGGCCCACTTCGGTGATTGAACCCTTCGTTTGACCCTTCGGGAGGGACCGCATCGGTGCGGCGCCGCCCGAACGAATCGGATCGGAACTGGAAAGGACTCGTCCCATGAAGCGACTCACTCTCCTCTCGCTCGCCCTCTCGACCGGTCTCGTCCTCGCCTGCGGGCCGACCACTTCGACCCCCGACGGCGGCAACGACGCGGGAAGCCCCGACGGCGGCGCCGGGGACGGCGGTGGGATGGACGCCGGCACCCTCCTACCCTGCCAGGAGGCCCCGCTCGTCGATGTGGACGGTACGGTGCGCATCCATCCCGTGACCGCCGCCGTGGATGCGAACGCCACCCTCGACGGTGCCAGCTTCCGCCTCGAGGATCCCCTCAAGGCGCTGCAGGGCAAGGACGCGGTGCTCGAGTACGAGGACAACGGAAGCTGCGCCAAGGCCATCGCGCCCCTCACGCCCGATGCGACCGACCCCAGCACGGCACCCTTCTCTTTCCAACAGGTGAGCACCAAGGGGGTCTCGCTGGGCCTCATCGGCGTGCTCGACGACACCATGGAAGGGACCGACGTGTTCTGTGACACCGCCTCGGGGCTCGCCGGCGGCCCCATCGCCGACGATCTGACGGGGGTGAGCGGCTACGCGGTCACACAGGCCACCGAGGCCCACCTCGCCCAGGTGGTCTTCGGGGGCGCCGCAGGGGACCTCAATGCCGCTGGGTGGATCCTGGGGATGTTCGTGGACGATGCGGGCAACCCCATGGACGGGGTCGCGTTGGTGGACCTGCAGGGCAACCCGGCCCAGGGCGTCCTCTACCCCACTGCGGACTTCATGGGCGCCGAGCAGGACGGCAACACCAGCGCCAACGGGGTCTTCATCGTCACCGACGTCGCGCTCGGCAGCTTCACCGGCCAGAAGGACGGGTACACCTTCACCGACCAGCAGGCGGCGACCAGTGAGGGTGCCGTCTTCGTCATGTTCCTGGTCGGCACTGCAAACAACTAGGCGTCAGCGTGGCGCCCCCGCGGCGCCGCGTCGGATCGGGTCGCGGGGCGCCTCGCTCGCTTTGGGGCGCCCCGCCACCGTTGGGGCGACCGCCTCTTGCGGTGATGCCGCTTCGGGCACTCACCTGCCCGCGGGAGCGGCCGGGGGAAGCGGCCAGGACCTTCACCCGCAAGCACTCAAGTGCCGGGGTGGGAGGCGGCGTAGAGCGCAGCGATGTCCTCACGCAGGAGGAAGCGGGCGAGGTCGAAGAGGAGCGGATTCGTCTTGAGTGCCGCCTCGGGCGCGCCGGCGTCGCCGACGGCGCGCATCGCTGCCTCGAGGGTCGCGACGACGTCGCCGGTGAGCAGCAGTGCGAAGCGCCAGGCGCTGCGGCGTAGCGCCGCCACCAGCGCCGAGGCCTGCAGGTCGCCCAGCGCCTCGGCGGCGCGGTGCGCCAGCTCCCGCAGCGGCTCGGACCGCGCCCGTGGTACCCGCGCCTCCAGGAGTTCGTGGTACTGCCCCAGGCGGCTGGGGGGAATGGGCACCTCGACCTGCGGGACGTAGAAGGCGACCACCAGCCGCACGAGGATCGCGGTGTCCGCATCGCTGAAACGACCGGGAAGCGCATAGCCGGCGGCGAGCAGCTCCCCCAGCCCGGCGAAGACGGGTGCCTGCAGGCGCTCCGGCGCATCCAAGAGCGTACCGCCCAGGACCAAAGAGGCCGGCTCGGTGTTCTCGATGTGCGCCGCGAAGCCGAGGCGCTGGCTCCGGTAGGCCCGAAACGGCCGCTCGGTGAACAGCCGCACCCACCGTTCCAGCTTCGCGACCACCGGATCGGCCTCGGGGGTCAGGGCATCCTCCGGGCGGACCCCGAAGCGGGAGAGGTCCGAGGGGAAGAGCGGCTCGAAGTAGGGCGCCATTTCCCGGAGGTAGCTGGCCACCGCCTCGGTCGCGACCGGGTCGGCCACCTCGAGGCGGGTGAGCGGGTCGATGTGGAGGGCCTGGGGATCCACCGGAGGGACGGAGATCGCCTCTCCACTCAGGAATGCCTCGAGGCCCCGAAGCCACCTGTGTCGATCGGGGTCACGCGATTCCAGCACCGCGAGGGCCGAGGCGAGCGCGCGGCGGTCGGTGGGGTCGGTGCGAAGCAGATCGACCCAGACGGAGAGCGCCTCGTCGAGGCTCCCCGCGAGGCGTAGGAGTTCGGCCCGCTGCCGCTGAAGCGGCCGGTCCTCGGGGGCGGCGGCACAGAAGGGCGCGAGCGCCTCGGCGGCCGCTCCCGGCCGTCCGAGCCGGTGGGCCATGACCTCGGCGAGCCCCTGGGCGGCGGTTCGCCGCATGGCCCGGTCCATCTCCGGATCCTCGAGCCCCCGCCACATCAGGTCCACGTAGGCCTGGGCATCTCCAGCGGCCAGCGAGGCCTCGGCGGCATCGCGAAAGTGGGCGGGCGCTCCGGTCCGCTCCGCCCGCTCCGTCAGGTAGCGCTGCGCTGCCTCGTGCCTGCCCGCGAGCGCGCAGGCGGTGGCCACTTCGCCCAGGAGATCGAGATCGTCGGGGCGCTGCGCTGCCGCCCGCTCGAGCCACTCGGCGGCCAGGCGATACTCGCCCGCGGCCGCGAGCGCCCGGCCCACCTCCAGGGCCCAAGGCGCGAGCACCGCGTCCTCACCCAGCTCCACGAGGCGCCGTGCCGCGATGGCCAGCTCGGGCGAAGGACCGCGAGGGGCGAGCAGTTCGAAGCGCAGCCGCCACGCGTCGCGGTGGTCGGGGTCCGCCGCCACCGCCCGCTCCAGGTAGGGCAAGGCGGCGTCGGGGTCGGCGAGGCGATCCGTGAGCAGCCGGCCGAGCTTCACCAGGAGATCCGCCTCGACGTCCGGTTCCGTCGCCTGGCAAACGAGTGTCTCCAGCGCCTCGCGCACCGCGTGCCACCGCTGCTGCTGCTCGTAGAGCTGGGCGAGCGCCTCCACCACCTCCATGCGCTCGGGACAAAGCGCCCGCACCGCCTCGTAGTGCGCCACCGCGGCGTCGGTTCGCAGCCGACGCTTCTCCACCTCCGCCAGCTCCAGGCGCAGGTCCACCGTCGCCTCGGGCTGCTCCGGTGCCTCTGCTTCGCGCCGCTCGAGGAGGCGCTCGAGGGCCTGGGCGTGCAGCGCGTGCCTTCCGAGGGCTGCGGCCGCCCGCCGAAGACCCTCCCATGCCTCCTCGGAGGCCGGGTCCGCCTCCGCGGCCGCCTGGAAATACTCGAGGGCCTTCTCGGGACGATCCCGCTCGAGCGCGAGGGTGCCGAGCCGCAGCGCCACCGGCGGGCGATAGGCCGAGTCCTGCTGGTAGAGCACCTCGTAGTGGGCGCGCGCCTCGTCGTGGCGCCCCGCTGCGTCGAGCCAGCGGGCGAGGGCGAGGCGGGAGGGAGCGTGGTCGGGGCACCGCGCGAGCGCGCGCTCGAGGGCCTCGCGGGCCCCCGCCTCGTCCGAGCCTTCGCGGCGCAGGACAGCGAGTTCGTGGAGGAGTTCGGCCGCGGCCTCGCCGTCCTCTACCGCCTCGACGCGCCGCTCGAGGAGCGAGGCCAGCCGGGGGCGATCTCCCCCGGCCCGTGCCGCCCGGGCGAGGGCATCGAAGGCCTCGCCCGCGCCGGGATCCCGGTCGAAGAGCGCCGCCCAGGCGGCTTGGGCGGCCGCCTCGTCCCCCAGCGCCTCCGCACGCGTGGCCAGCGCCCGGAGCGCCGCTTCCGGCTCTGCCGCGTGCTTCGCCCGGCGCTCGAGGACCGTCAGTTCCAGGGCCCCATCGCCGGTGCTGCGGGCGAGCTCGAGGAGCCCCTCGAGTGCCCCCTCGTCGGCTGGGTCCCGCGCGAGCGCCGCCTCATAGGCCTCGCGTGCCCCTGCCACGTCTCCGCATTGGGCGCACGCCCGCGCCAGGAGGCGGTGGGCCTCGCCCTCCGCGCCGGCGGCGACCGCCCGGCTGAGGTGCGCGCGGGCCTCCTCCGCCTGCCCGAGCGTAAGGAGCGTCTCGCCCAGGCGCACCCCGCCTTCGCGGAGGATCGACGCCGCCCAGGCGGGCATCGCACCCGGCTCTCGCGCGCCTTCCTCGGCGCCGTGGTCCGTTTGGGCCGCCGTCTCCGCGGCCGCAAGCGCCACCCGCCACGCCGCCGCCGCCTCGGCGAGCGCCTCCTCTGCCGTCTCGAGCCGCGCCAGTGCCCGAGCCGCCTCGGCCCGCTGCCGCGCGTCGGAGGCCTCCGTCATCTCCGCCCGCAGGGCGCGGCGCTCGGCCTCCACGTCGCCCGTCGCTCGCGCCAGGGCCTTCAGCCGGGCCAGTGCCTCCGGGGCACCGGGCCGGTGATGCAGCGCCGCCTCCGCAGCCTCCCGGGCCCGCTCCAGATCGTCCGCCGCCTCCCAGCGCTCCGAGGCCGCCAGGAAGGCCTGCGCCGCCGACTCCTTGGCATCGGCCTGAAGGAGGCGCTCTGCCCGCTCGAGATGGAGGCGTGCCACCGCCGCCTCGCCTTCACTCGCGGAAAGCGCCGCCTCCAACCAGGCGATCGCCTCGCCGTCCTGGGGGTCGTGGGCGAGCACGGCTTCGAAGGCCCGCCTCGCCTCCTCGGTGGCCCCCACTTCCAGGAAGGCGCGCGCGGCGCGACCCGCTCGCCGGGCGAGCACCGACGCCGGCTCCTCGGCCGCCTTCCCGGCTTCGTACGCCCGCCACGCCGCATCGGCCGCCTCGGAGCCGGCCGACCGGGCCTCGCGAAGCGACGCAAGGCGCGACCACAGCTCCGGATCCCCGGGCCGGTGGCGGGTGAGGGCTTCGGCGATCGACTCCGCCCGCTCCAGCTGCTCTGAAGCCTCCGCCGCATCGAGCACCGCCTGCGCCACCGCCTCCGCCTCGGCGCCGTCTCGCTCGAGGAGGTGGGTAGCCGCCCGAGCCGCGAGATCCATCTCGCCCTCATCTGTCGCGCGACGCGCGAGGACAGACCATACCTCTGGATCTTCGGGACAGAGTTCGGCCGCCTCCGCGAGCGCCTCCAGGGCCTCGGCGCCCCGGCTGACGGCAGCCAAATCGAAGAGGACCTGCCCCCGCTCGGCCCCTTCGGTGAAGCGGGCCTCAAGCTCGAGGAGCGCTCGCCGGCGCGCCGCCTCTTCCTCGCCCTCGCGCAGCCGCCGGATCTCGGCCACGAGGCGACGGGCCACCGGCGCTGAGAGGCGAGGGGCCGCCTCGGCCGCCGTGAGGAGCGCGACCTCGAGGTCGTGGGCGGCCTCGCCCTCCTCCCCCGCCTCGCGCTGTCGCTCGATGGCCTCGAGCAGGTAGGCGATCGCCTCCTCGCCGGGCCCGGCCGCCTCGGCGAGCACCCGCAGGGCGCGCAGCAGATCCGCGACGGCCGACGGCCCCTGCTGGTCGCGCAGCGCGCCGAGCGCCTGCTCGGCGACCGACGGCGACTCGGCACCCGCCTGCCAGGCGAGGAGGGCGGCGCGATTCGCCTCCGCCTCGAGCCCCGCTTCCTTCGCCCGCGCTGCCGTCGCCTCGAGGACGGCCCGGCGCCGCCCGGCGTCGTCCGTCGCCTCCGCGAAGCGAAGCGCCCGCTCGACGCGAAGACGCGGGTCTTCCTCGAGTTCGTCGAGTGCGTCGAAGGCCTCCTCGTTCCCTGGATCGCGCTCGAGGATCTCCCCGTAGAGGCGGCAGGCCTCCTCGATCTCTCCCGCCGCTGCATGGGCCCGCGCCGCCGGTGCCAGGCGTTCGAAGCGCGCCTCCGCGGGCGCCCGCTCGAGGAGGAGGCGATGGGCGCGGGCGCAGGCCCGCGCATCGGAGGCCTCCTGGGCCGCCTCGAGGAGCTGCCCCGCGAGCGCCTCGAGGCTGGGATCCTCGGGATCGAGGAGCGCGATGGCCTCCTCGAGATGGCGCACCGAGGCCGCGGCGTCGGCGCGCGTGCGAGAGAGGCGTGCGAGCCGCTCATAGGCGGCAAAGAGCGCGCTTGCCTCCACGGTCTCCCCGGCCGAGGCGAGGGCGACCAGGCGCCGGTCGTAGGGCTCTGCCGCCTCGTCGCTCTCCTCGGCCGCCCACGCCGCCCCCCGTGCCCACAGCTCGGCGTCGTTGGGACGGATCTCGAGCAGGCGGTCGAGCGCCGCCCGCGCAGCCTGGGGCTCGCCGGCGGTCCGGCGCGCCTCGGCGAGCGCCTCGAGGAGCGCTTCCCGCTCCGCCTCGTCCTTCTCCGTGGAGAGGCGTGCCTCGAGGAGGTCCGCGAGGGCCCCGGGATCCTCCGCATGCTCCAGGATGCGCCGGGCCACGGCGAAGGCCTCGGCGTCGCCGGGCGCGATCTCGAAGGCCTCGAGGGCCGAGCGCCTGGCGGCCGAGAGGTCCCCCGCCTCCTCGAAAAGACGCGCGGCCGCAAGGAGCCCCTCGGCCTTGGCCCGGCCGCTCGCCGCCTGGGCGCGGCGCCGGGTGAGGTCGGCCAGCCGCGAAAGATCGCCGGTGGCGCGCAGCCACTCCGAGAGCCGCTCGTAGGCCAGCTGCGCCTCGGGCTGCAGCTCGAGGATGCGCACGTCGCGCGCCGCCGCCGCCTCCGCTTCCCCCTTCGCCCAGAGCAGGCCGGCCAGCTCGGTGAGCACCTCGAGGTCGGTTGGCGCCGCCGCTTCGGCCGCGTGCAGCGCCTCGAGGGCCGCCTCCTCGTCGCCCGCCTCGAGGTGTAGGCGCGCTGCCTCTTTCAGCGCCTCGGCCTGCTCGAGCCCCGCTGCACGCTGCGCCCGGCGGCGCAGGAGCGCGGCCAGGTCGGCGCGTCGCCCCAGCTGGCGGTACAGCGCCTCGAGGCGACGGGCGATCGCCTCCCGATCGGGGTCGATCTCCCAGGCACGGGCGAGGACCTCCGCCGCCTCGGCGGCCGCCCCCAGGGCCTCGTAGATCCCCCCCGCCGCCTCGAGGTGGGCCAGGCGATCCGCCGCGTCGGTGCTGCGGTCCGCCGCGTCGACGTGGAGCGCCGCGAGCGCCTCCTCCTCTCCGCGCCGGGTGTAGATCTCGGCCAAGCGCTGCAGCGCCCGCGGCGAACCCGTCGCCTCGAAGGCCTGCCGGAAGGCCCGCTCCGCCGCCGCCTCGTCCCCCACCTCTTCGGCGAAGAGCTCGCCCGCCTCGAGGAGCAGGGGCTCCGGATCCGCCGCGCCCTCCGCGGCGGCGAGGCGCGCCTCCGCCCGTGCCCGGTGCGCGCCCGTGGCCGCCCAGGCCCCGTCCAGGCGCTCCGCTCCG
>CAYYHA010000172.1:0-9156 GCA_964471535.1 uncultured Myxococcia bacterium | reverse complement strand
CCCCGACGCGTGCTCTGTTTCTTCGAGCGTGGCGCCGTGTCAGGGACCCTCCACATCCTCGAACACGTGCGCGTCTCCGATTTCTTTCACCGGCAAGGCGGCTTCGTGACCCTGACAGACGCACGTGTGAGCACGAAGAACGCCGCCCCGATCGACGTGCGCGCGGTGCTGGTCAACAGCGCCCGGCTCCTCGCCGTCTCCGACGCCCTCGCCCCGTCCGAGTGAGCGTGTGGTGGGTGTAGCCCACCTGCGCGAGCCGAATCGGACGACCCCGATCGTCCAAGATGCGCAGGGTGCCGCTCTCGTCGACCTCGCCGATCTCGGTGAGGCGCAGCCGAAGCGCCCTTGCCCGGCGGGAGAGCGCGGGCACCTTGCGTGGGGGCGCAGTCAAGCAAAGCTCGTAATCCTCCCCACCGCTCAAGGCGGGCCCAAGGTCCGTCGTAGCTCGCCGGTAGGCCCGCGAGCGTGGGACGCGGTGGGCGAAGAGCGTGGCTCCGACCCCGCTTTCGCGGAGCAGGTGGCCGAGATCCTGCACCAGGCCGTCAGAGACATCGATGGCCGCACTCGCGAGGCCGACCGCCGCGAGACCCATCTCGACCCGCGGCGTGGGGCGCACTTGCCGCGCCTCCAGGACGCTCAGGCGGCGCGGCGGGCCCGACCGGGCAGCCAACGAGGCCAGCCCCAGCGCCGCATCCCCTAGGGTGCCGGTGACCAGGATTCGATCGCCGGGGCGGGCACCCTTTCGGCGCAGCACCTGCCTCGCCTCTCCCACCAGGGTGAGGGTGAGGGAAAACACGTCTCCCGCGGACACATTGCCACCGACCACCGCCACCCCATGCGCACGGGCAAGGGCGCCTAGGCCGTCGGCAATGCGTCGTAGGAAGGACCATGGAAGACGGCCGGGCGGCAGCGTGAGCGCCACCGTCGACCAGCGGGGTCGCGCGCCCATCGCGGCAAGGTCCGAAAGATTGACAGCTAGCGCCTTGTGTCCGATCGCGGCCGGTGGCACACGCCCGGCGTCGAAGTGCACGCCCTCCACCACCGCATCGGTGGTGACGACCAGCCGGTGACCGGGCCGAGGCACGAGCACGGCGGCATCGTCCCCCGGACCCACGAGCACGCCGGAGCCCGGCACTGGCAGGCGCTCGAGCCATCGCTCGATGAGCTCGAACTCGTCCACGGCGAGGCGCGTCGGTCAGCCGCCGATGACGGCCTTCACCATGGCCAGGAGCTTGCCGCTGGTGAACGGTTTGGAGAGGTAGAGAATGCCCCCGGCCTTGAAGCCTTCGTTCATCGATTCGGCATCGGCACGGGCGGTCACGAAGATGATGGGAACCGCCTTCAACTCCTCCCGCGCCTTGATCTCCTTGGACAGCTCGAGCCCCGATTGGCCGGGCATCATGACATCGAGGATGCACAGGTCGGGCGGCGCCTCCTTCTCGAGAAGCTGCCAGGCTTCCTCGGCATCCCCGGCCGTGGCGACCTTATACCCCGCTGCGTCGAGAATCCGCTCCTCCATCTTGCGAATCGCCTCGTCGTCCTCGACGATCAGGATTCTCTTTCCGGGCATGCGCGGCTCCTTGCGACCGAAGTGGGTCGGCTACTCCAGCGAGGTCTCTCGAGTGGTGACCCCGGTCGAGGGTTCGAGCGGAAGGACGAGGGCGAAGGTGCTCCCCTTCCCCAGCTCACTGTCCACCCACACCTCCCCGCCATGGGCCTCGATGTAGGACTTCACGATGGCCAACCCCAAACCCGTTCCGCCATATTCACGGGTGGAGGAGTTGTCCACCTGATAGAAGGTGTCGAAGACTTTCTGCAGCTTGTCCCTGGGGATGCCGATCCCTTCATCCCTGACGGCGATACGAACGAAGTGGTTCTCTCGGGGCTCGAAGAGCGAGAACGCCTTGTCCGCATCGTCCTTCGGCTGATAGCGCCTAGGGCCGGTATAGCGGTCGACGATCACCGTGATGGTTCGGCCCTCGGGCGTGAACTTCACTGCATTCGAGAGAAGGTTGACCAGGCACTGGCGCACCTTGTCCTTGTCTCCCGGAACACGCGGGAGCTCGGGCGCGATCTCTCGTTCGATCCGGAGCTTCTTCTTGTTCGCTTGCGGGACCACGGTGGAGATGGCGGCCTCTGCCACCTCGGAGAGATCGAGCTCGGTCGGGTTCAACGTGACCTTCCCGCTCTCGATCTTCGAGATATCCAGGATGGACGAGATCATCTGGAGCAGGTTTTCTCCCTTCTCCATGATCGTCCGCACGTAGCTGCGCTGCTCGTCGCTCAAGTCCCCTGCAAGTCCTTCGAGGAGCATCTCGGAATAGCCAATGACACTGGTCAGGGGTGTGCGTAACTCGTGGCTGACGGTCGCCAGGAAGTTCGACTTCAGCCGATCGAGTTCCTTGAGCTTGTCGACGCTCTCTTCGAGCATGCGGTTCTTCTCGAGCAGTTCGCGATGGCTGTCCTGTACTGCCTCGATGTGCATCGCGCTGGTGAGCCATGCCTTGTACCCGCTGTGGATGATCACATCGAGCACCGCCCGCAGGTGGCCGATGATGCGCTTGACCGTGGACTCCGGCGCCCGCTGAATCTTCGCCATCAAAGCCCTGGCCTGCGCCCGGTCGAAGTCCTCACTGATGGAGGTGAGCGACTCAGGAAGCCCCTCGAGGTCCGCAGGGACGAAGGGACCTAGGATCACCCTCCCCATCAGATCGAGCTCGTGGAGCACCGGAACGACGACGTACTTCAGGCCCGTGAAGCACGGATGGACCACCACCGAAGCGGGATCGCCCTCCTCGAAGTGGGCCTCCTTCACCTGTTTGACCGTCGCGGTGCACAGCCGGCGTCCTTCCGCCTTGGAGAAGACGTAGCCACAAAAATCTCCATTGCCGACCTTCAAATCCACCAGCCGGGTTCCGTCGGCGTCGAAGACTTTGATACCAATGCCATAGAGGTCGACGAAGGAACGACACACCTCCACGAAGGAGGGACCGTCGACGATCTCCTTCAGGCTGGGCCGCCGGCTGAAGATGTCACCTTGTGTCTCGAGCGAGTTCACGAGAGCACCGATTCGAGCGCAGTGTTCCGAGTATCCAGATTCTTGAAGATGCTCCCAAGAAACTCGGACTCGGTGAGCCCGAACTTCCTCCCGAAATCATGCTTGGCCTCGAGGCTCTTCCAGGTCAGCTTGAGGAGGCCATAGAGGGTCTCGAGGACGCCCTCCCCTCGGATGGCCACGGCCTTGTAAATCGGCTCCTCGCCACGGCGCGCAATCTCGTCGATCTCCTCGTCGGAGCGGATGTCCGGGAGATCCCGCTTGTTGAACTGCACCACAATGGGAATCTCACCGTAGCGGATGCCGTTTTGCTTCAGGTTGGTGAGCATGTTCTGCCAGTACTCGTTGTTCGCACGGGACATGCTCCGCTGGCTGTCGGCGATGAATGCGACGGCGTCGGCCCCCTGCAGCACCAGACGGCGGGTGGAGTTGTGCATGACCTGACCGGGCACCGTGAAGAGCTTCAGCTTCACCTTCAGGCCGGCCCGGGTTCGGAAGAAGACGGGCATCATGTCGAAGAAGAGCGTCCGGTCGTCTGCGGTATCCAGAGTCATCAGGCGCCCACGGATCGAAGGATCGAGGCGGGCATGGATCGCCTGCAGATTCGTCGTCTTCCCCGACAAGCCGGGACCGTAATAGACGATCTTGAGCGTCAGCTCCCGTTGTGAGGCATTGAGCTGCATCGATCGGCACCAAGTCTAGTGGATGCCCCGCCGCCCTGCCACCAGGTGCGCAGGGCGTCCCGGCTGTGGAAGCTCGGGCAGGGCGGGAGCGTCTCCAGGAAGTATCGGCCATAGCTGCGGGTACGAAGACGCGCATCGCAGACGGTGACGATGCCTCGGTCACGGCGGCTTCGGATCAGCCGCCCAAAGCCCTGTTTCAAGGCCAGCGCCGCACGGGGGAGCTGGTAGGCGGAGAAGGGGCTCACCCCCCTCGCCCCCAAGTACTCGATGCGGGCGGCCACGACGGGGTCATCCGGCGCCTGAAAGGGAAGCTTGTCGATGACCACCAGGGAGAGCGCATCACCGGGTACATCGACCCCTTCCCAGAAACTTTGAGTCGCGACGAGGATGCCCGGCACAGCGCGAAAGCGGTCGAGCAGGACCGCCTTGGGCGCCTCGCCTTGAACGTAGAGGGGCCAGGGCAGTGAAGCGCTGGCGAGATGGCGATGGATCGCCGCCATGTTGCGCAGGCTGGTGCAGAGCACGAAGGCGCGCCCCAGGGTGAGTTCCGCCAGCTCCCGCGTCTCTTCCGCCACCGCCCGCGCGTGCGACCCGCTGCCCGGCGGCGGCAGGTCTTCCGGCAGGTAGAGTGCGGCCTGCGCCGAGAAGTCGAAGGGGGAATCGAGGATCCGCGTCTCGACCTCGCTGCCCGGGTCGAAACCGATCCGCCCGAGGAAGTAATCGAGACGGCCGGCCACCGACAGGGTGGCACTCGTGAACACGCAGGGCACATCGGCAAGCAGGCGCTCGCGCAGGATCTCCGCCACGTCGATGGGGGAGGCGTGCAGCGAGAGGCTGCGGGGACGGCGCTCCGCCCAGTAGACCAGGCCCGGGTCGGGCTGCAGCGTGAAGAGGGCGAGGGCCTCTCGAGCGAGGAGGGCCCGCCGCCCCAGCGCCGCCGCCTCTTCGTTCCCCATCTCCGCCACCGGGGCGCAGAGGTCGGCGAGCACCGAGAGCGCCTCGGCGACCGCCTCGTGATCCTGCCCCGCTGCGGCGAGCGCCTCTGGCTCCAGGCGCCAGCGGCCGGTGCCGACGGGAAGCGCCTCGAAGAAGCGCTGCGCACGTCCCAGGAGGCGCTCGCCGGCGCGCGCGAGCCCGCGTCCTCCGCCCGGACAGCGCTCGGAGAAGCGCTGCGCATCCCGAGCGAGGCCCTCGAGGCTGCGAGAGGAGAGGCGGTGGCCGAAGAAATGCGTCGCCAGATCCTCGACCGTGTGCGCCTCGTCGAAGATCACCGCCTCGTAGGGCGGGAGAATCGCCGCCCCCGCGAGGACACCGGCAGCGGAGGTCCGGAGGGCCAGGTCTGCGAAGAAGAGGTGATGGTTGACGATCACGATCTGCGCCGCCTCGGCACGGGCGCGCGCCTTCATGACGAAGCAGCGGGCATGCGCCTCACAGGCGGAGCCGATGCAGGTCTCCGAGGTGGAGACGATCTCCTGCCACCCTGGCCAGGCCTCTGGCAGATCATGACACTCGGCCCGATCTCCCGTCTCGGTCACCCCCAGCCACCGCTCGACCCGATGGAGCGCCGCCTCCTCGATGCCGCCGGCCAGCGCCGGCTGCTCCTTCAGCCGCATCAGCCGAAGATCGCAGACGTAGTTGCTCCGGCCCTTCAGCAAGGCGGCATCCACGGGGCGGTCGAGTGCATGGGCCAGGCGCGGCAGGTCGTGCCTTGCGATCTGCTCCTGCAGAGCCCGTGTCGCCGTGCTCACTAAGATCCTTCGACCCGAGAGGAGCGCGGGAACGAGATAGCCGAGCGTCTTTCCAGTTCCCGTCCCTGCCTCGACGACGAGGTGTCGCTCTTCACGCAGGGCACGCGCCACCGCTTCGGCCATCTCACGCTGCGCCGCGCGCGGCTCGTAATGGGGAAGGGCCGACGCAAGGAGGCCGTCCGCAGCGAAGATTCGATCGAGGGTCAGCGGCATCACTGGGTGATCCGCACCTCGATCGCGCCCTCTGCGACGTGGAGCGGGAAGAGTACATAGTGGCCGCCCTCCGGAGGCTCAGGGGCTCCCTCCTCCGGCGGGCTGATCTCGACCACCCGGCCGGCTTGGGCCATTCGTGCAGTGGCATTGCCGCAGATGACGTTGCAAAGCTCCTTCAACGCATCGACGATTTCCGCATCGTCGCGAGGCGACTCGCCCCCGGTCATCTGCTGGAACACCGCCTCGGCGATGTCCCTGGAAACCGAGAGGGTGTAGGAGGCCATCAGGCTTCCCGACAGGTGGACCGTCACCGAGAACAGGCGATCCACCGGCGGCCTGCGCTCTCGCTCCCCCTCGCCGATCTTAGTCGTGAGCCCGACGGTGCGCAGAAGGATCTTCGCCGTCAGATCCACTGGAAGCGCCAAGAGCGACGCATCGCGCACGCCAGGGGGAAAGACGACGTCATCGACCAGGTAACGGGCCTGATCGTCCTTGAACGCCTTCAGCTCCCGCTCCAGGGTCGCCCGATCGAGCTGTCCCAGCTCTAGCAATGCTTCGCCTAGCAGCAAATAATCGTTCTGTTGCAGGGTGAGCAGCTCCTGCACCTGCTCCGGCGTGAGGAGACCCGCTTCCACCGCGAGCTCTCCAAATCGGCGGTCGACGGTGAGCTGCTGGTGGTTGAGCCGCTCCGCGTCTGCCTCGGTCATGTACCCGCGCCGGACCGCATAGGCACCCAGGCGCATATTGCGCTCATCCTGCAGCTCGAGCGCCGTGACGAGCGCATCACGGCTCACCACGCCGCGTTCCAGAAGAAACTGGCCGAAGAACTTCACACTCACGTCGCACCTGCCAGCACACGATCGACCGCCGCGACGATGTCGTCGAAGTTGAAGGGCTTCGAAACCACTTCGCGCGCCCCGAGGCGCAGCGCCTCCGAAGCCTTCTCGCCCACCCCACCGACCGAGGAGAGCATGACGACCCGAGCGCGCGCATCAAGGCCCAAAATCGCGCGAAGGGCCTGCAGACCGTCCATCACCGGCATGACGATGTCCATCAGGACAAGGTCCGGCCGTTCGGCCGCATAGAGCCGCACCGCCTCCGCACCGTTTTTGGCGTGGGCCACGACCTCGAAGCGTTTCGACTCGGCGCCGATGCGCTCGATCTGCCGGGCCACCGCCGCCGAATCGTCCACCACCAGGATGCGTGCGGCCATCGCCCGCAGTATACCCGCGCCCCCTACCGTGGGGCGACCCGATGGTATGCTCGCGACCGCGAAGGAGGCGCATATGGCCCAGGTGGTGGAGTTTTTCTACGACATCGGAAGCCCCTACAGCTACCTCGCGCACACACAGATCGAGCGTATCGCCAGCGAAGGCGGTGCCGTGCTCGCCTGGCGGCCGATGCTCCTCGGCGGCGTCTTCAAGGCGCTCGGCGTACGCCCCGCGACGCTGGACAATCCACGCCTCGCCGCGTGGCAGATGCGCGATCTCACGCTGTGGGCCGAGCACTACGGCGTGCCCTTCCGCATGAATCCCGCCTTCCCCACCAACACCCTCGCATGCATGCGCCTTGCCGTCGCCTGCGACGAGCGCGGTCTGCAAGTGCCCTTCCTGAAAGCGGCGTTTCGGGCGATGTGGGTTCGAGGCGAAAACGTCGCTGAGGAAGCCGTGCTCCGCCGCTGCCTCGAGGAGGCCGGCGCCCATCCCGGTCCGATGCTCGAGCGCACCAAATCCGGTCACGTGAAACAGCGGCTCAAAGCGATCACCCAAGAAGCCGTGGACAGAGGTGTGTTTGGGGCGCCAACGGTCTTCGTCGGTGACGCGCTCTTCTTCGGAAACGACCGACTCCTCTTCGTCGAGAAGGCCCTGCGTGCGAACCGCGCTTGAAAATCGAGCCCTGCGTCTCGGCGGACGCATCGCCAGTGCGGCCCTCACGTTGCTGCTCTTCTCGCCCGCCGACGCGCAGGAAATTCCCGTAGGGCCCCGGCCCGCTCGCGGCGTCGACCTGAATCCGCGCAATGTCTTCCACCTCAGCACCGAGTTCGGGACGCTCGAGGGCATGAGCGGACTCGCCTTCCCGCTGGGCATCGACTATCAGGTCGATCCGGCCATCGCGTTCATGGTGGAGCTTCCCTTCGGCTACGCCACCGCACCCGGTGAACCGGCAGCGCCGCTCTTCGGACAGGTCGGCGTCGGTGCCCGCGGATCCGCCTATGTTCCCCTCGGTGTGCGCGCAGGTCTGCGCTACGGCGGCGCCCTCATGGGCCGAATCCCCACCGCACCCGCCGTCGGCCCCGGATCGGATCTGGACCAACGCTTCGGTGTCCTCCGCACCATCTCCAGCTACGACTTCGAACGCTGGACGCCGGGCCTCGCCGCGGTTCGTCTCGATGCGGCCGCGGCACTCGATCTCGGGCGCATCGCCTTCGACGCAGAACTCGGACCCACCATCCTCTTGCCCCTCGATGCGGCGCCCGCCACGGTGAGTTTCCACGGGAGCCTTCTTTTGGCAGTGCGCGCCTTCAAGGGCATTTGGGGCTTCGTCGAGCTCGCCGGCAGCCAGGGCCTCTCCTCCGCCGGCGAGAGCGAGGGTGCCATGCTGAGCCTCGCACCCGGCATGCGGCTGCGGCTCGGCGGCGCGGCGCCGGCACTGTGGGTCAGCCTGCCACTCTGGGGCGGCATCGGCGGCCGGGCGCCCATCGTCATCTTCCTGGAGATCGCCAGCTACTGACGCCCAGCCGCTGCCCTGCTCGGCGCCAGCCACAGAGGCCACCGTCAGCCACCGGGCGGTGCCGGCCAGTGCTCCACGTCGACCTCGACGATGCCCTCCTTCCGATCCACGGTCAGGAAGAAGAGCTTCTTTTGTACCTCGCCCTCGGCATCGAAACGAATCTCTCCCGTAGCGCCAGGGAAGCCATCGGTATGGGCGAGCGCCTCGCGCATCTCGGCGCGCGTTTGGGGCGCATGCTTCGTGATGGCGGCCTTGACGATTGCGGCACTGTCGTAGCCGGTCGCCTCGAGGTACCCGGGTGTCCTCCCTTCCCCGTGCACCTTCTGGAAGGCGTTGACGAACTCGGCGGTGGCCTTGCGCGCGCTCCCGGCGAAGAAGCCGTCGACGAAGATCGCGCAGCGCACGTACTTCCCGCCCCGCTCCACGAGGTCGGGATGGTTCCACGTATTCGTCCCGAGCAGTCGCACGAGCCCCAGGCGATTCTTTCCCGTCGTCTTCTTGATCCGTTCCAGGTCGCGCTCCTCGCAGACGTTGGTGATCACGTCCTCGACCGCCAGGGCAGGTGCGATGAGACTGACCGTCTGGTAGCGGTCGGGAATGAAGAGCACGTCGAAGTCGGTCACCGGGGGGATCTCGTCCTGCAGCTTCTCGATCGCCTTGCGACGCCGGTACGGGTCGGTGATCTCGGCCTTGATGCGCTCGAGTTCGCGCTTGTACTCGGGCCGGT
>CAYYHA010000171.1:0-9206 GCA_964471535.1 uncultured Myxococcia bacterium | reverse complement strand
GTGATAGCGGGCCTGTGGGTGCTCGGGGGGCTCGTTGCCTGCGGCGGCGCCGAGGTCGGCGAACCGGTCGATGCGGTGCAGCGCGCGGCGGAGGAGCGGGCCGAGGCGATCGCCTCCGGCGAGGAGGCGACGGCGGGTGACTTCCTTCTGCTCTTGACGGCTGCCCTGGCCGAGGGGGCCGGCCCCCAGCCGGCAGCGATCGAGGGACCGGCGGTGGTCCACAGCGAGGAGAAAGCCACGCCGAATACCGGGATCCCGTGGAAGACCTTCGGCCTCTACGGGGCGAAGAGCACCATCCCTCCCGATCCCGCCCCCGACACGCCCGCCGGGGCCGGCGATGCCCAGGAGGCGCAGGACTGCCCCCCTGGCACCGAGTGGCAGGACGGGCAGTGTGTCGTTCCGGGCGGCGGCGAGACCACCCCCCCGGACCCGGCGCCCGACGACGGGCGGTGAGGAGAGCGCGGGCCGGCGCTGCCCACCTGGCGCACCCCGAATCGCCCGAGGGCTCGCGTCCGCAGCGCGCTTTTGGGCCCCCCGATCCGTTAGTGCGGTAACGGTGGGGACGCTAACGGGTGTTCACCTGTGCAACAGCGCCGTGGGGCCGGGGAGGGGGCGGGGGCGCATCCCGGGCGCGGCGCCCCGCACGGGTCGGGTCCCGTACCGGGGTTCCAAGGAGGGGCCGGCCAGGGGCAGCCTTACCTCGCCGTGATCGTCGTCACCTTTTGCTTGCGCGCTGGCATGGAATTGGCTACGCGCTTCGCCTCTCTTCCCCGATGCGTGGACCGGGAGCAGGCGTGCGACAGACGACAGGTGTTCGACAGAGGACAGGGGCGCGGCGAAGGTCTTTTCTGGCCCCGCCGATGCGCAAGGAAGCCTTCGTGATCGGGGCCGGGATGCTGATGGCAGTGCTGTGGCCTTACGCCGCGGCCGCCTATCCGACGGGCGCAGGACTCGGGGCCAGCGCGCCGGCCTCCGCTGTCGAATCAGGCGGTACGCCGGAAGGGGCCGAAGCGGCCGCTTCGTCCGAGGCGAAGGCCGCGGCCGACCCGTCGGCTCCCTCGGCAACGTCCGGGGCAGAGGCCACGGGCGCCGATGCGGGCGCGCGGCCCGAGGGCGCCAAGTCGGGTGACGAGAAGGAAGGCGGCAAAGCTGCCGGGGACGAGGGCGAGAAACCGAGCAAGCGCTACGGCGGAAGCGTCTCGCACTCCCTGGGCTTTGGGCTGCAGATCGACGAGTCCACCCGCTACTACTATGGCAACCTGGGGATCAGCGGTTGGTATCGGATCTGGGATCAGTTCCGGGTGAAGGCAAGCGCCGGCCTGTACTACACCCCGGACACTCATCCGAACGATGCCCGCAACCTCGACCTCGCAGGTGTGTCCATCGGGGTCAGCCATCCGAAGATCTTCCACGACGAGGCGTTGACGGGCGTGAAGGTTTCCGCCGGTCTGACGGTGGGGGTGCCCCTCTCGATGCGTCAGGTGAACACGCCCTCCTGGCCGAGCGTGGCGGCGAGCGTCGGCCTGTCGCGGAAGATCGGTGAGGTGGGGGTCTCCTACGAGCTCTCCTTCACCAAGTACAATCCGGTCTATCCGGTCAGCTTCTCCTTCCAGTGCCTGGAGGATCGCGGCCTGACCCCCGAGAACCCGGGCAGCTGTATCGGCGGCTACCAGCAGAATTGGCAGCTCGTCAATCGGATCTCGGCCAGCTACTCGCCCATCGAGAAGCTCTCCCTCTCCGGGAGCTTTAGCTTCGTCTACGGCGAGAGCTTCGGACCCGGCGTGCACAGCGAGGGTACCGTGCCGCCCGAGGTCGTGGGCCTCAAGGCCAACGAACGGGGATCCTTTGGATTCAACCTGTCCGCCAACTACCAACTGCCCGTCGATGGGCTGTCGGCGGGCCTCTCGTTCAGCAACGGCGGCCCGTGGCGGTCGAACGGCCAGGATCTCTACAACCCCCTATTCGATGCGCGCCTTGCGGCCTTGAGCATCGACGTCTCCTACAGCTTCTAACTGCTTCCAACCGCAAACTCGGCTCTGCCGGAGGAAATTGATGAAGCGTTTGTATCTCGTGCCCCTTCTCGCCGGCCTGGTGCTGGCCGGCTGCACCACCTACCAGCCGGAGCGCGATACCACCCAGCCTGGCAAGATCCGCAAGGCGGCCCTGGGGATCGATGGCGCCGGTCGGTCGAAGGACGTCTGGTACATGGCGACCACCGTCATCGATGTGCCCTGGGAGGCGGGCTTCACCTTCCCCGGCGAAGCGTCGGAGCTGTGGAAGATCCGCTGGGTCCTCGAGGAGGACTACCTCTACGCCTACAAGGTGCACGAGATGGTCGTCCACAGCGAGCTCGCAGAGGGGCAGGACGACTTCATCGGTGAGCCGGTGGCAGCGTATCGGGTGGAGCACCTCGACGTCTGGTACCAGTACAACCCCGTCACCGGCGAGCGCATGCCGGTGAAGTACGAGGCCCGGGAGCGGCCCTGGTGGGAGCGCGAGTGGGTGCGCGTCGACTGGTCGAAGAACTACCTGCAGGCCTTCGACTTCATGTTCAAGGACCTGTGCAAGTGGTCCGGCGACATCATCCAGGATCCCGTCAGCTACTACCCAACCCGTGACGACGACCCCGAGCAGTTCTACGTGGCGACGCGCATGGACGACGGTTCCTGGCAGGAGCACTACGGCTGGGACGCCATCGAGAATCTCACCGGCGAGGACGGCTCGGACATCGACTACATCGACGTCGTGAACCGGGAGTTCGTCCACTACAGCACCTACAAGGCGTTCACCGGCGTCGACATCAGCTGCTGGCCCTACCCGGTGTGGCCCATCGACGGCGGGATCCAGGTCACCGAGCGCCTCTCGTTCATGAAGGTGCCGCCGCAGACCTACACGCCGCGTTACTACCCGGACAAGACCTGGGAGAAGTTCAAGTTCTGGCGCGCCGAGCGCGACGTCTACGATCCCGAGCGCGGCCTGACCGACTTCAAGGTCTACAACATCGGCCGGTGGAACATCTGGAAGAAGACCCGGAACGAGGACGGCACCGAGATTCCCTTCAACCAGCGGGAGATCAAGCCGATCGTCTATTACTACATCCCGCCCGAGCGGCAGGTGAGCAAAGCGGCGTGCGAAAAGGCCGGGATCGCGTGTGTCGACTACATCCGTGAAGAGAACTATCAGGAGGTGGCTCGGCAGTGGAACGAGGCGTTCCGAGGGGTCTTGAAAGCCGTGGGCCATCCCCAGGCGAAGACTGCGGAGGTCTTCATCGCAAAGCCCATCGAGTACACCTGCGGGCCCAACGGCGACCGGGCTTGCCAACAGCTCGGCGACCTACGCTACAGCTTCATGTACAACCACGACACGCGGCACTCCGCCGAGCCGCTCGGCTATGGGCCGTCGTTCATGGATCCCGAGACGGGTGAGATCATCGCCGCGACGGCGAACTTCTATGGCGCAGCGCTGCGCAGCTACAGCGGCCTCATCGGTGACTACTACGACCTGGTGAAGGGGAACTTCACCGAGCTCGAGATCATGACCGGTGAGAACGTACGCGCCTACTTCGAGAACCTGAGTGGAAACATCCTGCCGCCCCGGACGCCGGTGGTCAGCCTCGATGCGCTCACCAAGACGGTGCAGGATGGAAGGCGCGGCGATCTGGACTTCACCAATCCGGCAAAGCTCGACTTCCGGCAGCTCGAGCTGCGTTCGAAGCTCGAGGAACTGAAGCAGAGCTATGTGCCCGACATGATGCGGCGCCAGAAGATCGTGGGTACCGATGCCGAGCGGATGCTGATACCGCAGGAGTACCTGCGGGTCGTGGGGCTGCCCCCCGATACGCCGCTCACCGACGATGTGATGGACATCATCTCGCCGGTACGTCCGAACAGCATCTGGCAGCAGGCCAAGCGCCACGATCATTTCTTCGCCGAGCGCAATATGCTGCGCGGCGACATCATGTGGCAGGACCTCGACGTGGAATCGGCAATCCGCCGTGCGGAGGAGGCCCTTGGCGCAAACGCCACCAAGCGGGAGGTCGTCGACTGGCTCCTGCGCCGCCTCTTCATTGGCATCGAGGCGCACGAGGTCGGCCACACCGTGGGTCTGTACCACAACTTCGAGGGCTCCTTCGACGAAGAGAACTACCACCCCGAGTACTTCGAGATTCTGGACCAGTATCCCGACGTGAAGCTGGGGACGATCGATCCCGACACCAACAAGATCGTCTCCGACTGGGACACCGATGGAGATGGCGTGATCTCCGCGGAGGAGTACCAGGCCTATGACAACGCCTGGCTCGAGCGTCGGCGCGAGCAGGAGGCGGCGGGCATGGATCTGTGGAACACCGCCGCGATCATGGACTACAACGGCACCTCCATCATCTCGGCGGAGATCGCCGGCGTCGGACGCTACGAGCGGGCGGCTCTGAAGTTCGGCTACGGGAACCGGCTCGAGGTCTACTCGGACAACGAGTCCGACTTCGATCCCGACGAGGTGGCCGCCGCGGGGGGTTGGGAGAAGTTCAAGCTCAAGAAGCTCAACCGCGTCGATATCGAGTACTATCCCGGCGGCCAGCGCTGCAACGCGACGAGCGAGTGCCCCTACTCGGATCATCCGGTCGCGCCCCAACGCTGCCGTGCCAATCTGGGACGCGGCAGGACCCTCACCGATGGCAGCCCCGAGGACCTCGGGGTGTGCACCGACATCTACACAGAGCTGCACATCCTCGAGCAGGGAGGCGTGCTCGAGTATCCCGAGTACCGGACCTGCTCCGACAGCCGCCGCGGTGACAAGCCGTTCTGCAGCGTGTGGGACGAGGGACGCTCGGCGCAGGAAATCGTGCAGAAGACGATCGAGCAGTATGAGCGCAACTACATCTTCACCAACTTCCGCCGGTATCGCGCCAGCTTCGGCCCGTTCTTCTACTACCGGGGCCTCTTCAGCCGCTTCCACCGCCTGGGCAAGATCTACCAGGCGCTGCTCTACAGCTACTACTACCGGCCTGACTTCGTGGAGAACATCGGCCCCGGCGGCATGCTCGACAGCTTCCTCGCGAGCCGCATGTCGATGAACTTCTTTGCCAAGGTGCTCGCCACCCCCAGCATCGGCTCGTACATCAAGTGGGATCCAAACGATACGCAGTACGACGGTCCCTACAGCGAGCTCGAGCAGGGGTGGGCGGATATCTACGTCGGCCCCGGGATCGGCAAGTACCTGTACACGGCCTACGAGGACGGTGAGCTCGGTGCCCTGTGGCGGCCTCAGCGGATGGGCATCTTCTACGACAAGCGCGCCGCCCTCGAGGCGCTGACGACCCGCGACTGGGGTCAGCCGGCGGCGAACGACGAGACCTTCCCCCTCAATTACTACGATGGCTTCCAGGACGAGATGCTCTCTCTCTTCCGCGGCCTCATCTCGGAGGACTTCAGGTCCTATGCGCCCGTCATTCGCGCGGTGGACGACCAGGGGGTGGTTACGCAGATCGAGTACCGCGATCTGTGGCGGGGCGACTTCCTGGGTACACCGACCGAGGAGTTCCGGGGATTGGAGGCGGTGCGTGGCTACGACACGCCACCCACCTACAACGGCGAGGTCCTCGATGCCGGTGGGTCGATCTACATCCGCCTCTACTCGCTGCTCTATGCGCTCCTCGACTTCCCCGTCTTCTTCGATGCGAATTTCCCTGCCTACGCGCAGCTCTATGCGTACGGCAAGCCGTCGGCGCGGGAGTCGGAGGTCATCCAGAACGACCCCACGGTGACCTCCTACATGTCCGAGGACCGCGGAATGCTCTACGTGGTGCCCGAGACGCAGGGGAATCGGTCGCTCTTCAAGCCCATCCTTGAGAAGGCCAACCAGTACAAGCAGCGGGTCGAGCAGCTTCGCAGCTACAATGGGACGCCGCCGGTGGGCTTCAGTGACCTGCCCGAGAATCAGATCTGCTACAAGATCCTGGGGCTTCGGAGCAGCGACCCGCAGGCGCAGCGCGACATGGAGTGCTACACCTGGCTCCTCAAGCGCGAAGAGGGCCGCATGGAAACCGAGGAGTCCGTCCTGCGGCAGGCACTCGATTTCCTCAGCGCTCTCGGCTACCCGACACAGTAGGCGAGGCACTCGTGGCGGCCGCGCTCCTGTGCGGGCCGCTCGCCGCCACCTTGTGGCCCCTTCACCTTGGCGCTTCCTGCCGAGGCGTGGTAACAGCGTGCGCCCCGTGACGCTCGGGCCGCACGCGGCTCGTGACGCTATCTCCAATTTCTGGGAGGGAACCCATGAAGATCGTCCTTGGCGGCCTGAAGGTCGCATTCCTGGCCCTCGGGCTCACGCTGGTGCTCACCGGCTGTCCGCCCGCGTCCACGAACACCTGCAAGACCGACGACGATTGCACCGATGGGAAGGTGTGCAACGCCGACGGGCAATGCGTCGAGCCCACCGACAAGTGCGCCGGTGTGATGTGTCCCGGGGCGCAGACCTGCGATCCTGCAACCGGACAGTGCACGGGCACCTGCTGCACCGCGAATACCTGCACCGATCCGGCAACGGTGTGCGACGAGGATGCCTGCAAGGCGGGGCAGAACGCCTGCGTGCCGAAGTCCTGCGGCGACGGCCCCAACAACGGCTGCGACGAAGGCTTCACTTGCAATGCGCGGGTCGATCCCCCGGTCTGCGAGCCCAACTGCCTGCGCCAGTACGAGGGGTGCCCGGACGCCGACTTCCTGAGCTGCAACGAGCAGACGGGCGCCTGCGAGCAGCGGCCGCCGGCCGATGGTGAGATCGGTGCCCCCTGTGAATCGGCCAACGACTGCGACACGGGGGAGTGCTCTCCCTTCACCCGCATCCAGAACTTCTGCACCAAGCGGTGCCAGGATGACCTGGACTGCCCAACGGGCGCCCGGTGCGTCGAGAACCTCCTGCCCGACGGCCGAGGTCTGTGCTTCGACGTGTGCGACGATTCCTTCCAGGAGGACTGTGCGCCGGGCTTCCAGTGTGTGACCGACCTCGTGCCGATCTTCTCGAACGGCGCCACAGAGGATTTCCCGGTGTGCTGGCCGCTCTTCGACGATGGGACCTGCGATCCCAGCTCCGGAAACTGCGTGCCGAACGGTGGGACCTGTACCGATTCGTCGCAGTGTGAACCGGGCAGCAGCTGCGTCGAGTACGGCGGTGGCCTCGCGCTGTGCCAGCAGATTCAGTGCAACTACCTGACCGCCCACTGTGACGACGGATTCACCTGTCTCGGCCTGGGCAACAACCTCTCCGCCTGCTTCGAGAACTGCGACCTTACCGACCCCAATGCGTGCACGGGCGACCTGACCTGCCAGCAGCAGCCCCAGATCGACTCGGCGGCGGATCAGATGTATCTGGCCGTCAGCGCCGCCGACTGCGTGGCCCCGTACACCGAGAGCGCCGACTTCGCCGGCGCCGGTGCGGTCATCTGCTACGACGGGTGCACCGCGGACGCGGACTGCGGCCCGGGTCAGTTCTGCACCGCGTCGACCCCCTTCAACGGGGGCCCCACCATCAACGTCTGCGTCAACTACGACGTGAAGGGCACCACCTGCGACAGCGCGAACTGCGGGACCAGCGGCTGCACTGATCTCGGAGGGACCAATGCCGTCTGCTACGAGGCGTGCACCAGCGACGCTGACTGTACGGCGGCCTTCGGGGGCCGGTGCACGCGCCTCCAATTCCTCTCCGGGGACAGCATCAATCTCTGCCTGTACGGCGGAGCCGATGCGATCTGCTTTGGTGGCTGCACCACCGACGCCGACTGCGGCTACTGCGAGACCGACGACGACTGCCCGGAGGCCACGTCCGGTCAGCTGAAGCGGCAGCAGATCTGCGACCAGAACACCAACACCTGCGTCACGCCGCTCAACGGGGTCACGGAAGCGGCAACCTGGTGCCGTACCGGCTGGGAGTTCGCCGAGAACGTGGCCGTGGATTCCCAGGGCAACATGCACAGCACCTGCCGCCTGCCCTGCGACGACGATCTCGACTGCGATGGGGCCTGCATCCCTGCGGCAATGTCCTCGAAGAACGGGTGGTGCGAAGTCCAGCCCCGCTTCTGCAACGGCCCCACCGGTCAGTGCGAGGCCGCTTGTGCTGGCGATGACAGCGCCTGTATCCACGGCACCTGCGCGGCGGGCGACCGCGGCAGCTTCGACCGCTGTGTCCTCGGTTGCACGAACGCCACCGACGACTGCGGCCGCTCCGGCGTCTGCGATACCACGGCCAACTACTGCGACTTCGATTGCACCGTCGCGGGCTGCCCGAGCGGATCGACCTGCGACAACGGCAGTCGTGCCTGTGTCCCCGATCCCACGATTGACACCTGGACCGCGGGCCAGGTCGATCTCCTGGGGGGCCAGGCTTCGGCTCCCGTGGGGACGGTGACCCTGAACTGGGCCACCTCCAATGCGGACAGCACGGCGCTGGCGACCGCTGCCGTGCCCGCCAGTGGAAGCTGCGCCGACGTGGCCGCTGCCGATTGGACGGACGAGGCCGCCTTCCCGGGCACCGCCAACGGCACCTATGACCTGGACCGCTCGGCAAGCGCCGAAAACGTCTGCCTGCGGCTCACCGCCACCGGTGCGCTCGCGAACACCGAGGCCGTGGCGCTGCTCGTGGTGCAGCCGGGCGTCAGTGCCACCGTCACCGGAGCGATCACCCGGGCCGCGGGTGGCACGGTGACCGTTCAGGGCGATGTGACGAGCGCCCCCGGTGATCTGACCATCACCGCCGTGCAGTGGGACGTTGCCGCCGACACCGCCGTGGGGGCCGCTTGGACGGTCTGCGATGCCTCCACGGGATACACCTCGGACACTCGGGATGCGGCGGGCACCGGCCAGGTGACCTGCACCGACACGGTTGCTGCTCAGGACCTCGACGCGAACGCCGACGAGGTGCGGTACACCGTGCAGGCAACCGACGGCGAGGGCGACACCAACACGGACGTCGCCGCTACCACCATCCAGTAAGCGGCATCGACTGAGCATCGGCACGCACTGCGGATGCCGGTCGCTCGAGTATCGGCAGATCGGCGAGGGCGCGCTCCGAGCGGTGGAGCGCGCCCTCTCCTCTTTCGGGCGCGTGCGTCCCATACGCGGGGCCAGCGTGCCGCGCGGGGGGCGCCTGCGCGGATCCTTGGATGCGAGGCCGCTTTCCGCTATCGAGACGGTCCCACCCTGCGTCAAAGGAGTCGTCGA
>CAYYHA010000170.1:0-9267 GCA_964471535.1 uncultured Myxococcia bacterium | reverse complement strand
CAAGGCGGCAGTGGCCCGGGCGCGAGGAGCGGTGCGTGCACCCGCTGTGAGGCGCCGCAGGTTCCCGACGGCGGGTGGATGCGTTCACTCACCCTCCTTTGCCGGCGTGGGACCGGCAGCCACATCGCCTCCCGCCGGGCCCCAGCATCGGGCGGCGCCGGGTGCCCCTGGCTGCCGCGCTGTCCTCGGGGGCGGCCCTCCCCAGCGCCGCCGACCGCCGGAGCTGGGGGAGGCACGCGGCGAAGCCGGTCCCACGGCAAAGCAGGCCGCTGAACGCGCCGGTCCGGGGCGCGCCGCGCGCAGGTGCCACGGACCCCTCGGTGTGCACATCGTCAGCCCGCGTTCCACTGGCACCCAGAGCCGGCGCGCTTCTTGCCGCTGACGCGCGGGTGGACGCATGAATTGCACCCGGGGGTCCCGGCCCGGCCTCCTCGGCTGCCGGCCCACCCACGCGGCTAGGTGCGCGCTGCCCGCCTGCGTCGGGGCGATGTCTGGGCGATGCGGTGCGAGCGACGACGCTGGCGCCCGCCTTGCATCCGGCCGGTCGCATGGCGCGGGCGGTCCGGCGCGCCGTGCAACACAGTGGGCCCAGCCTGCGAGGCTTCGTTTTACCCAGCCAACTCCGCCAACCCCAGGGAGGTTCACCATGCCCGCATCGAGCCGGCTCGAGTCGATGTACTTCCACAGCTTGGGCAAGCGCACGCCCCTCTCCCGGGAGGAGGAGGCAGAGCTCGCCCGCCGCTACCGGGAGACCGGGGACCGGGCGGCCTTCGAGCGCCTGGTGGAGGCCAACCTGCGCTTCGTGGTGCGCATCGCCCACCGCTACCGCGGCTACGGCCTGCCGATGCCCGACCTCATCCAGGAGGGAAACATCGGGCTCATCACTGCGGTCGAGCGCTTCGATCCCTCGCGGGGCATCCGGCTCATCAGCTACGCGGTGTGGTGGATCCGGGCGATGATCCAGGCCTACATCCTGCGTAACTGGAGCATGGTGAAGATCGGCACCACGCACACCCAGCGAAAGCTCTTCTTCAACCTCAGCAAGGCGAGGCGGGCACTCCACCGGAGCGAAGACGCCTCGGACGAAGAGGTCGCCTCGCGCCTCGGGGTGCCGGTGGAGGAGGTGCGGCAGATGGCCGAGCGTGTCACCAGCCGCGATGCCAGCCTCGCCACGCCCGTGGGCGACGACGCCGAGAGCACCTTGGGCGACCTCGTGCGGGATGGTAGCCCGCCTCCCGATGCGCTCACCGCCCGCGCCGAACTCGATCGGGCCCTGCGCTGGCGCCTCGCCGCTGCCGCCGAGCACCTCGACCCGCGGGAGCGCTACATCCTGGAGCACCGCCTGCTCGCCGAGGAGCCCATGCACCTCGCGACCCTCGGTGCCCACTTCGGCGTCAGTCGCGAACGTGCTCGGCAGCTCGAGCTACGCGTCAAGAAGAAGCTCCGTCCCCATCTGACCGAGCTCGCCGAGGGGGGACTGGACCACGAGGAAACTGCGCCGCCGCAGCTGGGCGCTTGAGCACCTTCGGCGGTTCCGCCTGGCGCCGCCCTGCAGCAGGCGGCCCCCCGCAGGCCCGGCCTACCCGGCGGCCCACGGGATGCACGCCCGCAGCAGCCGCTCCCTACGGCAAAAAAGTTGACCTCCGATCCGAGTCGGATACGGTCGAGGTGCAACAGGGTGCAACATGTGGGGATGGGGCAAGCTGGGACGGCGTCACCCAACAGTGACGGTGGAAGCCACCGAAGGACACAGCACCGCCGCCCGTGCCGTGGAACCCCGCCCTCCAGATGCGTTCCCAGCGCGGACCTGTGGGCGCTGCGAGGTGACGATGGAGGTGCGCCCCTCCGCCATCCCGGGGCTCGCCTACTACGTCTGCCCCCGCTGTCGCCGCCGGCTCTGCTCCGATGAGCCCGCCCTCCTCCATCAGGCGTCGGGCTCGCCTCGCCGGCGCGCTCGGGAGGCCGAGGCTGCGGCCCGGCAGCGTTGGGCGGAGATCCGCGCGCGCATGGACGCCTGGGTGCGACGCCTCGACGCGACCGACCCCTACCAGGTCTTGGGGCTTCGCCCCCGGACCCCCTTCCACCTGGTGCGCCGGCGCTTCCACCAGCTCGCCGCACTGCACCACCCGGACCATGGAGGCGACCCGGCGCGGATGCGCGCGATTCTCGAGGCCTACCAGGCGATTCGGTCGCGGCAGGCGACGGCGGAGGCGGCGCCCCGGCGCGGGGCGCCCCGGCGGACTCATCCCACGGCCGCCGGCGCCCCCCGGCCCCGGGCTCCCAGGCGCAAGAGGTAGGTCCACAGCAGCAGCCCCAGGAGCAGCCCTACGGCCCCCTTCAGCCAGGTGGGCAAGAATGCGGCGGGTGACACGAAGCCCTCCACCAGGCCCACCACGACGAGCCACGGCGCCCCGCCCAGCGCCAGGCGCACGCCGTCGCGGCCACGGAGCTTCAACGCGTCCACCCGGCGCAGGCGCCCAGGCGACAGCAAGGCTCCGCCCACCCGCAGCCCCGCCGCGCCGGCGAGCACGATCACCGACAGCTCCACCGGGCCGTGCGCCGCCACGAAGTCGAGGAGCCGCGGCGCCAGCCCGTGCTGCGCGGCGGCGGTGAAGGCGATGCCCAGAAGTGCACCGTTGAGCGCCATGAGAAAGAGCGTCCACAGCCCGGCGGAGAGGCCACCTGCAAAGGCGGTAAAGGCCACCGAGATGTTATTCGTGAAGATGCGGGCGCCGAGGACCGACGGGGGCACCACGGCGATGAGGCCGTCGGTCCACAGCCGGCCCTCGGCGAGGCCCTGCACCGCCTCCTCACCGAGGACGAGCGTCGCCACTTCTGGGTCCGCAGCGGTCAGCACCGTCCCCAGGAGACCACCGGCACACAGGACCAGGCCCGCCACGAGCACCTCGTGGCGGCAGCGCCAGAACGCATCCGGCACCTCGGACCAGAAGAAGGCGTGCAAGGCGGCCAGAGGCGGACGGTGGCGGCGGTAGAGGATCCGGTAGGCACGCCCACAGAGCCGGTTCAGGTAGAGGGTGACGCGCGATCCGGGAAAGAAGGTCCGGGCGTAGGCCAGATCGGCACTCGCCCGCCGGTAGTGCCGATCCAGCGCTGCGAGTGCATCGGGATCGAGACGGACTCCCGATTCGACCTCCTTCAACGCGGCATCGAGCGCCTCCCACCCGGCGTGCCGCTCCCGGACGAAGCCCGCCACCGCCGCGGCGCTCTCACGGCCCCCTCCACCGCGCACCCGCGCCGCCCGGGACACCTGCGCGATGAAGCGCTCCGCCTCCCCCGCCTCCTGCTCGAGGACGCGGATGCGAGCTTCGGGCAGGCCGAGCAGACGTCCCACCGAGGCAGCCGTCGTGCAGGCCACCCGGCGCCGCGCCTCTGGCGTCAGGTGTTCGGCGCGCACCTCGAAGCTGCGCACGAGCTCGTAGGCCTCGGCGGAGAGCTTCGCCACCTGTGCAGGTAGCGCGAGCGCAGCTCCAGCCGAGGGCTCTGCCGCCGGATCCTCCGTGTACAGAGAGAGGTCGACCGCATCGTCGCGGACGAGTACGGTTCCCGCCGCCAAATCCCCCAGACGCCTGCCATCTCGGGTCAGAAACACCGAAAGGAGTCCCACGGCGTAGGTCCCCACGGGGAAGCCGTCGATCGCGCGCATGAGGTTTCGTACCGCGGCGGTGAGGAAGTCGTAGGGCCGCCCGTCGAGGCGCATCACCCGAATGCCCACGAGGCGCTTGCCCGGCGTCTGACCGTCCCAGCGCCACTCGAAGAGGAGGGCATAGCCCCAGTTGAGGAGAAAGAAGGCCACGACGACGAGCGCCTGCACCACCCCGCCGGCCTCGCTCAAGTAGCCGAGGTACGCGCCCCGCGTGAGGAGGCCCGCGAGGAAGAGGAGAACGGTCCAGCCGGCAAGCAGGATCCCCGCGTCCACCAGGAAGGCCATCGCCCGGTACCCGAGACCGGCCACTTCGAAGTCGACCGCCACACGCTCGGGGGTCTCGAGCGCATGGGCCATCTCGGTTGCCGGCGCAGGCGCCCCGGTCGACGGATCAGCCCGGCTCACGCCGATTCTTCCTCCGCGATTTCCCGCCGCAGGATCGCCTTGTGGTAGGCATCGAGGATTGCCTGACGGCCCAGCATGCCCAGAACCTTCTTTGGATCGCGCTCGTCCACCACGATCAGTTGATCCAGCTCCTTCTGTCCGAACAGCTCCAGGGCCTCGGCGAGCGTGGTGCGCGGGGTGACCGTCTTGAGGTTCTTGGTGGTGGCGATGTCGCCCACCACGAGCAGCGGCCACACGTCGCGCTCGAAGAGCACCTCACGGACGTCCTGACTGCTCACCACGCCCACCAGGTTGCCGTCGTCGTCGACCACGGGGAAGTAGTTGAAGCGCGAGTTGGTCAGGTAGTGCAAGAAGTCCTCGAGGGGCATCTTGGCGGGGACCGGCTGGAAGTCGGTCGTGTAGAAGGCGCTGACGTGGAGCGACTCGAGGACCGCGTGCTCGCGGCCCTGGTGCAGGTGGATGCCTCGCCGGGCGAGGCCGTAGGTGAGGATGTTCTCCCGGTCGATGGCCCGGGCCAGGGCGACGGCCGCGACCGTGGCGAACATCGAGGGCAGGACGGCGCCGTAGTCGCCCGTCAGCTCGAGCAGGAAGAAGATCGAGGTGAGCGGCGCGTGGAAGCTCGCCCCCAGCATCGCGCCCATCCCGACGAGCATGAAGGCACCCGGCTGCTCGACGGCTCCCGGAAAGAGTTCGTTCACGAGCAGCGCGAAGCCTGCCCCCACCGTCCCCCCGATGAAGAGGGCGGGGACGAACTTCCCTCCCGAGCCGCCGGAGCCGAGGGTCAGGGAGGTCGCCACGATCTTGACCGCCGCGATCAGCAGGAGGAGCCAGGCCGGCCAGTGGGGCGCCCGCTGGATCGCGTTGAGGGTCTCGTAGCCGTTGCCGGAAACCCAGGGGAAGAAGATGAGCAGGAGCCCCACCGCACCGCCCCCGAAGAGGAGGCGCCACCCGCGGGGGACCTGCGCGTGCAGCCAGTCCTCGAGGCGGTAGTAGGTGCGCATGAAGGCCACCGAGACGGTGCCGAGGAGCAGCCCCAGCACCGCGAAGAGGAGCAGATCCAGCTCGTAGGCCCAGGCGTACTGCCCAACCTCCAGCACCTCGTGGGTGGACTCCATCCAGTGGTTGAAGACCATCGCGGAGGCGCTGGAGAGCACGATGAGGCCGAAGGCGCGTAGCTGGTACTCCCCCAGCAGGATGATTTCCTGCGCAAAGAGCACGCCCGTGATCGGGGCACCGAAGGTGGCACTCAGACCGGCGGCCGAACCGCAGGCGATGAGGGTGCGCAGGCGGGCCGAGCTGGTCCCCACGATGCGGGCCACCAGGCTGCCGATCGAGCCGCCAATCTGCACGATGGGGGCCTCGAGACCGGCGCTCATCCCCGAGCCCACGGTGAGTGCGGTGGCCACTGTCTTGGAGAAGATCCACCGGCGCGGAAGATAGCCCCCACGGATGTTCACGCGCTCGAGGTACTCGTCGAGACTCGCCTCGCACAGCTCCGCCTTTGGAAAGAGGCGGTTGAGGACCGTGAGCAGGCCCATGCCGGCGAGGGGGAGCAGCGGCAGCAGGAGCACGTTCCCATCGGGCTCCCCGGGACGGATATGCAGCCAGCCGCCCAGCACCCCGAAGAAGAGCCAGTCGGCGCCTTCGATGAGCGCGCGGAAGCCCAGGTTCGCCGCGCCGGCCAGGAGCCCGACCCCGATGGCGATCGCGGCGGCGATGGCATCCGGGCCGGGGAGAATCCATGTGACCACGCGCTCACGCAGGCGCCTCGTACCCTCCCACATCGCCGGGCAAAGCATGGCGCCACCCCGGGCGGCAGGCAAGGATTCGGGCGCGCGGACGCGGCCGCGTAGGGACGCCCTCCCAAAGCTGCCACGAGACAGCGCGCCCCTGCCGGGGCATTGCCCGCGGGCCCGCGACCGTGGTACTCGCAGGCCGCCCGGAGGACTTCGTATGCCGTCGCGTCCCCTCGCCATCCCTGCGCGCTGCCTCGCTGCGGCCCTGCTCGTCTCCCTGCTCGGCTGCTCGAACGCCGAGTACATCGAGATCGAGCCGACACGCCTCGAGCTGACCCGCCGCGGTGAGGTGCAGCGGCTCGCGGCGCGGGCGATGGACCACCGGGGGCACTACTACCCCGAGATCACGTTCACCTGGGAGAGCGAGAACCCCGAGATCGCCACCGTGGACGAGCGTGGGAACGTCAAGGCCGTCTCCTCCGGGAGCACCTACATCCACGCGAAGGCAGGCGACCTCGACGCCAAGGCGCTCGTCGAGGTGGTGCTGCCCGAGCGCATCGAGATTCAGACCCCAGAGCTCACCCTTTCCCTGGAGTCGGGCGAGCGGGTGGAACCCAAGATCGTCGTCTACGACGCACAGGGGCGGATCCTCAAGGGCCGGGAGGTGACCCTCAAGGCGCGGGATCCCAAGATCGTCACCATCGACGGCCAGGGGGGCCTGTGGCCGGCGCAGGTCGGGGAGACCGTCGTCGATGCCGAGATCGAGGGGAAGACTGGAAGCATCCAGGTGAAGGTGACAAAGTAACCGGCCCACCAGCCACGGGTCGTTAGCTCAGTTGGTAGAGCAGTGGGCTTTTAACCCATCGGTCCTAGGTTCGAGTCCTAGACGACCCATCCACGAGAAACGAGCGTCTGCACCGTCGAAACAACGCACATTGAGCGCGAGTGGCTCTCTCCGTCCCCGTCGTCTAGTGGCCCAGGACGCTGGCCTTTCAAGCCGGTAACGCGGGTTCGATTCCCGCCGGGGACGCCACGGGTGGCTCCGGCCCGAGCGGCCGGGGCCTTTTTTCTTCTCTCCACCCGGATAAGCTAGGCGCATGGACGACGCCCCCGCGCTCCCTGCCTGCGGCCTCTACCGAACTGTGCGCGCGGTGGCCGGCGTGCCACCGGGCCGCCTCGTCTACTTCCACAACCACGGAAACCCTGGACCCGGGGTGTACCTGCCCAAGGGCTGGACCCTGAACCGGGCGGTCTTCGCCGACGAGGGGTTCGCCCTCCTCGACCCCACCGAGGCCGCCTACCTCGAGCCGTTGCTCCCCGAAGGGCTGTACCGAGTCACCGAGACCTTCTACTGCTGTGAGGCCTGCTGCCGCGCCTTCGAGACCGATCTCCTGGTGCAGCTCGGCTACGACGGCGAGGCGACGCCCATCCTCTTCGTCCCCGAACTCTCCCCCACGGGCCTGGCATTCCCCGAGGTGGGCCAGCCCCTCGACGAGGCGCGCCTCGCCAAGCTGGCGCCGCTGGTCGTGCCCGAAGCCGAAGTCCCCGAGGGCCTGGCGAACTAGCCCCCCCAGCCCGATGCCCAGTCGCCCTTCCGCCCCGCCCCCGGTCGCCTTCGCCCTCGCCACGTGGGCCCTCGCCAATCTCTGCCTCACCCCGAGCCTCCTCGGCTGCGTCGGCGATCTCCGGGCCGGCCGCGACTGCTGCGTCGTCGAAACCGCGCGCGACGGTGGCACGGACGGGGGCGCCCCGCCCTCTGCCTTCACCTCCGAGGCGACGCCCGACGGGACCACCGTCACCGTGGCCGATGCCCGCAGCTCGCTGCGCTGGGTCTCCTTCGATTTGGACAGCGGCGCGGAGGCAGAGACCACGGGCGAGGCCTGGGATCTGGGATTCCGGCGCTTCGTCGTCCGAGTCAACGGCGGTGCCAGTGGCTCCGGTGGCGTCCGTGTGGCACCCATCGAATCGGGTGATTTCTACGGCATCGATACCGTGCCCTCCGATGCGCAGTGGATCACCGATGCCCCCGACAGCCCCGAAGACGAGGACGAGGACCCGGAGACGGCGATCACCGACCTCGCCCGATGGTTCGACTACGATCCGGCGACACACGGGGTCTCGCCGAAGCCCGACCTGTTCTACCTGGTGCAGAGCACCGAGGGCATGATCTACAAGTTTCGCATGCTCGGTTTCTACGACGAGCATGGAACCTCAGGCTTCGTACGCTTCGAATGGGCCTTGCTCGACACGCCGTAGGGGCCCTGCTCGGCGCCGCTTTGCTGCTCCTCGCCCTGCCTGGCGCGGCCCGGGCCGAGGAGGAGGCAGAGGAACGCACCCCCCCATCCGAGGAGGCGCCCGTCTTCGCCGCCGAGACGGTGGTGGTCACCGCCTCCCGGGCCGAGCGGCGCCTCGCCGACACCGCAGTCCCCACCGAAGTCATCGACCGGGAGGAGATCGAAGCCTCCGGCGCTCAAGACCTCGCCGAACTCCTCGCCTTCCACCCAGGCCTCGAGGTGGCGCCCGCCTTTCGGGGCCTCGCGCTTCGCATCCAGGGCCTTGGTCCCGAGTACACGCTCTTGCTCGTCGACGGCGAGCGTGTGACGGGCCGGGTCAATGGCGGTATCGACCTGACGCGGCTCTCCCTCGACGATGTGGAGCGCATCGAAATCGTGAAGGGGGCGAACTCGGCACTCTACGGCTCCGACGCCATCGCCGGGGTCGTCAACATCATCACCCGTCGCCCTGAAGGCGATCTGCGCGCCGAGCTGAAGGCGCAAGGGAACACCCTCTTCGACTCCCACGTGACGGCGTGGCTCTCGGGCCGTCAGGGCCCGGTCCGGGCAAAGATTGCCGGAGGCTGGCACCGGGGTCCCGGCTTCGATCTGGACCCGGAGAACGAGGACACCACGGGCAGCGCCTTCGACGGCCTCGACGGTGCCGCGGAAGTGGTCTGGGCGGCGCGCGACGACCTCGACCTCTCGGCGCGGGTGGCCTATGGCCGAACGCTGAAGAGTGGCGTGGACGAACGGCCCTTTGGCGCCACCTTCGACGAGCTGTCGGCGACCGAGGACGCCTCGGCGCGGCTCCGGGCAGAGTGGCGCCCGTCGCCAGCGCTCACCCTCTCCTCCCGCGCCCGCTACAGCCTTTACCGGGACCAGTTCCTGGCCGACCAGCGGGGCGCCAACGATCTGGACAGCTACGTGTTGAACCTCGAGCACCTAGGCGAGGTGGGCAGCCTGGCCAGCGGCCAGATCGGCGAGCACGCCCTCACCGTCGGGGCCGAGGGCTTCCTCCGACACCTCGAATCGCCGCGCCTCTCCTCCCCGGGGCAGCGCCTGACGGTAGGCCTCTTCGCGCAGGACGAGTGGCGCCTCCGACGCTCACCTGGGGTGCTGCTCGTGCCCGGCGCTCGGGTGGACGTGGACACGCAGTACGGCGTCCACCCCACCCCCAAGCTCACCC
>CAYYHA010000169.1:0-9288 GCA_964471535.1 uncultured Myxococcia bacterium | reverse complement strand
CAACGCCGACGGATATCCCGACGGGGTCCTCTCCACCTACCTCGATCCCAGCGGCACCGATCCCCAGGTGAACTTCCTGCAGGGCACTTCCATGGCGAGCCCCCACGTCGCGGGCATCGCCGCGCTCATGAAGGCACTCGACCCCTCGATCACGCACCAGGAGGTGGAACGCATCCTCAAGGAGACCGCCGACGCGGCCTTTCGCTGCGCCGAAGGGTGCGGCGCGGGTCTGGTGGATCCCGCCGCCGCGCTCCGCGCCGTGGGGGGCGCAAGCCCCAATGCGCCGCCGCGGCTCGTGCTCTCGGTGGACCGCCTGAACCTAGGCACCGCTCGGAACGGCCGCATCACGGTGCGCAACGTCGGCGGCCAGAGCATCGCCTTCCAAAGCCGCCTCGAGGGCGGCCCCACCGGCAACATCAGCGTGCGCGGGGGCAGCGGGACCCTGGGGGCGGGGCAGTCCCAGACCCTCGAACTCGAGGCGACGACCACGGGGCTCGCCGACGGCACCTACCAGTCGGTGCTCGTGGTCTCGGGGGCGGGGCAGGAGGCCCGCGCCGCGGTACTCTTCACCGTGGGGGAGCCGCCGGTGCCCGACGTCGGCACGGTCCTGGTGGGCACCTTCGTCCTCGACGAGAACGACGAAGCGGTCGTCGGTGGAGAGACTAAGACGACCCTCGACGAGGGGTACCGCTTCGACTTCGAGAGCGATCCGGGGGAGTGGTACGTGGTTGCCCTCGCCGACGTGAATGGCGACGGCGAGCTCGGTGACGGCGACCTCCTCGGCTTCTGGCGCAACCCCGACCAGCTGGAGACCGTCTCACTCGAGACGGGCAAGACCCTCAAGGGGATCGACTTTCCCCTGATGCCGCTCTCGCTGGGCGATGTCAGCGCCCCGCCGTGCGAGGACCTGCGTCGCTGCTGGGAGGGCTGTGCAGGCGACCAGGCGTGCATCGACGCCTGCCCGGTGAGCCCCGAGTGCGACCACTGCTTCAGCCAGGTGATCCAGCCCTGCGTCGACCAGAGCTGCCCCGACGGCTCCTGCGTGTGCACCACCTGTTCCGGTGCGGTGGACCAGTGCTTCGGCCCGCTTGCCTGCACCGGCAGCGGCGGTGGCGGCGGCGGTGGGGGCGGCGGCCCGAGCCCGGTGGGCGGCCCCTGCGCCTCCGACGGGGATTGCGCCGGCGGCTTCCTCTGCGACACCTCGGTCGCCGGGGGTTACTGCACCGCGGACTGCTTCGACACGGGGCAGTGCGCCATGGGGGCCTGCATCGGCTTCGATGGGGATGGCGACGGGACGGTGGACTCGGCCTTCTGCCTGGCCACCTGCACCGACCCCTCGCAGTGCCCGCGCTCGGGGGACCTCTGCCAGTCCACCGACGTCGGCGGGGTCTGCGTGCCCCCGAGCTGATCCCGCCGCGGCACCCCCTGCACGGCGCCGGGCTCGACCCACACCACGGATCCGTGCCGCCTGCGTGCCGCCTGCCCTGCGGCGACCCGGCCGCCGGGGCCGAGGGCCCGCGTGCCCTCGCCTGCCCCGGCCAGCCCACCTGCCCGCGGCACGTCCGGCGCATAGCCCGGCGATTTGACACAGGGATTCCAAATTGGTATGACCAATTTTCGATGCGGGCCTTCGAACGCCGATGGGCTGAGATCGTCCTCGCGGCCTTCGCGCCGCCGGCGGCCACTGCCCTCGGGGAGCGGTCAGGGGAGGCCAACGGCGCGCTGCAACCGCGGCCGGGGGAGGTGCGCTACCTCGAGAGCTACGAGACGATGCGGTCCCACGGTACCCGCCTCTCCGCCTTCGGGCTGCGCCTCGCCGTGTGGATCGTGGTGTGGAGCCCCCCGTTCCTCGGCCTGGGGCTCTGCCTCTTTCCCACGCTCACCCCCGAGCGCCGCGCGCTGGCACTCGAGCGACTGCTGCACTCGAAGCGCTTCCTCGTGCGGGAGCTGACCTTGCTCCTGAAGATCGTGGCGGCGATGGCCCTCTTCGGCACCCCATCCATCCGGGCCCGCTCCGGCTACGACCGGGCGCCCGCCCTCGCGCCGACACTCGAGCGGGCGCAGGAGGGCCGAGGATGAGCCGGAGCCGCGCCGCCCGCCCCCTCGAGGACGAGGCCGACTTCGTCGTCGTCGGCACCGGCGCGGGCGGGGCGACCGCCGCACGCGTGCTGGCCGGGGCCGGCCACTCGGTGCTCCTCCTCGAGGAGGGGCCGCACCTCTCCATGGACGCGCGCCCCCGCGAGATGCTGCCGACGATGCGCGACCTCTTCCGCGACATGGGCTCGACCCTCGCCCTGGGGCCGGCCCCCTTCCCGGTGCTGCAGGGCCGGGTGGTCGGGGGCAGCACCGCGATCAACTCGGGCATCATCTGGCGCCTGCCCGAGGCGATCCGCCGGCACTGGGCCGAGGCGTGGGGCCTGGGGGAGGTGCTCACCGAGGAGAGGCTGACCGAGGCCTTCGAACGCATCGAGGCGGAGACCCACGTGGCGCCGACGGGGGAGGCGGTCCTGGGCGGCAACGCCTCGGTGCTCGCGCGGGGTGCGGCGGCCCTCGGCCTCGAAGGCCACCCCACCCGTCGCAATGCCGCCGGCTGCCAGGGCAGCGCCCGCTGCCTGCAGGGCTGCCCCACCGGAGCCAAGCAGAGCATGGACAGAAGCTACGTCCCCCGGGCCCTGCGGGACGGCGCGCGCCTCCACGCCCTCGCGCGGGTCGAACGGGTAGAGATCCGCGGGGGCCGGGCCGTGGGGGTCACGGGCCATCGCCTCGAGCCGGCGACGCGCCGGCCCGTGGCGCCGCTGCGCATCCGCGCCCGGCGGGGCGTCGTCGTCAGCGCAGGCGTGGTCCACACCCCGCTCATCCTCCAGCACAGCGGCCTGAAGCGCCTCGTGGGCGAGCGCTTCCAGGCCCACCCCGGGACGGCGGTGGTCGCCCGATTCCCCGAGCCGGTGGGCATGGGCTTCGGCGCGACCCAGGCCTATCAGGTGCCCTGCTTCGAGCGGGGCTACAAGATCGAGTCGCTCTCCCTGCCCCCGGAGATGCTCGCCGCGCGCCTGCCGGGCACGGGGGCGGCCTGGCAGCGTCGCCTCGCCGAACTCGACCACTACGCCCAGTGGGCGGTGATGTGCCGCATGGAGGCGAAGGGCCGCATCCGCCGCCGCCTCGGCGGGGGGCCGAAGATCCACTATGCACCGACGCAGCGCGACCTCGAACGCCTCCGCGACGGCATCGTGCTGGCCGCCCGCCTCTTCTTCGCCGCCGGCGCCTCCGAGGTCTATCCGTGGATGAGCTCCCGCCCGCCCATCCTGCGCCGCGCCGAGGAGATCCGGTACCTGGAGGAGGGCCCCGTCACCCACCGGGACTTTCACCTGATGGCCACCCACCTCTTCGGAACGGCGGTGGCCGGCGCCGACCCGAGCCGGAGCGTCGTGGGGCCCACCCTAGAGAGCCACTCCGTCGGGGGCCTCTACGTGATGGATGCCAGCGTCTTCCCCACGAACATCGGGGTGAATCCGCAGCACTCGATCATGGGCGTCGTCTGGTGCGCCGCCGAGCGCCTCGCCAACGAGAGCGCCGTGGCGCGGCCCCTCAGATCGCGTCGGCCTTCACCCGCGAGGCCACCAGCAGATAGAGCGCAAAGAGCGCATCCTTCTCCGTGATCGCTTCGTCGGGGAGGCTCGCGAGACGCGAGAGGCGCAAGAACTCGCGCCCGTCGAGACCTAGGAGTACCGCCTTGGACATGGGTCCGTCCGCCTCCCCGGAGCCGGGAAGGCGATCGAGGATCTCCGCCACGGCCTCTGCCGCCTTGCGCACCGCCGCACCGTAGCAGCGCTCGCCGAGCTGCGCCTCCACCTCGCGCACCACCGCGGCGTCGTGGGGCGCCCAGAGGGCGGCGAAGCTCGGACCCGAGCGCACATCGGCGCGGGCCAGATCCTCGGCGGCGCGCGCCTCGGGCACCTCGTCGGCCGCGGCCGGTACCTGCGCCGGCCGCGCCTGCAGCTCGCGCTCCTCGCGCCCGGTGAGGGCATCGGCGCGGCCGGCCTTCGCCGCCACCGCCTGCGCCTTCAGACTGCGGATGGTCAGGCGCACGATGGCCTTCAGCGCGTCGAAGATGCCGGTGCCACGCGTGGCGACCGTCTCGAAGGCTGGCACCCCACGCGCATTCAGGTGCGACTCGAGGGTGTCGACGGGCAGTGCTCCCGGCAGGTCCCGCTTGTTGTACTGCAGGACCAGGGGAAAGCGATCCAGATCGATGCCGAGCTCGCGGAGATTCGCTCGCAGGTCCTCGAGCGAAGACTCGTTTCGCTCGAGCGCATCGGCCTGTGAGTCGGCGACGAAGACCACGCCGTCGGCACCGTTCAGCACCAGCTTCCGGGTCGCGGCGTAGTACACCTGCCCCGGCACGGTGTAGAGCTGCAGCCGAACGTCCATGCCCCGCACGCGGTCGATCTGCAGGGGAAGGAAGTCGAAGAAGATGGTGCGATCCCCCTCGGTGGCCAGCGACACCATCTCGCCCCGGCGGTCGGGTCGGATCGCCCGATGGATGAATTCGAGGGAGGTCGTCTTACCCGAGAGGCCCGGACCGTAGTACACGATCTTGGCAGAGAGCTCTTTCGCCAGGGGGTTGATGCGGGACACGATCCGCATCGTAGACGAAAGCGGGGCCATCGACGATGATCCGGGGAGACCTACACACGATGCCGCTGCCGGATCTGTTGCAGTGGGCGGACACCACCCGCGCGGCCGGCCAGCTCGAGGTCGAGCGCAACGGGGCCACCGTTTGGATGTATTTCAGTGATCGTGAGGTGGTCCGCGTCTCGGAGCGCCCGGAAGCGCACGGCGCGCTGGAGATGCTCGCACCCGAGAGCGCCCACCGTCCCTGGCTGAAGCTCGCCGACGAGGTGGAGGCGGTCGAGCGGCTGCTGGATCTCTTCCTGGAGGCCGATGGCACCTTCCTCTTCGACGATGCAGCAACGCCGAACGGCGGCGTGTGCGTCTCGGTGAGCCTTCGCGAGCTGGTCTACGAGGGCATGCGCCACCTCGACGAGTGGCCCGCGCTCGACCAGCGCTACCCCGACGAGCGGGCGCGGCTCATCGCCACCGGCCAGGACCGCAACACCCACCTCCTGCCGGCCGCGCGCACGGTGCTGCGTGCCGCCGCCCAGGGCCTCACCCTCGGAGAGATCCGCCTCGCCCTCGGCCTCTCGCGGCCGGCGCTGCTCCGCCGCACCCAGGAGCTGGTCAGCCTGGGACTCGCCCGGGTCGAGGGCGTAGAGCGTGATGGGGACCCCGTCGAACAGATCCTCGCTCAGGCGGAGATCTTGAGCCGGGAGGAGCAGTACGACGAGGCGGCGCACGTCGTCGGCGCGCTCCTCGAGAGCGATCCGGGGGATCGCCGGGTGCGCGATGCGCTCGCTCGCATCGAGTCGCGGCAGCGCGCCCACCTCTATGAGCACCTCGGGCCCGAGCGCATCCCCGTGCTCACCGGCGAGCCGGTGGCCGTGGCGTCCCGGGAGGAGGCGGTGCTGCCCCTCGTGGACGGGCAGCGGGACGTGGCCTCGATCGTGCTGGCCTCCCCCATCCGCGAGCTCGAGACGCTGCGGGCCCTGCGGGATCTGTCCAAGCGGCGCGTTCTCGACTTCCAGGCCTCCCACGGCGATACGGCCACAGAAACCTAGGCCACTCCCTTGCCCGGCCCGGCGATGTGCAACGGCGGGGCGGCTGGGCACCCACCGGCGCCAGCCGAGTGCCGCGGCCTCGGGCGCGGCCTACCAGTGCTCGGGCAGCGTGCGCTTCAGGTACCAGCCCCCGGCCGCATCGCGCTCGGCATCGACCAGCACCGTCTCCCGCCGGTGGTCGTACTCGGGGGGTCCCACGGGCAGGCGCGTGTTGTCGATGAACTGCAGCTCGAAGAGGTTGTTCGGCCGCTCGCTCCCGTCCATGTGACGGCGCGGCAGGAAGAGCACGTTCTCGATCGTGAACCCGTAGCAGCTTCGGATCGCACCCTCCTCCTCGACCGTGAACTCGTCCCCTCGGCTGATGCGGTAGGCGTAGGTCTCTCGGAAGGTGTCGCTCTCGGCGTGGAAGGGGTCCATGCCCGTCTCGACCTCGGTCTTCGAGTCGAAGCCATCGCCGTCGAGGTCGGTGGCGGCGTCGCGGGGGTCGAGGGGGTTCATGAAGAAGCGAAGCTCGACGAAGTCGGAGATGCCATCCTCGTCGGTGTCCGCGTAGGCGGGATCGGTGCCGAGGAAGCTCTCCTCGTCGTTGGTGAGTCCGTCGCCATCCTTGTCGTACTCACTGGGCGCTTGCAGCCCGGGGTCCTCGAAGAGGCCCGCCTCGTCGGTGGCAGGGAGCGTGGGCGGCCGCGGGTAGGGTCGGGTCACGTTCTGTTGGTTGGTCATCATGCCGAGGGCCCAGGCGACGAGATCGCTGATGCCATCGCCGTCGGTGTCGTAGTCCCAGGCGCTGGAATCCCAGGGATCGTCCGGGTCCACCACGTCGGACTCCATGAAGTCTGGAAGTCCGTCGCCATCGCTGTCCCGGACGATCTGCACCTCGCCGTTTCTCCACGCGCTGCGGACGTTGTAGTTCATGAAGACCATCTTTCCGTCGTTCACGTAGACCTTCCGCATGCGGGGCAGGTCCACTTCGAAGACGAGGTCGCCAGGATCGTTCACCTCGGTGAACTTTCCACGACCCCAATTGTCGGGGTCGCAGGGGGCGGTCCCCGTGCCCTCGGCCATGTCACGCAAGAGATCGCTGGCGAGGGGATCCGGCCCGGAGGTGTTGATGAAATAGGTGTTGATGAACTCGGTGAGCGTGTTGAGCGGCTGGTCGGCCTTGTATCCGTCGCAGCCGGTGATGCGATCGCGAATCTTCGGCCGGTTGGCTGCAAGCGCCTGATCGGGGTCGCCTTGCTCCGGCTCGTTGGGCCGCCCGTCGGTGACGAAGAGGATGCCGTACTTCGTCCCGGCGATGTGGTCGGGTCGGTCCCGATCCTGCTGAATCGCCTCGTAGGCCCACTCGAGTGCTGCCTGGTAGTTGGTGGCTCCCTCCGGCACCGTGTTGCGCCGCCGCAGCTCGGTGAGCGCCGCTTGGATGATCTGCGGGTTGTTCGTGAAGTCCTTGTCCAGACCCGGCAGCGGAACCGGATTGGTGCCGAAGCGAAGGAAGCCGAAGTAGACGAAGGGCTCGTCGGCAAAGGAGTTGATGAGGTCCTCGACCGCTTGGATGCGAAGCATCTGCGGGTCGCTCTGATCCATCGAGCCCGAGTAGTCGAGGATCACGAGGAGCTTGAAGGGGATGGTCACCTCCTTGGAGGGCGGCGTACAGAAGACGTCGCCGACGGTGTAGCGGATGGGCTCCTCGGGGGGTGGGGGCTCTTCCGGCGGCTCCCCATCCACCCGCTCGAGACGCCCGGGGCGCCACAGGCGGGCGTCGGTGCAGCCGACCACCGCGAGGAACGCGAGCAGCCAAGCGAGCGAGCGAACCCTCATCGTTGCGACCTCGTGGAAGACGTATGGAGCACTAGAACCTCAACACGGCCCAGTCGCCCTCACCCTGGGGCGTCTGGCACTGCCCCCCGGTGACCCGGGCCCCCTCGAGATCGAGGTGGCACTCCCAAAGGTTGCGGGCGTCCGAGAGCTCGAACTCGACGCGCTCTCCGAAGCGCACCGCACCCAGCTGGAACGCGAAGGTCTCCCCGTAGACCTCGGTCACGCAGTCCATGCGCTCCGCATCGGCAGTGTTGTCGAGGCGGATGCCGGTGGAATCGAGACTGTCGTAGCGCCGCGGCAGGCCCTCCGAGATGGAGCGCACCGAGAGGCGGACCATCTCGTCGACGAGGGGGTTGGCGATGCCCTCGACCCGCATCCGGACGTCCGAGAACAGGGTCGCCTTCCCGTCCAGCGAGACGCTGCTCAAGTGCAGGTCGTAGTCGCCGTTCTCGTTGGCCGCTGCGTGCACGGGAATCAGCCGCAGCGTCCCGCTGGGGAAGCCGAGGCAGGTGTAATCGACGAGGGCGCCCTCCTTGTAGGGGACGTGGCAGCGTTCGGCATCCATTCGGTCGAAGAGCCGGAAGCGGTCGAGGCCGGGAATCACCTCGGCGGCCGTCTCCAGCGACTCGACGACGTACGCCGTCTCCAACACGCTGTAGGCGAGGCGCATGGGATCGGTCTCTTCGAGGGCTCCGGTGGGCGCCTCGATGCGGGCGTCGATCTCGTCGAGGGGCAGGTGCTCGAGGTCGGCGGTGGGGCTGCACCCAGCGACCAGGCCGGCGCAGGCGAGCCCAGCGAGCCCCAGCCAGCGGGCCCCCCTGGGGGCGACGTACCAAGACGTGAGCGGCATTCCGGGTCTCTTGCGCATGGCAGGTCCTTGGCATGCAGGAAGCGATCCCGGTGCAAGGCCTTGGAAAACCCAGGACAAATCAGCGACTTGGCCTGGCTTGGGTCGAGGGGCTGGGGCCTCCTCCCCCCGCTGGGACCGGCCCCGGGTCCCCACCCCCGCGTACCCGCATGGGGGAGCGGCGCAAAGCAGGCATTGGGGCGCACCCAGCCGGGAGGCGACGAATGGACGCCCATTCGCTAGGCTGAAACGCGGGAGCACGAAGGGGAGGAAGCCACGGATGCACCCAAGCCTGGACCGGATCCGACCTCTTTGCCATCTCGCGCCGCTGTGCCTCCTCGCCCTCGCCCTCGGGGCCTGCGACTGCGGGGGCAAGGGCTTTGGCAGCTGCCCGCCGGAGATCTGCGACGGCTTCGACAACGACTGCGACGGCGAGACCGACGAGGGGGAGGCCTGGGCCAACCTGGGGGAGACCTGCTTCGTGGGGACCGGCGCCTGCCAGACCGCCGGCTTCTTCGTGTGCAACCCCAAGGATCGCTCGGGCCCGACCGTCTGCTCGGGCGCCCCGGGGACGCCCACGGACGAGATCTGCAACGGCGTCGACGACGACTGCGACGGAGAGACCGACGAGGAGCCCCAGTGGGCGAACCTGGGTGAGCCCTGCACCGTCCGCGAGGGGGGCTGCCTGGGCGTGGGCATCTACGTGTGCAACACCCTCGACCCCTACGGACCCACCGAGTGCTCCGCCGAAGCGGGCCCGCCCTCCGAGGAGGTGTGCAACGGCCGCGACGACGACTGCGACGGCCTCACCGACGAGGGCGACACGTGGGCCGACCTCGGTACCCTCTGTACGGCTGGCACCGGCGCCTGCACCGCCGCCGGCATCCGGGTCTGCGACCCGAACGACCCGACCGGCCCCACGGTCTGCAACGCCGAGCCAGGACAAGC
>CAYYHA010000168.1:0-9397 GCA_964471535.1 uncultured Myxococcia bacterium | reverse complement strand
TCGACTACCACGTCCGGGTCTACCACCCCCCGCTGATGCCGCGCAGCGCCAAGCACCCCTTCCGCGCCAAGCTCTGGGGCATCAGCCTGGGCCTGGCCATCTCCGCGCATCTCCTCTTCGCTTTGAGTCTCGTCTTCTCGGCTTCGGTGCTCCACGTCACCCTGCCGGTGGCCGATCCGCAGTTGGCCGAGACCTTCGCTGAAGTGAAGGAAGTGAAGGATCCGGACAAGCCCAAGCCGAAGAAGAAGCGCCGGCGACGACCGAAGCCCAAGCGTCCCAAACCGAAGAAGGTGGATCCCACGGAAGCCAAGCCCAAGATCTCCAAGCGTCTCGAGCGCCGCATCCAGCGGCGCATCAAGCGCCGCGGCGGCGGGGGCGGCGGCGCGACGGCACTCATCAATCAGCTCCGCAGTCCGGTCGCCGGCGAGGGCGAGACCCTCAAGGAGGTGGTGTCCAACATCGAGGCCTTCAAGGGACGGCCGACCAGCGGCGCCCACCGGGTCGCCGGCACCCTCGCCGCCCTGCCCGACGGCAAGATCAACTTGGCGCGCGGTGGGAGCGTCGACGTGGGCACCCTGTCGGGGAAGGAGATCGCCGGCAAGGCGGGGAAGCTCCGCGGTCGTAAGGGAACGGGCAAGGTGCGCGGGCGAGTCTCCGGCTTCAGCGCCATGACCAAGGTCAGCGGCCAGCTCTCCCGAGCCGAGGTCATCGAAACCATCAACAAACACCTAGGCGCCATCCAGGGCTGCTACGAGCGCGCCTTGCTGAAGAATCCGTCCCTGTCGGGAAAGATCACCTTCGAATGGACGGTCCGCCCCAGCGGGCGGGTCTCGAATCCGCGGGAGAAGTCGAGCACCCTCTCCTCCCCGCAGGTCTCGCAGTGCATCATCAGGGTCATTCGGAAGATGCGCTTCCCCAAGCCACGGGGCGGGGAGGTCATCATCGCCTATCCATTCATGTTCCGGAGCGCATGACGCCTCTCCTTGGGAGGACACTCGGATGAAAGACGGGCAGGGAGCCAGGATCGGCGCGACCGTCGCCGTGCTCGCTGCGGCCATCGGGCTCGCACCCGTGGCGCACGCGCAGAACGAGTCGACACGCCTCGCGACCGTCGCGGTACAGAACCGGCGCCACCTCGAAACGCATGAGTTCGGGGTCGCGATCGGCCTCCTTCCGCTGGACGCTTTCACCAAGGGCCTGACGATCAGCCTCGCCTACACCTACCACTTCAACGAGACCTTCGCGTGGGAGATGCTGCAGGGCACCTACTCCATCCCCATCCGGACGCCGCTCAACGACGACCTCGAGGCGCTCGACATCCGGCCGACGCCCTTCGAGGTGGTGCAGGCCTACGCCACCTCCAACTTCATCTTCAAGCCCATCTACTGGAAGGGCGCGTGGCTGAACGGGAAGCTCATCTACGGTGAGATCTTCACCACCGTAGGTGGTGGCGCGGGCATCCTGACCCGCTCCATCCGCCCAGCGGTCGACGTGGGGCTGGGCTTCCGCTTCTACGCGTCCGAGAACGTCTCGTTCCGGCTGGACGTCCGGGACCTCGCCTTCCTCACCACCAGCGACATCCAGAACGAGATCTGGATCGGTCTGGGCCTGTCCATCTGAAGACGATGTCGCTTCGGATCACCACGCTCTGTGTCCTCTTGGCCTGCAGCTGCGCCGCCACCCTGCCCAGCGATCGGGAGGCGGGTTACTCCGCCGCCGTCGCGGCCTCGCAGGCCGGCGACCCCATCCTCGCGTTTCGCGGCGCCCACCAGTATCTGAAGGGTGCGACCCCGGACGACCCGCGCTACGACCGAGCGCTGCGCCTGATGGCCCGAAGTGCGGAGGACCTGGGGCTGACCTACGCCGCCTCGCTCTGGTACCTCGAGATCGCGCAGGCTCGCCGCGAGGTGACCCTTCTGCCGGAGGCCATCCGGGGACTCGAGCGCATCGTCTTCGGGGGACCCCACGACGAGGAGACCCTGGTGCGCGGCTTCCTTGCCACCGCGGACATCAGCGAGCTGCCCGCGGATGCACAGGCCTTCGTCGACTACCTGCAAGGCCTCAACAGCGCCCGCGTGGGCCTCGACGAGTGGGCCGAGGCCCGCTTCGATCGGATCCCTGCCTCCTCCCCGTACCGGGCACGGGCCGACTACGTGAAGGCGGTGCGCAAGGTCGCCCGGGGAGACCTCGAAGGGGCGGAAGCGGACTTCGAGGCGCTGCTCGAGCGAAAGAACCTTCCCCAGGATCTCGCCATCGATGTGCGCAGGAGCCTGGCGCGGATCGAGTTCGAGCGAAAGGATTGGGACAAGGCCCTCGAACACTATGAAGCCATCCGCGCCATCGCGCCCGATGACCCCGAGCTGCTCCTGGAGATGGCCTGGACCGCCTACTACAGCGGTGACTCGCGGCGGGCCCTCGGCCTGCTCCTCGCCCTCGACGCCCCCGTCTATGCCGATCTCATCGCACCGGAGCGCTTCCTCCTCGAGGCCCTGTGCCTGCGGCGCCTCTGTCAGTTCGGGGCAGCCAGGCAAGCGGCGGTGCGCCTGCGGCAGCGCCATGGTGCGGCCATCGACGCCATCTACAGCGGGATTCCGCTACAGCAGTCTCCGGAGCTGCGAGCCGCGGCGGGGCTGCGAGGCGCCACCCGACCGCTCACCCGCTTCCGCCTGAAGCTCGAGGACGAACGCGCGCGCGTCGAGGCCCTGGCGGGTGAGCTCGGCACCCCGCTCGCGACCGATCTCCTGGACCTCTACGACCGGGGTCTGGCGGAAGCGCGACGCCGGGAGGACCGGCAGATCGCCGAGGAGGTCGACGCCCTGGCCAACGACCTCCTCTACGCCGAGGAGGGCGTGCGGCTCATCCTCCACGAGCTCGGCGTGGCCCTGCTCCGGGGCCGCCGCCGCCCGGCGGGCGTCGAAGAAGCGCCTCCGCCGGAGATTCCGCTCACGGGCGAGCGGGCCTTCTTCCGCTTCGAGGGAGAGTTCTGGACCGACGAGCTCGATGACTTCGTCGTCTTCGCGGAGGACCGATGCATCGACTAGCAGGCAGCAGGGGGCGGACGGCGGAGAGAAAACGTACGGCCCGGCGGGCGCGCCACCTGTGGCGGATCCTGCCTGCGGTGCTCGTGGTCGCCGGTGCCTGCAGCCATGCGGTGAAGGAGGTCCGCGATCCACCGTACGTGGAGCAGCTCCGAGTGCGCATCACGAAGGTGCGCCACGCCATCGACGAGACGCGGCGCACCATCGCAAAGTCGCAGGGCGCCCCATATTTGCCCGAGCTCTACACCCGCCTCGCGGAGCTGCTCTCCGAGGAGGCGAAGTACCACTACCAGGTGGCCTACGAGCGCGAGCAGCGCTCCACGAAGTCGCTCCACGTGCCGCAGGTCCGCCTCCTGAAGGAGCAGGCCATCGGCACCTACCGACTGGTCCTCAAGCGCTTTCCCGACACACCGCTCGCGCCCCGCATCCTCTTCAACATCGGCCATGAGCACCGCGAGCTGGGCAACTTCGAGGAGATGGAGAAGACGCTCTTGGAGCTGGTCGAGAAGTATCCCGACAGCCCGCTGCGGGACGAGGCGCTCTTGGTGCTCGGCGACTACTACTTCGACAAGCAGAAGCTCGACCAATCGGAGGCGTACTACCGGAAGATCTTGAGCGGCAAACCAGGCCGCGTCACCGGTCTCGCCTTCTACAAGCTGGCCTGGGTGCGGGTGAACAAGGGCGACTGCAAGCAAGCGCTCGACGCCTTCGAGAAGGCCATCCTGGCCTCCCGGGCCTATCTGCAGGCGGCGGAGAAGCACTCGGACGTAGCAGAGGCCGGGCAGAGTGCCTCCGGGCAGGACATCGACGTTCGGCGGGAGGCGTTGGTCGACCTCACCTACTGCTACACCCGCGAACGCAAGCCGGAGGATGCAGTGCGCTACGTCCGCAGCCTCTCCTCGTCTCGGGCCGCGTACATCGCTGCGCTGGAGAAGCTGGCCTCCCGCTACGGCATCATGAACCAGCCTCTCGGTGCGATCCTGGTGGCGCGGGAGCTCTTGCGACTTGCCCCCGACAGCCCCGACCGCCTCGACGACGCGCGCATGCTCTACGCCGCGCTGAAACGGAGCAAGAACTACAGCCGAGTCGGGGACGACGTCGCGCTCATCGTCGAGGCCGGCCTGCGCCAGGCCCACAACCCCCAGACCAACCCAGAGAGCCGCGCTCAGATCCTCGAGGAGTTCGAGAAGTACGGGCGGGATCTGGCGACCCGCGCCCAGGCGCGGGCGATGAAGCGCCGCAGCCGAGGGCTCGCCCGGCAGGTCGCCAAGGCCTACGTCGCCTACCTCGCGGGCTTTCCCGACACCGAGGCGCGGGCCGACGTGCTCCTCAACCTCGCCGACGTGCTCGCCCGCGCCGGGGACGACTTCAATGCGGGACGCCGCTACCTGGAGGCGGCGCCTCTGGTGAAGGACGAGAAGGAGCGGCAGAACGCGTACTACGATGCGGTGGTGCATCTGCAGCGGGCGCTCGACGCAAAGCTCGACACGCAGGTCGAGCGCGTCGTCGCCCGCGCCGGCCTGCGACGTGCGGGCACGAAGATGCTCGAGTTCGAGGCGAAGCCCGATCGCGTGCGCAAGGTGAAGTTCTCGATCGCACGCACCTACTACGAGGAGGGCCGCTATCGAGAGGCGATCGATCGCCTCACCGCCATCGCCTACGAGTATCCGGGCACCGACGAGTCCAACGCAGCGGTGCACCTTGTCCTCGACAGCTATCGGACGATCAACGACTACGAGGGACTGATGGCCGCGGGGCACCGCTTCCTCGCGGCGGACAGTCCCATCTCGGGGAAGGTGAAGAGCGAGATCAAGCCCATCGTGGTGGCGGCCGAGCAGTTGCGTCTGGACGAACTCTCACTGAAGGCCGCCGGAGAGGAAGGCGGGGGCATCAGCGAACTCGAAGCCTTCGCGGTACGCTACGAGGGCACCGAGCTGGGCGAGCGCGCCCTGCTCAACGCCTTCGTGGCCGCCCGGGCCGCGGGCGAGAGCGAGAAGCTCTACGAAATCGGCAACAAGCTCCTGGAGAAGTATCCGAAGAGCGAGCAGCTCGCAGGCATCCTCGCCACCCTGGCGCGTACCGCCACGGCCCGCTTCGAGTTCGATCGCGCCATCGAGTTCTTCCGGAAGGCGGCGGAGGTGAACCCGGGCGAGCGGGTCGCCCTGCTCACCGCCGCTGGTGCGCTGAAGGAGGAGCTGGCCGACGTGGAGGGAGCGAAGGCGCTGTACCGGGAGGCGCTGCGCGGCGCCGAGGGGGCCGCACGGGCGCAGGCGGCGGCGGCCCTCGCCTCGCTCCTCGAGCGCACCGCGGATCCCGATACCGTTCTCGCCGAGCTGCGTCCCCTCGCGTCAGACGGAAACCCGGAGGTCCTGGCGCGCATCGGCCTCGCCTACGTACGTAAGGGGCGCTTCGACGAGGCCGAGACCGCCTTCTCCTCGGTGCTCGATGCCGCCTCGGGTGCCTCGGTGGAGGCGCAGGCGCGGGCCCACTATGGGATGGCGGAGGTGCTCAACCACGCCCTCGAGGAGTACCAGCCGCCGCCGGACCTCACGGCGATCCAGGAGTTCGTTGCCCTCATCGAGGTGGCCGAGCAGAGCTACCTGAACGCGGCGCGGCAGGGCAGCCCGCTGTTCACCGCGGCGGCGCTGGTGCGCCTGGCGCAGATGAGCAAGAAAGCGGCGGCACGGCTCGCCAAGGTCGAGCTGCCATCAGACTTGAGCGCAGCGGAGAAGAAGCAGGTTCGAGATGCCTTTGCAGCGCGGGTCAAGCAGCTCGAACAGCAGGCGACCGATGCGCTCGGCGCCTGCGCCGGACAGGCCTGGTCACGGGGCGTCTTCAATCCGGTGGTTCGGGCCTGCCTCTCCGGCCGCCTGCCCGAGGGCGATCCCGTACGCTTCGACCGCCTGCGGCCGCGCCGGGCCGCGACCTCCGATGCCGGCCTGAAGGAGCTGCGCGCCCGCCTCTCCAAGAACCCAGAGGATGCCGACAGCCTGCGGGCCCTGGGGATCTGGTTCCTCGAGAACGGCGACCCCCACGCCGCGCGGCTGGTCTTCGCCCGGGTGCAGGAGGTGGGCGGCGCCGCAGCGGACGTCAACCTCCTCGGCATCGCCAGCTACGAGGCGGGTGACGTCACCGGCGCCCTCGAGGCCTTCGCTCAGGCGGCCGAGGGGGGCGTGGAGGCGGCACGGCAGAACCTCGCGTACGTCCTCGCCCAGGAAGGGCTGGGTGAGGCGGCCAAGCTCGCCCTGCAGAAGCTGCCCGAGGGCACCGAGAGCGGCCGGCTCCTGCCCGGCGCCGGCGGCCGAGCAGCACCGCCGCCTCGCAAAGGCCCGGCGCAGGCCACGCCGGCGAAGACGGCTCGAAAGGGGGATGCGGCATGAGACGCACGGCCCAAGGCGCTCTCCTCGCCCTACTCTTCCTCGCCGCGGGCTGTGGGCAGCACGTGGCGTACTTGAGCATCCACGATCCGCGCCTTCCTCCCTCGGCGCAAAAGTGGGTGGCGGATGCGGAGGATCAGGTGGCGGTGGCCACCGCGTGGCTCGACGAGGCCACTGCAACCCTCGCGGCGGTGCAGGCCTGGCGGGCGTCGGTGGGATCCCTCGAATGGCCAGGCGGCCCCCTCGCCGAACTGACGCAGATGGCAGACAAGCGGGTGGAGCTCGCCCGCCTCGAGCACGCACGGGCGCAGGCTGAGCTCCGGCTTTCGATGGAGCGGCGGAAGCTCGTCAACGCTGAGACGGCGATGCGCTACGACCTCGGCGTCTACGATCTTACGCCGCTGCGCAAGGAGACCGAGCGCCTTCGCACGGAGGCGAGGAAGCTCGACGACGCCATCGAGGAGGCGCGTCGTGCCCTCGAGGAGACCACCACGGCCTGGTGGAAGGCCTTCCGCGCCTACGTGGCGGGCGGTGGCAAGACCGAGGTGCTCTGGATTCAGCTGTGAGCCAACCGACCGACGTCCTTCCCTCACCTGCCCCACTGACGACCCGCCGGGAGGTCCATCTGGTGGTCGTCGAGGGCAGTGCGAGCGGGCAGCGGATGAAGATCGAGGGTCCGTCGGTGGTGATCGGCAAGGAGCCGAGCTGTGATCTTTGCATCCCCGACGCGGCGATTTCCCGGCGCCACTGCGTGATCGAGCGCAAGGGCGACGGCTACGTGGTGCGCGACCTCGATTCCACCAACGGAACGTACGTGGACGGTACCCGGGTGGGCGAAGCCTGGTTGCGTCCGGGCTCACGCATTGGACTCGGCAACAGCGTGCTGCTCTTCCAGCCCGTCTACGAATCCACCAGCGTGCCCCCATCCGACAAGGAGCGCTTCGGTGACCTCGTGGGGCGCAGCCGGGCAATGCGCGAGGTCTTCGCGGTGCTCGAGCGGGTGGCGGGGACCGACGCGACGATACTCCTCACCGGTGAGACGGGAACGGGCAAGGGCGCCTGTGCGCGCTCGATCCATCGGGAGAGTCCGAGGCGGGATGCCCCCTTCGTCGTGGTGGACTGCGGAGCCATCTCGCGCAGCCTCATCGAGGGCGAGCTCTTCGGAACCGAGAAGGGCGCCTACACCGGCGCCACCGCGGCCCGCGCCGGTGCCATCGAACAGGCCCATGGCGGAACGCTCTTCCTCGACGAGATCGACGACCTGCCCGTCGACCTGCAGCCGAAGCTCTTGCGGGTGCTCGAGGATCGCGTGGTGCAACGCCTCGGCTCGGCCCGCCCCCGTCCCCTCGACATCCGGGTCATCGCCGCGACGAAGCGAGATCTGGAGACGATGGTCCGTGGCGGCGAGTTCCGGGAGGACCTCTACTTCCGCCTCTCCGTGGTGCGCGTGGCCCTCCCGCCGCTCCGGGACCGCCCGGAGGACCTCCCCCTGCTCGCCTCGAAGTTCCTCGACGATGCGGACGGCTGGGAGAAGCTCTCCGAGCCGCTGCGGGAGCAGCTCTTGGCCCACGCCTGGCCCGGGAACGTCCGCGAGCTCCGGAACGTGCTCGACCGCCTCCGCTACCTAGGTCTCGAGGATGCACCGGGCATACAGCTCGGAGGTCCGGCGGCCGGCGCCGACGAAGCCACAGAGGCCATCCCCCGCGTCGACTTCTCTCAGCCCTTCAAGGAGGCGAAGGAATCCTTGGTGGACGCCTTCGAGTACGAGTACCTCAAACGCCTGCTCGAGCGGGCGGGCGGGCGCATCGCCGTCGCGGCTCGGGAGGCGGGCCTCAACCGCAAGTACTTCTACGACCTCTTGCGCAAGCACGGACTCTACGACCGGAACCGCTGAGTGGCTTCCTCAAGGCCCAAGGAGAGACCCATGAGAACCAAGACCCTTCTCGTCCTCGGCCTCGCGGCGGGCGCGGCCGCCGCGTGCGGCCCGCCCCCGGAGAACGCGGGCAAGCACATCCGCCCCCACCTCAACCCCATCTACTTCGGGGACATCGAGGAGCTGCCGGCGGGTGAGGAGCCCGACCCCACCACCGGGACCCATCCGCCCTTCGCCTGGACGCTGCAGCTGCAGAGCTGGGGCACCGAACCGGTCACCCTCTCCGACGACTGCATGGTGGGGGACACCGAGGCCTTCACCTACGAGTTCGAGCCGGATGCATCGATGACCATCGATCCCGGCGGCGAGCTCCTCGTCCGCGTCACCTATACGCGGACGCAGCCCCGGGGCGATGGCAAACCCGACAACGTGACGATGATCTTCCAGTCGGACGCCGACGACTTCCCCACCCTGGCGGTGACCGCCTGCGGCCGGACGATCCCGAGCGGTCAGATGCCCGACAACACCTGGCTCTGTGAGCCGCAGGCGGATCCTGCGCAGCAGCCGGACCGCTCCCTGTGTAGCAGCTGAAGCCGGGACACCCGGGCAACGAGCGAAGTCGGGCGGCGGCCCGCCGGCCGTGGCGCCGGCGCACCGGGCACCCCGCTAGGCACCAGGGACCCAGATCTCCATCGAGCCCAGGCGCAGCCCGTCGACGCCTTCGCCGCCCACCACCACGACATAGCCGTTCGCCGCCCGGGCGGCCGCGTGCCTTGCTCGCGCCAGGTGGCCCACCTGGGCCTCGCGGTCGAGGGTGCCCTCGAGCGCCGCACAGTTCGATCGGTCGGGCACGACACGGGGGTCGAGTACCTCCACCTGCGCCGTGGGCACCCCGCCGCGACCCCACCCGCCGACCACCAGCACCCGGCCGTCGTCGAGGCGCGTCGCCGTGGCGCCCCACCGCGCCGCCGCCAGCCTCCCGACGGGACAGATTCGGTCACTCTTCGCATCGTAGAGATCGATCGCCGCCGAGGCCTCCCCGGCAGCATCCCGACCTCCGATCCACAGGACCCGGCCCTCCCCCACCGCCACCGCCGTGCCGTCGCGTC